>NZ_BDEL01000001.1:2216250-2538437 GCF_001685485.1 Formosa haliotis | reverse complement strand
TATTCGGCAGCAGCTATAAAGTCATCAAACACATTTTGTTTTTGCATTTTAGTTCCTGCATCATGCCATGCTCTACCATATTCTCCACCACCACGTAAATTAGGTACCGCGTAAATTCCGCCTTCTTCCATCCAAACAGCATTTGCGATACTAAATCCAGGCGTTAAACTAATGTTGAATCCGCCATAAGCATATAAAATGGTAGGATTCTTTCCGTTAAGTTCTGTTCCTTTTTTATAAGAAATAATCATAGGAACTTTTGTTCCGTCTTTCGACTTATAGAATACTTGTTTGCTTTCGTATTGATTTGGATCGAAATCTACTTTTGGTTTTACATAGACTTTAGACGCTCCTGTTTCTGGGTTAAAAGCAAAACTTGTGGAAGGTGTTATGTAGTTCGAGAAGGTATAATAAAGCGTTTTATTCTCTTTTTTTCCTGAAAAACCTCCAACAGATCCTACACCTGGAAGCTCTATTTCTCTAACTAATTTTCCGTCGTAATCGTATTGTTTAACTTGCGATACGGCATCTACCATATAATTGGCAAAGAAATAGCCACTACCTGTAGAAGGGTTTAAAACATGCTCTGTTTCAGGAATAAAATCAACCCAATGTTCTGGAGTCGGATTAGATGCATCTACGGTAACTATTCTTTTGTTTGGAGCGTTTAAATTGGTAACAATAAAAAGTTTACTACCAATATTATCTATAATATGAGAAGTGCTATTCGTGTCTTCTAAAATTGGGATAAGTTTACTGTTAGGTTTAGTAAGATCTTTAATATATAATTTGTTTCCAGATGTAGACACCCTTGGTGAAATAATTAAATACTTATCATCTTCGGTAACATTGGCATAAATATAACGGTGCTTTTCTTCTGGAGTCCCCCCATAAATAAGCGCGTCATCGCTTTGTTTTGTTCCAATTTTATGATAATAGACTTTATGCTGATCTGTTTTAGCCGATAATTCGCTGCCTTTAGGCTTGTCGTAACTAGAATAATAGAAACCTTCGTTGCCTTTCCAAGACATACCGCTAAATTTAATATCAATTAAAGTATCTTCTGTAATTTCTTTGGTTTCTGTATTTAAAACAATAATTTTTCTCCAGTCACTTCCTCCTTCAGAAATAGAATACGCCGCCAAACTTCCATCTTTAGAAAAGGATAAACCGTCTAAAGAGGTTGTACCATCTTCGCTAAAGGTATTCGGATCTAGAAAAACGTGTTCTGTTTTATCATCACCTTTTGTTCTATAAACTACACTCTGATTTTGAAGTCCGTTGTTTTTATAGAAATAATTATAATCGCCTTCCTTAAAGGGAGTTCCAATTTTTTCGTAATTCCAAAGCGTTGTTAAACGTTCTTTGATGACATTTCTGTATGGAATTTTGTTTAAATAATCGAAAGTTATTTTATTTTCTTCCTTAACCCAAGCCTCTGTTTCAGCACTTCTGTCGTCTTCTAACCAGCGATACGGATCTTTTACTTCTGTACCAAAGTAGGTGTCGACAGTGTCTATAGTTTTTGTAATTGGATAGTTCACTATTTGATTATTGTTTTTTTTAAGTTCTTGCTCGTTTTTACATGAACTTAAAAAGGTTAATACAACTAGGGAGGCTATTAGTTTTTTCATACGTTAAGTGTTTTAGGAGGGTAAAAATATATAAAAAGCCCCTAAGGGTTTAAACTTACGGGCTTTTTTAAGATATTTTTAGGGTTTACTTAAAGTATCTTGTTCGCTAGTAAATATTCAGCGATTTGAATGGTATTTGTGGCAGCACCTTTACGTAAGTTATCGGCAACAATCCACATATTTAATGTGTTACTTTGAGTTTCATCTCGTCTAATACGTCCTACAAATACCTCATCTTTATCATGGGCGTAAATTGGCATAGGGTAGGTATTGGTATCTGTATTATCTTGAACCACTACACCTGGAGTTTCACTTAGCAGTTTTCGCACATCGGCTAAATCAAAATCATTTTCAAATTCTACGTTTACAGATTCTGAGTGTCCACCAGCAGTAGGGATTCTTACAGCAGTAGCAGAAACAGAAAACGAAGAGTCTCCTAATATTTTTTGAGGTTCTTTAGCTAATTTCATTTCCTCTTTAGTATAACCATTATCTAAAAACACATCGCAATGAGGTAATGCATTTCTTCCGATAGGGTAAGGATAAGCCATTTCTCCATCTATACCAGCAATCTCGTTTTCTAGTTGTTTTACAGCTTTTACACCTGTACCAGATACCGATTGGTAAGTAGACACCACAACACGTTTCATTTTATATTTTTTATGAAGCGGAGCTAAAGCCATAACTAATTGTATGGTAGAGCAATTTGGGTTTGCAATAATTTTATCGTCTTTTGTTAATTCGTTAGCATTAATTTCTGGAACGATTAATTTTTTAGAAGGATCCATTCTCCAAGCCGAAGAATTATCTACAACAGTTGTACCTGCTTCTGCAAATTTAGGAGCCCATTCTAGAGAAGTATCCCCTCCAGCAGAGAATAACGCTACATCCGGTTTCATGGCTACGGCGTCTGCTAAACCTACAACTTTATAATCTTTACCTTTATAAGAAATTGTTTTACCTACAGAACGTTCTGAGGCAACAGGAATTAATTCTGTTAATGGAAAATTACGTTCTGCTAGAACTTTAAGCATTACTTCGCCAACCATACCCGTGGCGCCAACTACAGCTACTTTCATTATATAATTTTAGTTTAAATGAGTCTTGTTATTTTTAACAAAACTAAGTATTATAAATTTAAAAAATAGCCTTAATGACTTTAAACCAAGGGTATTTAACAACAAATAACAATTTGTTAAATAATTAACAGATTTTACTTTTTAAGTAAATCTCTAATTTCTGCTAACAATTCTTCTTGTGTTGGACCCGCTGGAGGTGCAGGAGCTTCTTCTTCTTTTTTCTTTGTGCTCTCGTAAGCTTTTAACACCATAAAAATGCAAAACCCTATAATTATGAAATCTATAATAACCTGAATAAAATTTCCGTAATTAATAGCAACGGCTGGTACAGCCTCGCCTGCAGCGTTGGTAGAAGCTGATTTTAATACATATTTTAATTCTGTAAAATTAACATCGCCCAATAACATACCTATGGGCGGCATTAAAATATCTTTAGTAAACGAGCTTACAATTTTACCAAATGCACCACCTACAATAACTGCTGTTGCAAGGTTTATTATGTCACCTTTAAATAGAAAGGATTTAAAATCTTTGAAAAATGCCATATAGTTTAGGATTGATTAATAATCACTAAAGTATATAAAAAAAATCAAAAACAAGCTGTAATTATTTTAAAATGATGCGTTTAATGCGTTGCGATAACCCTGTTAATAGTTCGTAAGAAATGGTGTTTGCAGTGGCTGCAAATTCTTCGGCAGTTGGGTAATCGCCAAAAACAATAACTTCGTCTCCTTCTTGGCAGTCAATATTTGTAATATCTACCATAATCATATCCATACACGTATTGCCTACTATGTGCGCTTTTTGTCCGTTAATTGCAACAAAACCTTTTCCATTTCCGTATTCTCTTCCAATACCATCGGCATGGCCAAGGGGTAAGGTTGCTGTAACTATGGGGGCATCACTTTTAAAAGCTCGGTTGTAACCAACACTTTGTCCTGCAGGAATATGATGAATTTGAGAAATTACGGTCTTTAAGGTGCTTACTGGTTTAAAATGGATATTTTCTTTTTCCGAGTTTCCAAAACCATACATCCCAATTCCGCTTCTTACCATATCGTAATGCGCTTCAGGAAAATTTAAAATCCCCGACGTGTTACACATGTGAAGCAGCGGTTTATAATGTAATTGTTTCAGAATTAATTCAGAAATAGAATTAAAGGCATCAATTTGATTTAAAGTGAAAGGCTTTTCATTTAAATCTTCGCTAGCGGCCATATGAGAAAATAGAGAGACCACTTTTACAGACGCCGTGTTTTTTAATAAAGAGATTATTTCCGGAATATCAGCTTCAGAAAAACCTAAACGATTTAAACCCGTATTAAATTTTAAATGAATTGGGTAATCGGTTTGCTTTAAACTCTCGGCAGTAGTAATAAACGCTTTTAATACTTTTAGGCTATATAAATTAGGTTCTAAGCAATTTTCAATAAGGGCATTAAAACTTATAGCCTGCGGGTGAAGCACTAAAATAGGAGTTGTAATTCCGGCAGTTCTTAACTGTTCGCCTTCGTAAGTGTAGGCTACTGCAAAATAATCGACACCTAAAGTTTCTAAATGCTTAGCTATAGCCTCGGCAGCATTTCCATAGGCATAGGCCTTTACAACAGCCATAAATTTTGTAGTGGGTTGTATTCTAGATTTAAGGTAAGCCAAGTTGTGCTCTAAAGCTTTTAAATCTATTTCTAAAAGGGTTTCCTGCGCTTTAGGCATCGGTATCTTTAGGTTTAGAATCTATGTGTTCTGGATTGTTTATTGTTATGTTTTTTGTTTTATCGTTGCGCAAGGCTTTGTAGTAAGCAGCACGGCTTAAAGGCTCGTACTCCTCGGTTTCACCTAATAAAACTAACGCATCGCTCTGTGATTTTCTATAACTGTATTGCGCTAAATTTCCGGTGCGAGTACAAATGGCATGAACTTTAGTAACATATTCTGCAGTAGCCATTAAATTGGGCATGGGCCCAAACGGATTTCCTTTAAAATCCATATCTAAGCCAGCCACAATAACACGCACTCCTTTATTTGCTAAATCGTTACAAACCCTAACAATTTCATCATCGAAAAATTGAGCTTCGTCTATGCCAACCACATCGCAACCATCGGCTAAAATAGGAATGTTTGCTGCTGCAGGAACTGGGGTAGAACGTATTTCGTTAGCATCGTGAGAAACTACCATATCTTCATTATAACGTATGTCTACCGAGGGTTTAAAAATTTCAACACGCTGCTTGGCAAACTGGGCACGTTTTAGTCTTCGGATTAATTCTTCGGTCTTTCCTGAGAACATCGATCCGCAGATAACTTCTATCCAACCAAATTGTTCTTTATGATTTACTGTATTTTCGAGAAACATTTTGTAATTTTAACACTAAAATTGTGCAAACTCCCGTTTGCATAAGGGCGGTGTAAATTTATTAAAAATTAAAAGGCGAAATTAGTTTAAAATATAAAAGTTATGAAGAAGAAGTTGGAAGCAGAATTAATGAATGTGGCGATTAGGGTTTTAAGATTAGAAGGCAAAGACGATCTCAATCAATTGCATGCAGAAACAGCTATTCTTTTTGAAAAATTATCTGTTTTAAAATTTTTAGAATCTAATCCGCAAGATTCACAATCTACAGTTGATAACGATACTTCAAATATAGATGAGGTAGACACAGTGCTTAATAATCAAATTACAGATAGTGTGGTTGATGCTCCCGATGTTAATGATTATGCAAGCGATAACGACTTAAATTATCGTGAAGATGAAGAAGAAATTATAGAGCCTGTTATGGAAAAAATAAAGGATATCGTAGCACAAATGCCAGAAGAAGGTGATGCTATTGATGCTCTTTTTGAAGAGATTGTGCAAAAACCTACCTATCAGAAAAACGATTTTGAAGAGATAACAGCCGACTTTAAAGAAACGCCTATTTTTGAACCGGTAACACCATCTATGATTTCTAGTGTAAAAAAATCGCTAAATGATAAGCTAAAATCTGGGGGGTTAAATATTGGATTAAACGATAAAATTGCTTTTATAAAACAGTTATTCGACGGTAGCCAGGAAGATTACGATCGTGTTATTTCGCAAATAAATACCTGTACTACTTTTGAAGAAGCAAGTAATTTAATTCAGAATGTTGTTAAAACCGATTATAACAATTGGGAAGGCAAAGACGTTTTCGAAGAGCGTTTTATGCAAATTATTGAAGGACGATTTAAATAGTATTATCAAATAATTTAAGCCTCCTCTAGTTTTTAATAGTCTTGTTAAATTTTGGTAAACTAAGGCAACACTTTCCTTTTTAATTTTAGAAAAAGGAATAAAAATCTACTGTTTAATTACAATCACATGAGCAAACTATATATTGTTCCAACACCCATAGGTAATCTGGAAGACATGACTTTTAGAGCCATTCGCGTTTTAAAAGAAGCCGATTTAATTTTGGCCGAAGACACGCGTACTTCTGGAAAACTACTAAAACATTTCGAGATTAGTACACCTTCGCAATCACACCATATGCATAACGAGCATAAAACGGTTGAAGGGTTAATTCATAAATTAAAAGGTGGAACTACCATTGCATTAATTAGCGATGCTGGTACTCCCGCGATTTCAGATCCAGGATTTCTGCTTACCCGTGCGTGTGTAGAACATGGTATAGAAGTCGACTGCTTACCCGGAGCTACCGCTTTTGTGCCCGCTTTGGTGAATAGCGGATTGCCAAACGATAAATTTGTATTCGAAGGATTTTTGCCCGTAAAAAAAGGAAGACAAACCCGATTATTAGTGTTGGCAGAAGAAACGCGAACCATTATATTTTACGAATCGCCACATAAACTTATAAAAACACTCACTCATTTTTGCGAGTATTTTGGTGAAAATCGTCCCGTATCTGTGTCTCGAGAGCTTACTAAACTTTACGAAGAGACGGTAAGAGGAACAGCAAAAGAGGTTCTAGAACATTATACCAATAAGCCGCCAAAAGGGGAAATTGTTATTGTAGTAGGTGGGAAGTTAAAGTAGCTGCTAAAGTTTCTCGGTTTTTCTATTCTAAATCATT
Source organism: Formosa haliotis (assembly GCF_001685485.1). Classification (NCBI taxonomy): domain Bacteria; kingdom Pseudomonadati; phylum Bacteroidota; class Flavobacteriia; order Flavobacteriales; family Flavobacteriaceae; genus Formosa; species Formosa haliotis. The sequence continues at coordinate 2,531,675 of NZ_BDEL01000001.1, read as the reverse complement.
AGGGTCAAAATCTTTTTTGTTACAAACCTTCTATGCGTTTTAATTCATTTAAATTCGAAATGTTTTATAGAGTTTAAAAATGAAAAAGACCTCGTATAAAACGAATAATATAGATAGGATTGATATACTTTTCTTATCTAGAACTTAGCCCAGTTGGTTTGTTTTTTTTAGAATTCAAAACAAGAAGCATCTAGTACTCGGGCAAGCGTAACCTTAAAACCTTAAAATTATGAAAGACACGAAACATTACGACGTATTTGTTATTGGAACCGGAGTTGCTGGCCAAACAGCTGCAGAACTTTGTGCCAAACAAAATATGAAAGTGGCCATTGCCGATAATCGTGAATTTGGTGGTACGTGTGCTCTAAGAGGTTGCGATTCTAAAAAAATATTAATGCAATTTACAGAATTACTGCGTCAAACTACGCTTTTAAAGGGACATGGTATTTCTAAATTACCTAAGATAAAATGGAAACAGGTTCAGAAATTTAAGTCCTCGTTTACAAAAGTTATCCCAGAAAATACAGAAGAAAAATTTTCAAAATTAGGTATAGCCTATTATCACCAATCGCCAGTTTTTCAAAATGAAAATGAAATTGTAGTAGAAGGCAAACACGTTACTGCCGATAAATTTATTATTGCAACAGGAATGGTGCCGCTAGAATTGCCCATAGATGGTAATACCTATTTAGAGGTTAGCGACGATATTCTTAATTTTAAAAAAATACCTAAAACAGCAACGTTTATAGGTTCGGGCTATGTGGGTATGGAGTTTGCTTGCATGATGGCCACTATGGGATGCAAGGTCACCATGATAGAAAGAGGATCAAGATCTTTAACAGCTTTCGATCCGTTTTTAGTAGATACTTTAGTCGATTATCTTAAAACAATAGGCGTAACATTTATCTATAATGCCGAAGTGACTTCTGTTGAAAAATTAAAAAAGAATATAAGAGTTAATTATACTTTAAAAGGAAAAGATAAATCTATTAAGTCTAGAAAAGCTTTTAATGCCGCCGGACGCGTTCCGTCAATAGATTTATTAGACTTAGAAAAAGCGAATGTGAAGTTTGATGAACGTGGTGTAACAGTAAACGATCATTTACAAAGTGTATCTAACCCTAATATCTATGCTTGTGGAGATGTAAGTAGTAAATCGTTACCCTTAACACCCTTATCGGGTTTACAAGGTTATGTGGCAGGAAATAATATCATTAAGGAAGGTTCTAAAACGTTTGATGTGCCTTGTATTCCTTCAACAGTATTTACCAATCCTAAACTTTCTAGTGTTGGCTATTCTGAAGAAGAAGCTGAAAAACGATATAAGAATATCCGAGTTTATAAAGGTGAAGTGAGTCATTGGTATAATGCCAAAAAGGAAAATAACCCCATTTATGCGTATAAAATTTTAGTAAATGAGCGTACCGATGAAATTATCGGAGCACACCTTTTAAGCTCGCAAGCCAATGAAACTATTAATATACTTTCTATGGCTATAAGCCAGAAAATGACAGTTTCCGAATTTAAAAAACAAATGTTTACTTACCCTTCATACAGCAGTGATTTAAAAAGCATGATGAAGGATGAGGATTAAAAAATAGAATTAAAATTAAAACAAATGACATTAGAAGAATTTAAAAACACCTTAAAAAAGGCACCTCAAATTATCACTTTTGCAGATACGATGGCGGTTATAGACGATCTTTACGAGTTTACCCCAACAGCTTTTACTAATGGTACATTAGAAAATAAAGCAGGCGAAAATTCTGGATCATGCAAATTGTTTGCATTTGCAAAATTACAGGGCTTCACTAAAAATGAAACCTTAAGCTGTTTTGGAAGTTATTATACTGAAGATATATTGAACGATCCCGAAGGCACGGGACACCAAAATATTAGAAACTTTATGAAAACTGGGTTTGAAGGTTTGCATTTTGATGGTAATCCACTGCAGTTAAAATAAGGATACTATGGATGCGCTTCTAAGCGAAATTAAACAATGTACACTGTGTGCAGATAATTTGCCTTTAGGTCCGCATCCTATTGTTACGGCGCATCCAGATTCTAAAATTATAATTGTGGGTCAGGCGCCAGGACTTAAAGTGCATAACTCCGGAATTCCTTGGAACGACGCTAGCGGAAAACGGTTAAGAACCTGGTTAAATGTTAGCGAAGACCAGTTTTACGATACTAAGAATTTTGCCATTATTCCTATGGGATTTTGCTATCCTGGGAAAGGGAAAAGTGGCGATTTGCCTCCTAGACTCGAATGTGCACCCCAATGGCATAATATGTTATTAGATAATATGCCGAATGTAAAACTTGTGATTTTAATTGGGAGTTATGCTCAAAAATATTATTTACAGGCTGAAGTTGGGACTACTTTAACAGAAACGGTTTCTAACTTCGAATCGTATTTACCAACTTATTTTCCCATTCCGCACCCATCACCACGAAATCGATTTTGGATGTCGAAAAATCCGTGGTTCGAAGCTTCAGTTGTGCCTGAATTACAAAAAAGAGTACATGAAATTATATAATTGAAAATCTATCTGCGTTAGCGATTGTAGTGACATCCTTTTATGGTTTTTTTTCGACCATAAAAGATACAACGGAAAGCGCGCCCCAAGAGGGGAACGCCCAAAGCCGTTTAAATATGTTTACCTTTTTCCCAGCCGTGTTTTCCTAAATGCTGTTCACCACTTTCTATAGCGCCTTTTTCTAGGGTGGTTCCCATACTGTCGTTCCAGCGGTTTAAATAGCCGAATAGGGAAATAACGCCAAGCATTTCTACAATTTCGCCTTCGTCCCAATAGGTGTTTAGTCGCTTTTTTAAAGTGTCGTCTACGGCATTTGGTACTTGAGATGCGGCCAAACTAAAATCTAATGCCGCACGTTCGGCCTCGCTAAATGCAGGGTGGGTACGGTAATCCCAAATATTATCGAGTTGCTCTTGTTCTGCACCATAACGTTCTGCAGCTCGAATGGCGTGTGCTTGGCAGTAGCGACATCCGGTGGCATTGCTACTTACCCAGGCAATAAGGCGTTTTAAAGCAGAAGTTACGCGGCCTTCGTTAGCCATTACGGCCTTGTTTAAATTTATAAAAGCTTTGCTAATGGCTGGCCGGCGTTGCATGGTTAAAACCGAGTTTGGGCAGAAGCCAAGTGTTTCGTTAAAAAAAGTAGCTAATTCTTTAGTGTCTTGGTCGTGATCTGGGGATAATGGAGTTATTAGTGGCATTTTATTCTGAATTTTAGTCGTATTTTTGAAGTATCAATTAACGAAAAATAATGCAATTATGACACATCTTGTAACGACGCAATGGAAAAAAAATGTTCAATTTGAATCTGATAATCCGAGTGGGAAAAGCGTATTTATTGACCTTGGTGAGGACAATGGAGGAAAAGGTGATGGACTACGACCAAAGGCATTAATGTTAACGGCACTTGCTGGATGTTCGGGTGTAGATATTACGCCAATGCTGGAAAAGATGAAAGTTGAGATAGACGATTTTAAAATTGTAATTGAAGGGCATTTAACCGAGGAACACCCTAAATATTACCACCTTGTTACTGTAGATTATCATTTTTACGGAACCGATTTAAATGAAACTAAAATAAATAGAGCTGTAGCCCTATCGGTGGATAAATATTGTGGGGTTATGGAAATGTTCCGTCGTTTTGCAGAGGTGAAAGTACAATCTCATTTTCATAATTCATAAAATATTAATCCGTTTTCTATTTTAACGTACATCATAGTCAGTTTGTGGTCCTTAACATCGCTGAAACTAAACTAAAGTCGAGAGGCTTTAATACAATCTCAACTTCGATGATAGTACACCATTTTGACTAACACGTTTCTTTAGAGTTTCGAATTAGCATTTAATACATAAATTATTTCCGATTACAAAATATGCGTTGGACCATAAAACCCAAACCAGAATCTCATAAAATTAAGGCCTTACAAGAGGCGCTTCAAGTAGACGAACTCACCGCAAGTTTATTAATTCAACGTGGGATTGAAACTTTTGAAGCTGCCAAATCTTTTTTTAGGCCAGACCTTAGCGAACTCCACGATCCGTTTTTAATGAAAGATATGGACAAGGCTGTAGCGCGTATCGAAAAAGCTTTGGAAACTGGTGAGAATATTATGGTGTATGGCGATTACGATGTAGATGGTACCACCTCAGTAGCCTTGATGAGTTCGTATTTGCGAACACGGCAAGAGAATGTGGTGACCTACATCCCAGATCGTTACGACGAAGGGTATGGCGTGTCTTTTAAAGGTATCGATTTTGCGCACGATAACGAATTTACCCTTATTGTTGCGTTAGACTGCGGTATTAAGGCAATTGATAAAGTTGCTTATGCGAAAGCAAAGGGCATCGATTTTATTATTTGCGATCACCACCGCCCAGGAGTCGAAATTCCTGATGCTGCAGCAGTTCTCGATCCTAAACGGGAAGATTGCGATTATCCGTATAAAGAATTGTGTGGTTGCGGGGTTGGTTTTAAGCTCATTCAGGCTTTAGCGTCTCGGCAAGGGTTAGCCATAGACGATTTAGGAGAATATTTAGATTTGGTAGCCACAGCAATTGGCGCCGATATTGTGCCTATTACTGGCGAAAATAGAATTTTAGCATACTACGGACTTCAAATTATTAACGAGAATCCGAGACCAGGCATTAAGGCCATTTTAAATCAGGTTGATAAAACCGAATTTACCATTACAGATGTTGTTTTTATTGTAGCGCCTAGAATTAATGCTGCCGGACGAATGAAACACGGAACTTATGCCGTGCAGTTGCTTACCGAAAGGGATGAAAAGCAAGCTGAAACGTATGCGACAGAAATTGAAAGTTTTAATCTAGACCGTAGAGAAGCCGATAGAGAGATTACTATACAAGCTTTAAATCAGATTGAAGAACTGAAGGAGCAAGACCGGTTTACTTCGGTAGTGTATCAAGACGATTGGCATAAAGGTGTAATTGGTATTGTTGCATCTAGATTAACCGAAACCTATTACAGACCAACTTTAGTGTTTACTAAAAGTGGCGATAAATTGGCGGCTTCGGCACGCTCCGTCAGTGGGTTTGATGTGTATAATGCTTTAGAAGCTTGTAGCGAACATATTGAACAGTTTGGCGGACATAAATACGCGGCTGGTTTAACCTTGCTTCCAGAACATTATGATGCTTTTAAACAAGCTTTTGAAGATGTAGTGTCGCAAACCATTGATCCTAAATTATTATCACCCGAAATTAAAATAGATGCCAAAATTAATTTAGAAGACATCACTCCTAAGTTTTATCGTATTTTAAAACAATTTGCACCGTTTGGTCCAGGGAATATGACTCCCGTTTTTATGACGGAAGCTGTTGTAGATACAGGTTACGGTAAATGCGTTGGTAAAGAGGAAGATCACTTGCGTATTACAGTAAAACAAGGTCAGGTTCAGCCAATTGTATGTATCGGGTTTGGTTTAGGGGCTAAAATTGATGCGGTTTCTACAACAAAGCCGTTTAATGTGGTTTATACTATAGATGAAAACTACTGGAATGGCGTAACCAGCTTGCAATTAAAACTTAGAGATTTAAAATAAATTTTATTTTTATTTAGATTAAATATAAATAATAAGTATTTTAGTGCTTCAAAAGGCATTGAAATGGATCAAGATATCAATAAAATCTACCACAATACATTCGGAGTTTCGTTTATTTGGAAGGAAGAAGGCAGCAAAACGCCGTCTCCAAAAATTCAGATTATTTTTCGTGATATGGGGTTTTATTTAACCCATCGAGAAATTATTCAGTTTCAGCAGCAAATCTCATATGTAAGATCTAAAAATCCGTGTGCTGTTTGTAAAAGGAAAGAACGTAACCGTTTTATGTTGTTAAAAACGCCCTGCAAACAAGTAGATCTCGCTATTAATGCTCTAGAGTTAAACGCTATTTACGACTTAATAAATGGAACATTATTTCATTTAGAATTAACTGAATATATTAATCACACCTGTAAAAATTAAAATGATTGTAAGATTTTAAAACGGTCACTTTTGTACTTTTGCTGCAAGCTTAACCGTTTATGAAACAAAAAGACCCTTACGCTGCCTTAAGGTACAAAGAATTCAATATATTTTTATTAGTCCGTTTTGCCATGGTATTTGCCTGGTCTATGCAATTTATTGTTATAGAATGGGAAGTGTATAGTATTACTAAAAATCCGTTGTCTTTAGGAATCATCGGTCTTATGGAAGTGATTCCAGCCGTATCTATGGCTTTATTTGCAGGTCATATTGTAGACCAGAGTGAAAAAAAGAGTTTGCTAATTAAATGTATTCTAGGGTTTTCGGTAATTAGTTTCGGATTATTTCTACTCACATGGCCAAAAATTGTAGGCGACCTTTCTCAAAATGTAGTTCTATATTCCATTTACTTTTTAGTATTTCTTGGCGGATTTGTGCGTTCGTTTTTAGGTCCTACCATTTTCTCATTATTGTCTTTAGTGGTGCCTAAAAAGTTATATCCTAATGCAGCGACATGGAGCAGTTCGGTGTGGCAAATGGGAGCGGTATTAGGACCAGCATTGGCAGGATTTTCTATTCATTTAATTGGCGTACACTGGTCTATGTGTTTAATTGTAGCGTTTTCAATAACAGCATTAATTGCCTTAACTCAAATTTCGAAAAAACCGATTTTAAATCCGAAAATAGGAGAGCCGGTGATGCAGAGTTTAAAAGAAGGTGTGAAGTTTGTGTTTAGTACCAAAGCCATTTTAGGAGCTATTACTTTAGATATGGTTGCTGTATTATTTGGAGGAGCTGTGGCGTTACTACCAGTATTTGCGCAAGATATTTTAAAAGTCGGTCCCCAAGGGTTTGGTGTGCTGCGCGCTGCTCCAGCTGTGGGTGCTTTTATTACTATGATTATTTCTGCGTATATCCCACTGAATAAAAATGCTGGGATGAAGTTACTTGTCGCTATCTTCGGATTTGGATGTAGTATTATTGTCTTCGGATTATCTACTTGGTTCTGGGTATCGGTAGGGGCGTTGTTTTTTAGTGGTGTGTTTGATGGTATTTCAATGGTTATTCGTCAGACTATTTTACAACTAAAAACTCCCGACCATATGCGTGGGCGTGTCGCCTCTGTAAATTCTATGTTTGTGGGTTCTTCAAACGAACTGGGTGCTTTTGAAAGTGGTCTTACAGCTAAACTTATGGGAACCGTCACCGCAGTTGTTTTTGGAGGTAGTATGACATTACTAATTGTATTAACTACAGGAATATTCTCACCAACCTTTAGAAAATTAGATTTACGCAAGGATTTGGAGGAGCATGAGAATGAAGGGTAGGTTAATGTACCAATGTAGCAATGAAACAATTTGCTAATATACTAATGTAGCAATGAGACGCTGAAGCAATGTGGTCATGCAAAAAGGTGGTGCTTTGGAATTTTGCTAAAATTTATAGACATTCCACGGTGTCACCCTGAACTAGTTTCAGGGTCACATAGGAGTAAGATAATTTAAGTTAGTTGTGCGATGCTGAAACAAGTTCAGCATGACGTTGATGTTGTCTTTGAAGTTATTAGTTTTACTTTTGAATTAGGAATTATTTTCATGACTGATTCGTCAGCCTGAATTCATTTCAGGGTCTCATTAGAGTAAATAAATTTGAGTTTGATGTGAGATGCTGAAACGAGTTCAGCATGACGTACTTGGCGGTTTTTGTGATTTTAGTTTATTTGAAATTCGTTACATCACCATTGATAGTGGTTTAATTTAGGCAATTGTTACGCTGCTATATTTTAGCATTGTTACATTAGCAAAGTTTCTCGTCACCCTGAATTCATTTCAAGGTCACATAGGAGTAAGATAATTTAAGTTAGTTGTGCGATGCTGAAACAAGTTCAGCATGACGTTGATGTTGTCTTTGAAGTTATTAGTTTTACTTTTGAATTAGGAATTATTTTCATGACTGATTCGTCAGCCTGAATTCATTTCAGGGTCTCATTAGAGTAAATAAATTTGAGTTTGATGTGAGATGCTGAAACGAGTTCAGCATGACGTACTTGGCGGTTTTTGTGATTTTAGTTTATTTGAAATTCGTTACATCACCATTGATAGTGGTTTAATTTAGGCAATTGTTACGCTGCTATATTTTAGCATTGTTACATTAGCAAAGTTTCTCGTCACCCTGAATTCATTTCAAGGTCACATAGGAGTAAGATAATTTAAGTTAGTTGTGCGATGCTGAAACAAGTTCAGCATGACGTTGATGTTGTCTTTGAAGTTATTAGTTTTACTTTTGAATTAGGAATTATTTTCATGACTGATTCGTCACCCTGAATTTATTTCAGGGTCTCATTAGAGTAAATAAATTTGAGTTTGATGTGAGATGCTGAAACGAGTTCAGCATGACGTACTTGGCGGTTTTTGTGATTTTAGTTTATTTGAAATTCGTTACATCTCCATTGATAGTGGTTTAATTTAGGGAATTGTTACATTGCTATATTTTAGCATTGTGACATTAGCAAAGTTTCACGTCACCCTGAATTTATTTCAGGGTCTCATTCCAGTAAGATAATTTGAGTTTGATGTGCGATGCTGAAACAAGTTCAGCATGACGTTGATGTTGTCTTTGAAGTTATTAGTTTTACTTTTGAATTAGGAATTATTTTCATGACTGATTCGTCAGCCTGAATTCATTTCAGGGTCTCATTAGAGTAAATAAATTTGAGTTTGATGTGCGATGCTGAAACAAGTTCAGCATGACGTACTTGATGGTTTTGTGATTCTAGTTTATTTGAAATTAATTACATCTCCATTGATAGAGGTATAATTAATGTAATTGTTACACTGCTATATTTTAGCATTGTTACATTAGCAAAGTTTCTCGTCACCCTGAATTCATTTCAGGGGCTCATTCGAGTAAGAAAATTTGAGTTAGTTACGCCATGCTGAAACAAGTTCAGTATGACGTTGATTATAACTTAGTTTCGAAAGTTTTTAAATTAAGATCTTTACCATCAAACTCACCATACGTATAATACCCAATCCAATCGCCTAGATTTACATATTTAGCGGTATCGTTCAATGCAATTTCCATTGGTAAATGACGGTGACCAAACACGAAATAATCGTATACTTTGGTTTCGAGTTTGCGCTTGCAATACTGTATGAGCCACTCGTTGTCTTCGCCTAGAAATTTAGCATCTTCGTCGCCAGAAATGAGTTTGTTTTTAACCGACATATATTGGGCTAGTTTTACCCCTAAGTCTGGATGTAACCAACGGAATAACCATTTTGAGAACGGATTGGTAAACACTTTTTTCATCCGTTTGTAGCCTTTATCTCCAGGGCCTAATCCGTCGCCGTGACCTATTAAAAAGGTTTTATTGTTGAAGGTGAATTCCTTAGGTTTGTGGTAAACGGGAATATTTAATTCTTTTTCGAAATAATCGTCCATCCATAAATCGTGATTCCCTACGAAAAAGTAAATGGGAATTCCGGAATCGCGAATTTCGGCAAGTTTTCCTAGGGTACGTACAAAGCCTTTTGGAACTACGGTTTTGTATTCGAACCAAAAGTCGAATAAATCGCCTAACAGAAATATCGCAGCTGCATCTTGCTTGATTTCGTCTAGCCACGCTACAAATTTTTTCTCGCGTGGAAGTGAGACCTCCTGCGTTGGTGCGCCTAAATGATTGTCTGACGAGAAGTATATTTTTTTGCCTTCGGGAATTTGCATGCTGTAAATATAAAAATTGTTCTTGGTTTGGATCTGCGTTAAGGATTGAGCAATTGTTGGAGCTCTTTTAAATGCGTTTTTTTGCATTTAAAAAGCGACTTGCGAAAGCCTGACCCGTAGCTGCAGCGTATGGGAACGCCCTAAAGGTTATCGCTAGCGTACCACTCGGCGAAACTACTTTCTGTTTCCTGTAACCTTAACGAATGTAGGGCAATGTGAGTTGGTAAATACTGCTTTATTTTTTGTGCAAAATCGATAACCATCATTTCGCTGGTTGGCTGATAATCGACTAACAAAACGTTGTGGCCGCGTTGTTCTAGTTCGTTTGCCAATTCTACATGAGGAGTGTTTTTATTGAACACCGTAGCGTGATCGAATACATCTACAATTTCGCGTTTTACAATTTTCTTTAAATCGCCAAAATCGATAACCATTCCGTATTTTACATTGGTCTTGTCTGTAATAGGCGTGCCAATTACGGTAACCGAAAGTTTATAACTGTGGCCGTGTACATTTTTACATTTGCCATCGTAACCATAAAGGGCGTGGCCGGTTTCGAAAGTAAATTGTTTGGTAATTCGAATATTACTCATGATTTGATTTTTTAACAGTGCAAAGGTACCGAATTTGTAAAAGCAATTTGTTTTTAGATTACATTTGCGCACTTTTTATGCGAAAAACAACTTAAGTTTTTAAAATATAGAGGGTTAACTTAACATGGGCACACACTTTTAATGAGCACGCTGTTTGAAGCGTTGGTTGATGCTGAGAATCCGTTATACGAAAGGATTATTGATAATCTTTTGACTCAGCAGTACAGTATTATAGATAACTTTTTTGATGCAAATGAGGTTTTAGAACTGAGACAGTCTATTCGTGAAAAACATGAAGAGGATGCGTTTAAAAAGGCTGCTATTGGTAATCGTTTAAATGAAACGATAGTAAAATCGATTAGAGGTGATGTGATTTTATGGATAGATGAACGCTATACGAATCATGCCGAAAATTTATTTTTTAATAAAATAAATGACTTAGTATCGTACTTAAATAGAACTTGTTTTCTGGGTATTTTACACAAAGAATTCCATTATGCGATTTACCCTAAAGGGACGTTTTATAAACGCCATTTGGATACGTTTCAGAATGATGACAGGCGAAAATTATCGTTTGTTTGTTATTTAAATGATGAAGATTGGCAACCCGAAAATGGAGGCGAATTGGTTATTTATACAAATGAGAATGGGGTTGAGGTCGAGAAAGTTATATATCCGTTTCCAGGGCGTGTTGTTATTTTTGAAAGTCAGATTTTAGAGCACGAGGTAAAACCTGTAAATACAGAGCGTTTAAGTATTACGGGCTGGTTAAAAACGCGCTAGGGTTTTAGCGGCGTCTGCTTTTAATACGATTGTAAAAGTAGATAATGACTAGGATTAAGGCTAGAAGTAAGAAAAATCCGTTTCCGCTTAATAGTTCAGATAGTTTCATATGTTTTTGTCTTGATTGTTCTTTTTGTAATAGTAGTACATGATATATGCCATAATTACAAGACATACAAAGGGAATCATGGAACCAATAAATACCCCGATTTCGTAATTGGAATCTGGGGCTTGGGCAATTTTATCTTCTATTTTTAAATCTTGTAATAATGGAATCATGTTTTGTTTTTGACTAAGGTTTTAATCGGGGTTAAATTTAGGTGATTTTTAGATTTTAAGCGCTATAATTTATATTTATCCGCTATCATAGGGATCTTATTATCGGTTAATGAAATAATCAACATAATTAACTTTATCTTTTACCCCTGTGTGGTCTTACCCTTATGTTATGCTGAAATAAATTCAGCATAACGACGATTCATATTATATAAGTATTAGGAATAGTTATTTAGGGATCAAAAAAAGCTGTCGAAATTTTATAATAAGCGGAATACCTCGAGCCGCCATCCAAAAGGTGAAGGCAATAAAAATGGCATATAATTTATAGTCGAAATAATCGAATAGGAGCAAGGTTGGTATAAAGACTAAAAAGGTAGATGCTAGGAGTACGTTTCTTAAGTATTTCATTTTGCCTAAACCTTTAAACATACCATCAAAAATAAACGCTAAAGCACATAGAGGTTGCATAGCAAGTACAATCCAAAATACGTTGTAAAATTCGGTTAATACTTCAGGTTGTTTTGTGAAAAGGAGTCCGATAGGTTTATACAGCATCCATCCTAAAAGTGCTAATATTATGCCCGAAGCAATACCAAGTACAATAAGTTTGTTGCTCAGTTTTATAAGGAGATCTGGGCGTTTGGCACCGAATAATTTTCCCGATAGTATATTGCCTGCACTGGCAAAACCATCTATTAAAAAGGCACCTAGAAACCAAATATTAATGGCAATAGTGTAGGCTGCGATATAGTTTTTTCCGTAGGCGGTTGCATATGAACTCGCAAAAAATAAGGCTGTGTTTAAGGCTAAAGTCCGAATAAATAAATTGAGAATCATGAATAAGAAATTCTTGATTTCTTTATTAAATGGAAAGGTTAGTTTTAGCGGGATTTCAGTTTTTTTGTATAAGTAATAGCCTGCCAAAACAGCCATAATGAGTTGTGCAATAACACTGGCGTAGGCGGCTCCTTGTATATGCATGGCAGGAATATATTTTGGTATGCCGTATACCAAAATAAAATCTAATGCAATATTAGAAACGGCACCTACAATAGCTATCACCATAGGGTAAAAGGTGTTTTGTAACCCGCGGAAAGCCCCGAAAATAGCGAAAGTAAAGAGTGTAAACGGAAATCCAAACACTCGAATTTTATAGTAATCTTGCGCATACTCTAAAATTAAACCCGACGCATTATAGAGTTTAAAAATAGATTCGGCTAAGGGGTAAGTAATTAAAATAATTACAAGGCTTAACGAGGTGATTAAAAAGATAGCTTGTGCTGGTAGGTTTTTAACAGCATCGAGAGTATCGGCACCCACAGATTGCGAAATGATAGACGAAATGGCACTTCGGCTTTGGCCGAGTACCCAAATTAACATCGAAATAAAAGTACCTACAATCCCAACTGCGGCTAAAGCTTCGGTAGGGTTTATGTTTACATTTCCAATGATAGCCGTATCGGTAATGGATAAAATGGGTTCACTTATTCCTGCAATAATTGCAGGAACAGCTAATGTATTAATGTGTTTTAGTGAAATGGACTGCTCCAATAAAAATGTATTTTTGAATTTATATATGCTTAAGAACGCCACGAAGGTCGGACTTTTTTAGAAGTTTTAAATTATTTACGGTGTAGAAGTTTATTTTGTAAGATTTTGAATTTGTTTTATTGTTATTTTTACCATCGCTTTAAACCAATATTATGTTATGAAAAATATTTTAGTCCCTGTAGGTCATTCAAAGAATATTGATAGTCATTTACAATATGCCGTCGATTTTGCCGAAGCTTTTGGTGCACGATTGTATGTTGTACAGGTGTATGATGTGTATTTAAAAGCAGGTACTTTGGTTAAAATAGATCATATTTTAGAGCGAGAAAGTTTGGCGTATTTACAGAGTATTTTAGAGCGTATTGACACTAAAAACGTAGAGGTTGTCGTTAAAAGTTTTAAAGGGAAGCTTGTGGATACGTTAGAGCTTATTTGTAAAACAGCAGATATAGATTTAATGTTGGTAGAACCAAGAACGAATTCTATAAAAGAAGAAGTATTTTTGGGTAAAACCTCTGGAAAAATAATAAAACACACCAATATTCCGTCGTTAATTGTACCGGAAGGGTATACGTTTAAACCTATTTCTAATATTTTAATGGCTATAAAATCGGCTATTATTAAAAAGGAAACGGCATTGCGTACATTAATACAGGTTCAAGATAAGTTTCAGGCTACGGTGAATTTACTATTAGTAAAAACACCTTTTTATAATGAAGGGGATTTTAATGTGAGTGCATCGCTATCAAGTTTAATAACAGACACTTCGTTTACCGAAAATCCGACCACCTTTCTAGGTGTTTTAGAGCACTATAAAGAACATAATCCGGATCTTTTATGTGTACTTCGACGAAAACGCGGATTTTTTACCAAAATGTGGGAAAAAAATGTAATTTTGAAAAAGGATTTTTACAGCCCAATTCCAGTCTTGGTTTTAAGAGGTGTAAAATAATATTTTGGGGATGTAGCTCAGTTGGCTAGAGCGCTTGACTGGCAGTCAAGAGGTCGTGGGTTCGAATCCCATCTTCTCCACTAGTGTTTATAAGGGTTTCAAGAGATTGAAACCTTTTTTGGTTTTATGATTTGCCCACTATTTGCCCGATTTTTTATATTTATCACTTTTCAAGGCTTCGCGTAATTCCTGTTTATATTTTATTCTATTCTACATCTTTTTTTATCAATACCTACTACTGAAAGTTCGCCGCAATACTCTATAAATCAGTATGGTTTATAGTTATTTTTAATACTGGATATTATAAATAGAATGGCAGGATTAAAACCACAGTTTAACCGGAATCAAGTTCAGGGTATTGTAGATCAGTTTCAAACTGATATTGCTAAAAAACTAATTAGAGTTCTTCAATACGCAGGTGAACAATTTGTAAATGATGCTCGTAAAAAGGGCAATTATAGAGACAGAACGGGAAACCTAAGAAGCTCTATAGGTTACATGATTACACATGATGGTCAAACAATAGAATCAAATTTTGAGGGTTTAGAAGTTGGTCAAAATAAGGCTAAAGAATTAGCTAATAGGCTAGCTTTTGAACATCCTAAAGGAATTGCTTTATTTGGCGTTGCAGGTATGGAGTATTCGGCTTATGTCGAGGCTAAAGGCTATGACGTAATTAGTGGGTCCGTAGTTGATCAGGATTTTATAGTATTCGTTTTAAATGGACTTTAAAAAAATGAACAAATGGCAGTAGTAAGCGGGGATAACTCATTATTTTTTACAGCAGAAATCGACACAACCGGTTTAAAATCAGACTCAGCAGATGTAGTAAACATCGTTCAGAGTCTTTCATCTACAATAGCAAAGATCAATCCTTTTGCAGCGTTGGCCGTAAGTGCCGCGGCTGCATTTGCGACAATTTCAACGGATGCTTACAATTTAGCACGTGACTTTGAAAACGCAATGAAAGAGGTTGAAACCATTTCAGAAGCGACTCAAGAAAACTTTGATGGTATTGCTGAGAGTGTTTTTGCCTTATCTAAAGTTAGTCCAGACGGACCTGAAAAACTAGCTAAAGCCTATTATCAAATCGTTTCAGCTGGTTACGATGGCGCTCAGGGTTTGCAATTATTAGAAGTAGCAACAAAGGCAGCCGTTGCAGGTGTTACCGATACCATAACAGCGGCCGATGGTATTACAACCGTATTAAACGCTTTTAAGTTAGATGCAGCCGAAGCTGAAAACGTAGCCGACATATTATTCAAAACCGTTCAATTAGGTAAAACTACCTTTTCAGAATTAGCCGCGAGTATGTCAACCGTTGCACCAATTGCAGCGGCTTCAAATATAGACTTTACAGAAGTTAGCGCGGCCATTGCTACATTAACAAAGCAAGGTGTACCAACGGCTCAAGCTATGACTCAAATACGTGCTGCAATTGTTGGAGTGAATAAGGTATTAGGTGATGGATGGAGTGAAACTTTAACTTTACAAGAAGCCTTTTCTGTATTAGCAGATGAAGCAAATGGAAGTCAAACCGAGTTGCAGGAAATGGTCGGTACTATTGAGGCTGTAGGTGCTATATTAGGTACTACAGGGCGAAATGCCAGCGGTGCGGCTTCAGATTTAGAAGCTATGAGTAACGCTGCAAATTCTAGTAGTGATGCGTTTGAACGTATGGCTAGTAGTAATGTAAATCAGTTAGAAATTCTTAGAAACCGTTTAAGAGGTACTACTGAGGATATAGGTAAGGCCGTATTAAGCATGAGTAATAGAATGGCCGCAGCTCTAAATGATTTATTTGAAGAAAATGATAAATTATCTCGTAAATATGATGAGCAGGCAGATGCTATCAATGAGCTTTATATCGAATACACTTCTTTAGAAACAACACAAGAACGTCAAATTCAAATTTTAAAAGAAATTGAAAGTATAAACCCCTCGATAGTTTCAGGAATTGACGATCAAACAAATGCTTATGATAAATTAGGTCAAGCCGTAAGAAATTATAATGCCTATGTTTTAAATAAAAAGATCACAGATGAGAAATTCGGTGAGGACATTAAAAACATTGAAATTGTAATTGAAGAATCTCAGAAAATAAGTAAAAAGATTTCAGCAAATCTTTATGAAGAATATGGAGACTTTTTAAAGAATCTACCTAAATTAACTCAGACTTATCAAAACGAATTAAATTCTATTTTAGATGGTGAGGGTGATCGACTTGAGAAGATTAGAAAAATTAGAGAGTTACTTATTGACCGAAATTCAAACTTACCATCTAATGCCAGAATAACAGTTCCATTTTCAGAAATTAGTGATTATGATGATCAAGTTAGACAAGTAAATACATTTGGGGAATTATTAGATAAGACAAATAAAAAAGCTAAAGACTTTTTAACTACACTTTCAGATAATTCAAATGATGCACCTTTTATAGTTGAAGAAATTAAAGGTATTACAACGTTAAATGAGTTGTACGCTAAGTATGGAGACTTTAGAACAAAGGCGGTTGTTGAGGCTGTTAAAGCTCAAGAAACATACTTAAATAATCAAGCTATTACAGCGGCTGAAATTGAAAAAATAAACAACGTTACAAGAGAACAATATTCTCAAAACAAAAATATATTAAAATCTTCTTTAGAGTCTGAAAATGCAGAAATAGCAAAGGCGGCCGAAAAAGAAAAGCATTCTTTGAATATAAAATACCTACTGGTGGTGGGTCCTCAACTAAAACAGATTTACAAGCGTTTACAGATGATCTAAAAAGAGAGAATCTGAGTATAATAATTATGTCCTGGCAATTGAGAATAAAGATTCTGAGCTTGCAGATGCTTTAAAAGAGCAATACGATCTTAAAGAAACTGATTATGTTGAATATTTAAGAAATTTATATTCAGCTACAGAAGATTCAAATAAAAAACTCAGAATATTAGAAGCTTTAGGAAATACAGGTTTACAACCTCGACAAATAGAAGAGGCTCTAAACCTTGAAATTAGGCCTTTAGTTTTGCCGTTAGATATAGAGATTGATAAAACTTCAGTTAACGCTATTGAGAGCGAACTGAGTAATTTATACGAGGCTTTTTATAAGGCTCAAAGTGACTCAGAGAAAAAAGTATTAGCAGATAAAATAAAAGCCTCTAAAACTAGGTTAGATGAAGCCAAGAAGTATTTAAATGAGGAAAAAACAGAAATTGAAAACTTTTACGAGTTTGTTCAGTCAGCATCCAGAAGCGGTTTAATTAGCAAAAAGTCAGAATTAAAAGAAGAGCTAAAACAAGTTAAAGATACTTTAGGCAAGGAGTCTAACGAATACAAAAAGCTTGAGGACCAAATAAAGAAAATCAATGAGGAAACGGGAAGCGATTTAGCCAGTATAGCAGATAAATTCGCAGGTTCTTTTAGTGAGATTTCTGAAATGTTTAGAAAGTTCGGAGATGATGATACAGCTAAATTATTAGATCAACTTTCAGGAGTTGCAGCTGGTATAGGTCAAATAGCTGCAGGTGATGTTTTAGGCGGTGCCTTATCAATTGTAAATTCAGCAATTACCGTTGAGGTTGTTTCAGATACTTCTGCTTTTGAAGCTGCAATAAAAGAAATTGAAAAAGCTATTGATCGATTAGATTATGTAATTTCTAAAAGTGTTGGTAGTTGGATGGGGCGGACAAAGTGAGCCACCTGCGGCGGATGAAACTGAGCATAGTAAACTAAGTGCTCAAAATCGATTCCTTTGTGGTTAAATTTAGTATTATTTTTTAATTTTTTACGCATAGATTCACCTTTAATATCTAGTCGGTGTGCTGTATGTACCAAGCGATCCAAAATAGCATCCGCAATAGTTTGTTCTCCTATCATTTTATGCCAGGTTTCTACTGGTAATTGCGAAGCAATTATGGTACTGTGTTTTCCATGACGGTCTTCAATAATTTCCATTAAAGCGTGGCGATTAATATTGTCCATCGCTTTAAGTCCAAAATCATCTAAGATGAGTAAATCTTGTTTTTCCAGTTTACTAATTTGCTTTAAATACGAACCATCAGCCTTCGCTGTTTTTAATAATGTAAAAAGTTTATAGGTGTTGTAATACGCTACCTTGTAACCTAATAAACAAGCCTGATGCCCTATAGCCGAAGCCATATAGCTTTTACCTGCACCTGTACTACCTGTTATGAGGATGTTTTGGCTGTTTTTAATAAAATCACAACTAGCAAAACGTTGGATCTGATTTTTATCCAGTGCTCTGGAGGCATCGTAATCTATAGCTTCAAGAACAGCACTGTATCTAAAACGAGCTGCCTTTGTTAAGCGTTCTATTTTTCGGTTTTGGCGATCATCCCATTCAGACTGTACAAGGTAAGCTATAAGTTCGTCGTTAGTGTAGTTTATACTCTCTGGAGCTAAACTACTTTCAAAGGCTCGGTGCATACCAAAAAGCCTTAGCTGCTTCATGTGTTCTAGTGTTTTTGTATTCATAGTTTAAATTATTTATAATATTGACTACCTCTGATGTTATTATGTTTAGGGATATCTATGGACTCCTTCTCATCTTCATCTAGCTCATCCCATCCATTTTTAAGGATGCGATCTATAATGTTATAATTATAAGAGCCGTAATCCAAGGCACGTTTACAGGCCTTGTCCAGGCGCTGTTTTCCTGCCTTTTTAGCTAGATGTAATATGCCTAAACAGGATTTATAAGATTGCTCTGGGTGTTGTTTTTTGTCTAGAATTTTAATGATTAGAGTCTGGCAATGTAGCCCTATTTGGCTTGCCCAACTGATAAACTTCTCGCTGCTCCATTCGCTAATAAATTGATGATGGGACGGCATATGTTCTTTTATAGTTGTATAAGCGTATTTCTTAAACTGCCTGGCATGAAGAGTTAATAATTCGTTTTGATGGTAAATTTCAATACTACTATCGGAGTATATAACTTTTACACGTTTGCCAATATGCTGGTAAGGTACACTGTAATAATGCCTGTCTTTACTGAAGTATATATGGCTGTTTTTATGAACCGTAGCTCTGGATTGTCGTTTAATCTCGTAACGCTTCTCTGGTAAGGGTTTTAAGGCTTGTTTTTCAATTTCGTTAAACAAGGTGAGTCTAGAGTATTCTCTACCTCTAAAAGACATATTATTATGCTTTTTAAGCTGCTCTTGTATGGCTTTATTAATGCTTGTTCTGCTATGAAAAGTCTCATTACGAAGCGGAGCGAATATACGTGTGTAGATAATCCGAACCGTGTTTTCAACAATAGCTTTATCGCGTGGTTTGTAAGCTCTTGTTGGTAATACAGCGGTTTCGTAATAAGCAGCAAAATCTACTAAATCCGCATTAACCTTGGGTTCGTAACGACTACTCTTACTCACGGCAGCCCTTAAATTATCTGGCACTAAAGCCTGTGGTACACCTCCGTAAAACCAAAGAGCATTTTCTATACAGGCCATAAAATCTTCTTTCTTCTGGCTCTGGCAAGCTTCTACATAAGTGTATTGACTACTGCCTAAAACACAAACAAAGACTTCTAAATCTTGTATTTCTCCAGTGTCTTTATCCACTATAGAGAGCTTCTTTCCTGTAAAATCTATAAATAATTTATCGCCTGCTTTGTGGGTAAAATGCATGACAGGAGACACTTCTTTTGTCCATGATCTTTTTGTTTAAAAAGATCGGAATTGCCGTACAAATAGAATCGATTTTTTAGTGGCTCACTTTCGCCCGCTGTAGGTGGCTCAGTTTCATCCGCCGCGCTATGCTCACTTTAATCCGCTGTGGGTGGCTCAATATGGCCGTTTTTTGCACATCTGAATATCTTAGCCCTGTATAGCACGTAAAAAAAAGTATATCACGAACTCTTTCTAGATATTTTTTAGTGCTAGGAATTTCATAATTAAGTAGTTTAGCCTTTTCCTCTTCTGTTAGAAATATTACAGTTTTATTTGCATCCTTAATTTTTGGCCTAAAACTTTGGTAAGCATCATTATTATGATGTTTTTTTTCGAAACTCCATCTAAGAAACCATTTGATAAAACCAAGTTGTTTTTTAATGGTGCTATTACGCATTTTCTTTTCTTTCCTAAGATGGATGAGATAATCCGTAAGTCCACTTTCATCAAAGTCTTCAAATTTTAATTGCGGATTGAAATTAGTAAGATGGTTTTTTATAACAGCAAATTTATTTTTAGTAGCAATACTCCAGTTGTTTAGTCTGCTACTTTCATTTACAAACTGGTCAAAAATTTCAAAAAAAGAGTTTTTATCAGATTTTTTGATATTAACTTTTCCTTTGTTTTTTAATTCATTAACAGCTTGTCTAATTTGTTCTTTTGTTGGGATTTTATCTTGACTTTCATATTCATGAAAAAGGTCTTGTATTGTAACTTTTAACTCTAATAGGCGAGAATTAATTGATGCCGAACTTTGTCCAAGCTTGTTAAAAGCCCCATTTTTTACTTGCTCTTTATCTTGATTCCATTTAGAATTATCTATGCGATAACCCGATTGTATATCTAATCGAGAACCTCCAAAATTTATTCGTAATCTGATAGGTGTATTTTCAGTTATTAATACTCCATCTTTTTTTCTTTTTTCAAGGGAGAAAATTAAATTTCGTTTTATTTGAATCATATAAAATAAATTCTGCACCCAATTTCACACCCAATTATAATGAAATCAAGTGGGGCTTTGTGATGTGCTATATAATTCAAATATAGTAAAAGTCTTATTATAAAAGGGTTAAGACGGTATATGAAGTTTTATGAAATCGTAGGTTCGAGAGCCATCTTCTCCACTAGTGATAACAAGGGTTTCAAGAGATTGAAGCCTTTTTTGTTTATATAAATTATGAAGTTTGCTCGTTTTAAGGAGGTTACAAAATAAAAAAGGTGAACGTTAGTTCACCTTTTTTGCCCCAAATCTACCATGAACTTAACCTACTTATGTTATGGTAGGACCAAAGTAGAGGATTTTTATATTTTCAAATAATCTTTTAGATTAAGTGCATTAAAATTAGGTAAAACGTAATTATACAATGTTTTAATTATCAAATTTTCAAGTAGTACCTGTTTTAGTAAGCACGTTGGTTGTTTCCTTCGAAAAAGTTAAGAAATGCTCTATTTACCACTCGGTTCCCTCCAGGTGTTGGGTAATTACCTGTAAAATACCAATCTCCTAAATTTTTCGGACAAGCTTTATTAAGGTTGTCTACGCTTTGAAAAATGGTAAATACTTCAGCATTAATAGACTCATCAGAAATTAGTTCGCCAATTTTGGTCGATATTTCATCATCTGTAAATACGTCGTATAATTCCTTAACAAAGTTCTTAACTTTATTGTCTTTTAATTCAACTTGAGCTTTACATTTGTTATACACTTCTTCAATTAAATGATAAGTGTTGCGTTCTTTATGTAAGCTTAACATCGCTCTAAAAGCAACTAAATCTTCAAGTTTAGCCATATCAATTCCGTAGCAATCTGGATAACGAATTTGTGGTGCAGACGACACTACAACAATACGTTTAGGGTGCAAACGGTCTAGCATTCTAATAATACTTTTCTTAAGCGTGGTACCACGAACAATGCTGTCGTCTATAATTACAATATTATCGGTTTTTTTAATAACTCCGTAGGTAATATCGTAAACGTGTTCTACTAAATCGTCACGGCTACTATCTTCGGTAATAAACGTACGTAGTTTAGCATCTTTAATCGCTATTTTTTCTATTCTAGGACGTTCTTTTAAGATCTCGGTAACCTGTTCTTCAGATAGACTGCGTTTACCTTCTATAATGGCTTTAGTTTTTCTTTTATTCAAGAAATCTTCAACAGATTCTATCATCCCGTAGAACGATGATTCTGCTGTATTTGGAATATAAGAAAACACCGAATTTTTGGTGTCGTAATCTATAGTTTCAAGAACTTTAGGCATTAATAAGCGACCCAACATTTTACGTTCTTGGTAAATTTCTGCGTCACTTCCTCGAGAGAAATAAATACGCTCGAACGAACAGGCTTTACGTTCTGTAGGTTCTAGAATTTTTTCAATTTTTACTTTTCCAGAATTTTTAGTGATGATAGCATGACCAGGTTCTAGCTCTTTAACATCTTCGAAATTCACGTTGAAAACAGTTTGAATTACAGGACGTTCTGAAGCTACAACCACAACTTCGTCATCTTTGTAGTAATAGGCTGGCCTGATACCGGCAGGATCTCTTAATACAAAAGAGTCTCCATGACCTAACATCCCTGCCATAGCATATCCTCCGTCGAAGTTTTTAGCTGCTCGTTTTAAAATTTTACCTACGTTTAAGCGTTCGGCAATGATAGGAGAGCATTCTGTTTTCGAAAAGCCTTCAGCTTTTAATTGCTTATATTTTTTTGCAACGGCATCGTCTAAAAAGTGTCCTATTTTTTCCATAATAGTAATGGTGTCAGCCTTTTCTTTTGGGTGTTGCCCGATACGAATTAAATTATCGAATAATTCGTTTACGTTGGTCATATTAAAGTTACCTGCTAGAATCAGGTTTCTGTGCATCCAGTTGTTTTGTCTTAAAAACGGATGAACACTTTCTACACTGTTTTTTCCGAACGTTCCATAGCGTACGTGCCCTAAAAGAACTTCACCTATATAAGGTATATTTCTTTTTGTAGCGCCACATCGTCTGTATATTCTGGGTGTTCTTGTAATTCTTGATTAATTCTGTCGTTAATTTGAGAGAAAATATCTTGAATTGGTTGTTGAGCATTAGATCGCACTCTACTAATATAGCGCTCGCCAGGTTTAGTATTTAATTTTATACTTGCAAAACCAGCACCATCCTGACCGCGATTGTGTTGTTTTTCCATCATTAAATACATTTTATTTACGCCATAAAATGCTGTACCATATTTTTCTTTATAGTATTCTAATGGTTTTAAAAGTCTTATGAGTGCTATACCGCATTCATGTTTTAAAGCATCGCTCATTGTGTATATTATAAAATTAAGTAAAAAACGCGCTTAAAATAAGCGCGCGTTTTTTTATGATAAATCTATATTAAATGTTGTTAACTCCTTAAATTGCTGCAATCGTGTTTTTAATTCACTATCGGTAACTTTTTCCAGACGTTTGGTTCCAAATTCTTCTACACAAAACGAGGCCAATGCCGAGCCGTAAATAATGGCTGTTTTCATGTTTTCGAAAGTAAAATCGTTAGTCTTGGCTAAATATCCTGCAAAACCACCTGCAAAAGTATCTCCGGCTCCTGTTGGGTCGAATACACTTTTTAAAGGTAAAGCAGGGGCAGAGAAAATATGTTGTTTATGAAATAATAAAGCACCGTGCTCTCCTTTTTTAATAACTACGAATTTAGGCCCAAGGGCGAATATTTTTTGTGCTGCAGTAACCAAAGAATATTCTCCGGTTAATTGTCTAGCCTCCTCGTCGTTTATAGTAATTACATCTACTTTAGCAATTACCTTATGTAAATCTTCTAAAGCATTATCCATCCAGAAATTCATGGTATCTAATATGGTAAGCTTTGGATTTTCCATTTGCTCGATAACCCCAAGTTGTACTAGGGGGTGTAAATTTCCTAACATCACAACTTCAGCCTTTTTATAAGCTTCGGGAACAATAGGATTAAAATCTGCTAATACGTTTAACTCGGTAGCAAGAGTATCTCTAGTGTTCATAACGAAATGATAGCGTCCGCTCCAAAAGAAAGTTTTACCATCGTTTACAATTTCAAGACCAGAAATATCTATATTTCTTTCCGATAATAAGTCTAAATATTCTTGCGGAAAATCGTTTCCAACAACAGATACAATGGCGCTATCTACGTTAAATTGCGCGGCAGACAGTCCGATATATGTGGCAGCGCCACCAAGAATTTTATCAGTTTTTCCAAAAGGGGTTTCAATAGCATCAAAAGCTACAGTCCCTACAATTACTAATTGGCCCATAAATGAGGTGTCAAATTTTTTGGCAAATATAGCCTTTATGTACGAAAGCGAGTAATTTATTCATCTTAAAATATATCCAAATTTTGGTCTAAAACCCAGTAAATTACATTTATTTTCTTCCAAAATCTGCCGGGATTTCTCCCCAAGCTTTAGTTTCCCATTTCACTATTGTTGTTGTATAGTCGTTATTTTTTAGCCAACTTACAGCGCGATCAACTAAAATAAAAAGATCTTTGTTTTTGTCGGTTCGTTCTAGTTTTGTGTTGCAGGTTTTCTTTTTTACCCAGCTTATAGCCGTTCTCGAATCGGTATAAATAAGGAGGTTGCTGTTGTTTTTTTTAAGCAAAGCTAAACCATGTACTATGGCTAAAAACTCGCCTATATTATTTGTGCCTTGCTGAAAAGGACCTTGAATAAATAGTTGTTTTTTAGATTTAGTATCGACCCCTCTATATTCCATAATGCCTGGATTTCCACTAGAAGCGGCATCTACAGATATAGAATTGTAATTTGGTTGTCCGATTTTTTTTAATTGTTCTGGTGACAATCCGCTTTTAAAAGATGTATTGCCAATAAAGTCTTTTGGGTTATTGTTTAGGGCGTGTTTTGCGGCTTCCAAAGTTGGAAACGATTTGTATACCGCCCCTTGGTAATTTTTTATCTGGGCTTTGCACGCGTTCCAAGATTCAAAAACGCCTGTTTTGTATCCTTTCCAAACGGTATAATATTTTTTTTGTTTTTTACTCATTAGGAATCAAACAATACCGATTCAACAATTTTTGGGAAATGTTCCATTTCTAAATCGTGGATTTTAGCGGCAACATCGTCTGGAGTATCTGTGCTTAGCACGGGGCAAGTGGCTTGAAAAATAGTAGCACCTTCGTCGTAATTTTCGTTTACATAATGTACGGTAATACCTGTTTCCACTTCTTTATGCTGTACGACTGCTTGATGTACATACATGCCGTACATGCCCTTTCCGCCAAATTTAGGTAACAAAGCGGGATGTATATTGATAACTTTATTTGGAAACGCTTGTAAAATAGGCTCTGGAAATTTCCAAAGAAATCCCGCCAAGACAATAAGATCTGGATTTACGCTTTTTAAAATATTTAAAACATGGTCGGTTTTAGAGTACGCAACACGATTAAAGGCTAGTGCACTTACACCAAGAGTTTTGCATCTGTCTAGCACTTTGGCATGTGGATTGTTAGTAAGAACAAGATTTACTGATGCATTTTGAGTGGTATTAAAGTACTTTATTATGTTTTCGGCATTAGATCCAGATCCAGATGCAAAAATTACAATGCGTTTCATATGTTGTATATTTATAAAATTACGAAGCATTTAAATCGCGATAATCACTGTAATACAGGACTTAAAACGGGATAAATTCAACAGTAAAAAAAGAAATTAATTAATAATTATGCTGCAAAATTAAATCACTTTGGTTTAAATTAATTAAATTACGTTCACTATTTTTAAACTAAAAGCGTGTTTTAAAATAAAGTTTTTTATTTTTGCACCTTATTTAAAACTTAAAATTAAAGATTATGTCAGACATTGCATCAAGAGTAAAAGCGATTATCGTAGACAAATTAGGTGTTGATGAAAACGAAGTTGTAACTGAAGCTAGCTTCACGAACGACTTAGGAGCAGATTCATTAGATACTGTAGAATTAATTATGGAATTCGAAAAAGAATTCGATATCCAAATTCCAGATGATCAAGCAGAAAACATTGCAACAGTTGGTCAAGCTATATCATACATAGAAGCTGCTAAATAAGGAAAAAGATTTTTATGGAACTAAAGCGAGTTGTAGTTACAGGTTTAGGAGCACTTACACCAATTGGAAACACCAAGGATGAATATTGGGAAGGTCTAATTAGTGGAAAAAGTGGTGCTGCTCCTATAACATATTTTGATACTGAGAAGTTCAAGACAAAATTCGCTTGCGAATTAAAAAACTTTAATCCTACCGATTTTCTTGACAGAAAAGAGGCTCGTAAAATGGACCGGTTTACTCAGTATGCTATGGTAGCTTCAGACGAAGCTATTTTAGATTCTAAATTAGATCTTGAGGCCGTAAACAAATTACGAGTAGGTGTAATTTGGGGAGCAGGTATTGGTGGTTTAGAAACTTTCCAAAACGAAGTATTAAACTTTGCTGCGGGAGATGGATCGCCACGTTTCAATCCGTTCTTCATACCTAAAATGATTGCAGATATAGCACCAGGTAACATATCTATTAAGAATGGATTTATGGGACCTAACTATACTACAGTTTCGGCATGTGCTTCTTCTGCAAACGCTATGATTGATGCTCTAAACTACATTCGTTTAGGTCAGTGCGATGTTATAGTCACTGGAGGAAGTGAAGCTGCTGTAACTATTGCAGGAATGGGTGGCTTTAATGCCATGCATGCTTTATCGACAAGAAATGAAAGTCCAACAACGGCATCTAGACCCTTTGACGCAACCCGAGATGGTTTTGTATTAGGAGAAGGTGCAGGGGCTATTATTCTTGAAGAATACGAGCACGCAAAAGCAAGAGGCGCTAAAATTTATGCAGAAGTTATGGGTGGAGGTATGTCATCTGACGCACATCATATGACGGCACCACATCCAGAAGGTATAGGCGTTATGGCTGTAATGCGAAATTGTTTAGAAAATGCAGGAATGAAACCTGAAGATGTAGACCATATCAATACACATGGTACGTCTACGCCACTTGGTGATGTTGCAGAATTAAAAGCAATTACTGAAGTTTTTGGTGAGCACGCTAAAAACATCAATATTAATTCAACAAAATCTATGACTGGTCACTTGTTAGGAGCTGCCGGCGCTATTGAGGCTATTGCTGCTATTTTAGCAATGGAGCATGGTGTTGTGCCACCAACAATTAACCATGAGGTTTTTGATGAAAAAATTGATCCAGAATTAAATTTAACACTTAACAAAGCACAGAAGCGCGATGTTAAAGTGGTTATGAGTAATACGTTCGGATTTGGCGGTCACAACGCTTGTGTATTATTCAGAAAATTAGATTAAACTCGAATGAAAAACATTCGTAACATATTAAATTCCCGTTTTAAAAAGAGCGGGAATTTTTTTATTTCTCTTACCAAAATACTTGGGTTTAAACCCAAAAACGAAAGCTATTATCGTACTGCTTTTACCCATAGGTCTATGAATATTCGAGACAAAAAGGGAAATATTATAAATTATGAACGTTTAGAATTCTTAGGAGACGCCATGCTGGGCGCCGTAATTGCTTCGCATTTATATACAGAAGTTCCAGGAGGAGACGAAGGATATTTAACTAAAATGCGGTCTAAAATTGTGAGTCGCGAGCATTTAAATGAATTGGGTCGCGATTTAAACTTGATAGACTTAGTTGAAAGTAAAATTCCTAAAGGTCAATTTGGCGACAACATACACGGTAACCTGTTTGAAGCTTTAGTAGGTGCTATTTATTTAGATCGTGGTTATAAATATTGCGAGAAGTTTATACATAAGCGCATTATTATTCCTTTTGTAGATATAGAAAAACTAGAAGGAAAAGTAATAAGCTATAAAAGTTTACTTATTGAATGGTGCCAAAAAGAAAAGAAAACTTTCGATTATAATGTGTACGACGATACAGGAAATGACGATGTAAGACATTTTGCTGTTAAGCTAACCATAGACAATAAAGTGGTGGCTAAAGCGCGTGCAACTTCGAAAAAGAAAGCTGAAGAAAAAGCTTCTAAACGTGCCTTTTTTGTTTTTCAAAAAGAAATTACAAAATTAAACTAGTTTCTTTTCCAAATAGTTACGGTTTTATTTAATAATTCGCATAAACTATATCGTTTTCGTAAAAATATAACACTAACTTAAGTTAAAAGGTCATTTATTTATGTTAATAAATGTTACCTTTGTTTAATTATTTTAACTTTTATGGCGATACATAAACTTAATCTTGAAGACTTTTTAGACGAAATAGATTATATTTTAATTGCTATACATAGTCGGTTAGAAGATTATAGATTAGCTTATTATTTAAATAAAAATTTAAATTTAAGTCTAACAAGACGAGCCCAAGATATAGATTACGAATATTTCTCGGCTGCGTATTCCATTTTTGAATGGAAGGATAAATCAAATTTAATAACCTATAATTTGGTTTCTAATATCTGTAAACGAGAAGAAGACAGTTTACAAAGTTCTGGATCGCTATTTACCAATCAAGAAAAGATTATAAAGTCTTACAACTTAATACCTGAGTTAAAAAATGTAGATTATTTAATGAAGATTACGAAGGAAGACTTACAAATAAGTGAACAAATAATAGTAAATAAAATCCAACAAATACCTCAAGTTATTACAACATATACGGTAAATGTGGATCAGTTAAAATCTAAAGACAATTTAATTTTTAATTAATGTTGAAAAGAAAGAAAACCAAAATAGTGGCCACCCTAGGGCCAGCAACGAGTACGAAAGAAGTTTTAAAAGGCATGTTAGACGAAGGTGCCGATGTGTTTAGAATTAATTTTTCTCACGCAGATTATGGAGATGTTGCTGAGCGTATTAAAATGATTCGAGAATTAAATGAAGAATACGGTTACAATGCTGCAATCTTAGGAGATTTACAAGGTCCGAAGTTACGTGTAGGTGTAATGAAAGGCGAGGTTTTTGTAAACCCAGGAGACGAGATTATTTTCGCTACTGGCGAACGTTTTGAAGGAACTAAAGAGCGTGTTTACATGACTTATAAGCAGTTTCCTCAAGATGCAAAAGCTGGAGAACGTATTTTATTAGATGATGGTAAACTTATCTTCGAAGTGGTTTCTACAAACGACGTAGACGAAGTTAAGGCCAAAGTTATTCAAGGAGGACCATTGCGTTCTAAAAAAGGTGTTAACCTTCCAAATACGAATATCTCGCAACCAGCACTTACAGAAAAAGATATAGAAGATGCTATTTTTGCAATTTCTCAAAAAGTAGATTGGATGGCTTTATCTTTTGTGCGTCATGCAGAAGATTTAATGCAACTACAAGAGCTTATAAAAGAGCACAGTGATTATAAAATTCCAATTATTGCTAAAATTGAAAAACCAGAAGCCGTAGAAAATATCGATAAAATTGTTGCGTATTGTGATGGTTTAATGGTTGCTCGTGGAGATTTAGGTGTAGAAATTCCAGCAGAGGAAGTGCCATTAATCCAAAAGCAATTGGTGTTATGTGCTAAAAAAGCTAGAATCCCGGTAATTATTGCGACCCAGATGATGGAAACCATGATTACTAGTTTAACCCCAACACGTGCCGAAGTAAACGACGTTGCAAACTCGGTTATGGATGGTGCTGATGCGGTTATGCTTTCTGGAGAAACTTCTGTAGGGCAATATCCTGTTCAGGTTATCAGACAAATGTCGAATATTATTAAGAGTGTAGAAGATTCACCACTTATTAAAGTGCCACAATCGCCTCCACATATTCGTACTAAGCGTTATATTACAAAATCGATTTGTTTCCATGCTGCTAATATGGCAAACGAAATAAATGCACAAGCTATTTCTACATTAACAAATAGTGGGTATACGGCATTCCAAATTTCGGCTTGGAGACCATCAGCTCACATTTTAGTCTTTACTTCTAACAAGCGAATTTTAACCCAATTAAATTTACTATGGGGTGTTAAAGCGTTTTACTATGATAAGTTTGTTAGTACAGATGAGACTATTGAAGATGTAAACAAGTTAGCTTGCGAAAAAGGCTACTTAGAAGAAGGCGATATGTTAATTAGTTTAGCAGCAATGCCAATTCAAGATAAAGGAATGGTTAATACATTACGTGTTACAGAAATTACAAGCTGTAGTTTATAATTCACCTTTTTTATAAAATTATAAAGCCTCTCAAACATATTGTTTGAGAGGCTTTTTTAGTGAAATTAATTGAAGTGATTGGGACAAAATAAATGGAATTAGTTATCCATCTTTTTATTCAGATCTTGGTCTAGAATACACCAATGAAATGACTTCCTGTTGTATTTACTAATTCTGCTCCTTTAGTTACTTCTCCAGTTTCTGTTTCAACAACATAAATGTTTCCATTCTTTCCAACAGGAGCTTGAGTTAAATATATCTCTGTTCCGTCTACTACAAAACCTTGATATTGGAATAAGTAGAAATCTTGATCGTAAGGAATAGCGTCAATTTTTTGTGCAGTTCTAGCATTTAAATCGGCAAGAGCAAAGAACCCTTGAGGTCCAGCAACTCCCTCTGCAGATCCATCATGACGGTAAGCGATAACAGCTTTACCATTTTCAGCAGGTCTCCAGGCTAAAATATAAGCACCTTGTACACCTAAAGCATCATCTAAATTAAATACGTATTCGTTGTCATATTCATTGTTAGAATTGATTTTTAAGATGTGAGAACCTTCAGGATCGCTTTGGTTTGCTTGATATACACTACCGTTATATTCAAAGGCATTTATACTACGGTATCCGTTAGTATTACCGTGTCCTACTGTAGATGTAATGATGGTTGGGTTTAATAATGAAGGGTAATCTAATACAATAGTTTTAGATCCTAAAATTTCGAAATCACTATCACTTTCTGTAGTGTTAGGGTCTACTTTGCTTAAACGTGCTCCAATATATAATTTATCGCCAGCTTTATTTAAAGTAGGCATATCGATTCTAGAAATATAATAGCCTTCAGCTTCTTCTTCAGGGCTTAACGGAATATTGCTTTCTTCGAATTCTTTTATAATAGAGTTTTCTAAATCTAAGGTTACTACACCCATAATAGCATTTGTACGTGTGTATTTACCATCTTCGTCAAACTCATTTTCATTAGAAACATAAACAGCAGCTCCTGTTTGGTCTCCATCGAATAATTTAATCCATCTTGGTGCAGTCCCTACATAAGGAGCAATACTTACCTCTGATCCTGTTTTAGAAAAGTTTTGTCCACCGTTAACAGTGTATTTTGTATAGTTACCACCAGTATCTCCAGCATAACTGATATTGAATAAAGTGTTACCATCTTCAGATGATTGTAATCTTGCAGTTCTGTTTGAAGGTGCAATAAACCCATTATCAAAAGGAGCAATAGATACCGCTGGATCTTTAGCATCTTCACTATTAATAGAATATACTAATGTTCCTCCGTTACCATCGCCAGGGTTATCTCCCATTCTAGCAGCAGCAACTGTTATCCATCTAGAATCTTCTGTTGGTTGATTCGGATCTGTAGATCCTCCATCGTCATCACTACAAGAGGTTATAAGTCCGAATGCTAAAGTTAGGAGACCTATTGTTTTAAGGTTTAAAAAATGTTTCTTCATGATATGTGTATTAGAATTTATTGATAAAATAATTAAGTTTTAAGTAAAATGCTCGTCCTGGTTTTTGTACCGATAAATTATCGTAAACAGGTTTGTCGAATATGTTTTTTATGTCGAAACTCAGCACAAATTTGTTGTCTGGGAAGGCGTAGCTTAGCCCTAAATCTTGTGCAAATTGTTCAGGAACTTTAAAGAACTCGTCTCCTACAGTGTTAGATCCTTGAGGCGGTAAGTACGAAAAGTCGTCTGTAAAATACATGTTGTAAAATAGGTTTAACTGAGTGTTCTCTTGAAATAGATTTTTAAACGAGTATCTTAAACTACCATTCATGGTGAAAAATGGTGTGTTAGGCACATCTATTTCTATCCCTTTGTTAATCACTTTTAAATCGAAACGAGATACATTAAAGTTTAAACCAAAATTATTATTGTAAGTATAGTTTAATTGAAGTTCGACTCCTTTAGATGTCCCGCTACCCTGATTTACATACAATACGGTTTCGTTATTAATATTTGTAGAATTTTCTATAGGTAATCCAATTCTATCTTTAATGTCTCTTAAAAACACATTTGTAGATACGGTGAAATCATGTTTCTGGATATTGTAATCTCCAAACCTAAATCCTAAATTATAGTTGTTACTTAGCTCTGGTTTTATGCTTGGATTGGCTACAACATTATCTCCGTCGTTACCAAACACTTCGCTTTCATCTGGTAAACGAATGGCTTTTTCTGCAGATGTTATTAAGGTAATGTTAGGAATTATTTCATAAGAAAGAGCAAAACCATAACCAGTATCTGTATTATTACTAGCAGTAATTTCGTCGACTATTTGTTGATTTCCATTACTATCTGTTTCTATGGCCGGATCTATATTTGTTGTTTTTTGCTGATAATATTTTCCGAAGACGTTTGCTTTTAACTTATCATTAAAGGCACTAAACTCATAAGTTAACGACAAGATATTTTTGTTTAAATCTCTAGTCCCTCTAAAGGTGTTTTCTAAAACAGATCGTAATGCATCGCTATCTTCTCTGTCAATACGACTGTAAAAATGATTTAATAAAATGCGGTTATTGCTGTTAATAGCATACGAAGCTCCTGTTCTAACCGATGCCACATTTCTATTAATAGTTGCTAAAGTAGGTCCGCCTTCTTGCTGAGAGCCCCAAGTGTATTTGTATTCATTCCCTCTAAAGTCTATAGCTTTTTCACCATTCCAACTATAGGCCCATGCTACAGTATCATTAACCATCTCGTTTCTTTCACCAAATAATCCGTGAACATTCACATCGAGACCTTCGGTAAACAGATTCTTTTTTTGGTAGGTTACATTGGCTAACATGGCATCCGACTCAACAAACCTTCCTTTGTAAGGTGTTATCGTCATAAAAGCACCATGCTGAATTTCATTATAATCATCGGAACCGGTAATTCCGACTAAAAATTCATCGGCCCATTTTACATCTGTAAAACCAATCTGTGCCATTCCTCCTACAGATTTGTAGGCATCGTTAAATCTTCTCGCGGTAATAGGCGTTTGCTTTCCGCCTAAGCCAGTGACTACAACACTACGACCCGAAACTTTATAATCGTTATCGGAATAGTTATAAAACCCAGAAGCTTTTACAGTAAATCCAGATTCCTTGAAGCGATATAAGGCGTTTAAATTTGTTTGTAAGGTATTAAAAGAGCCATAAGACACAGAAGCATTTAAGTTATTTTTAGAGCCTTTATGTAATACTATGTTTATAGCACCACCTAAAGCATCATCTGCTAAATATCCTGGTACAACCCCTTTAAAGACTTCTATGCGTTTTATCATGGTAGGAGGTATGCTGTTTAAGCTAAATGAAGATCCATACATAGAAATTGGTATACCATCTATAAAAATACGAACGGCACTTCCAGATAAGCCATTTAAACTGTATTGAACTCTAGATCCTAGACCTCCGTTTTGTCTTATGTTTACCCCAACGCTAGTTTTTAGCAATTCGTTAGTTTGGAAATTTCTTAAACCAGCCTCCTTCGTTTCTATAACATTTACAGAGTAACCTTGTTCTTCAATTTTTTGTTGGGTGGTTTTGGAGGTGACAACCACTTCGGCTAAGTCATGATATTCTGCAAATTTTATTTCTGTATTATGAATCTCGTTATTAGAATCATGTGGAACCTCGATGGTTACCGAATTTGCATTTAAAGAATGTATATGTATATTATAGGTTCCAAAAGGAATGTTTTTAAAGCGATAATCACCATTAATGTCCGATATGGTTTCTTTCTTGAAGTCGTTGCCTTGTAGCACAACATGAGCCCCTAAAACAGCCTCGTTAGTATCGAACATTATATTACCATTTAAATCTGCTTGTTGAGAAAAAGCGACTAAACTGATAAAAAATAAAAAAATGAGATGTTAAGTTTGCTTAAAAGCATGTTAAATTTTTAGGCAAAAATAACCTTATTTAGACTTAGTACAAATAAAAATAGTAGATTTGAGAATATTTATGAAACTCTGCTTTTTGGTGAATTTTATTTAATTATAATCATTCTAAATTAAGAATGTGATAGGTAGATTTCAATATTTTTAAGAATTGTTATTCTGGAAGATAAATTATTAGCCTTTATTTAAAGGTTTGGAGATGAACGGATTTAAATTAGAATTGAAATTTTAATTGTACACTTACACTTTTAGGCTCTATTTTAACCGATTGTTTTTCTGTGTTTAAATTTGAAATAGAAATACCAAGCAAGCGCACAGAGTTGGTTAACTCCTCCTGAATGAGAAGTGTTTTTACGGTGTCCATAATTAAGGCTCCGTCACTTATAAAGTAGTTTAAGGTTTTGCTTCGTGTTTGCAGTGTAAAATCGCTGTATTTAATTTTTAGGGTAATGGTTTTACCCGCCACTTTACTTTTTTGTAAACGTCTGGACACTTCTTGTGCGATATGCTCTAGTTTTTCAAGCATAAAAATTTCACTCGATAAATTTTCGCTAAACGTTCGTTCGGCAGCAAGCGATTTTCTAATCCGGTTAGGTTTCACTTCACTATGGTGAATACCACGAACTACATGGTAATAATAACGGCCAGATTTCCCGAAATGATCCTCCAAATAGGATATAGATTTTAATTTTAAATCTTTCCCCGTATAAATACCTAGTTGATACATTTTTTCGGCAGTAACTTTCCCTACACCATAAAATTTACGAATATCAAGATCTTCAAGAAATTCTAAAACGTCTTCTGGGTTTACTGTTTTTTGTCCGTTTGGTTTGTTGTAATCGCTAGCCACTTTAGCTATAAATTTATTAATAGAAATTCCTGCAGATGCTGTAAGTCCTACGTCTTCTAAAATACGTGCTCTAATCTCTTGAGCAATGAGTGAGGCACTCGGATTTCCTTTTTTATTAACCGTAACATCTAGATACGCTTCATCTAGAGAGAGGGGTTCTACCAAATCGGTATACTCAAAAAAAATCTTCCGGATTTGTTTAGAAATGGCTTTATATCTATCGAATCTTGGTTTAACAAAAATAAGTTCAGGACAATTGCGTTTGGCTTGAATACCACTCATCGCACTTTTTACTCCAAATTTTCGAGCCTCATAACTGGCTGCACTAACCACACCACGAACTTCACTTCCGCCAACGGCAATAGCTTTACCCTTAAGTTCAGGAAAATCCATTTGCTCTACAGAGGCGTAAAACGCATCCATATCTACATGAATAATTTTTCTTAAAGGAACTTCTAATTCCATAATTTCGTGAGCTAATGCTATGGTTTATTGCTTTGTGTTTTGTATACTATTACACAAATTTATAATAACTTTATTAAAGCAAATGCAAACTTATGGGTAAAACAGCAATACTATTAGGCGCAACCGGATTAACAGGGAAAACCATGTTACAAGAACTTCTAAATAGTAGCGATTATAGTAGAATTGTTTTGTTTAGCCGATCGACTTGTGGTATTCAGCATGCTAAGATTACAGAATATTTAATAGATCTTTTCGATTTAGATCGGTATAAAACGGTGTTTCGCGCCGATGTCGTATTCTGTTGTATTGGTACAACACAAGCCAAAACACCAGATAAAGCGATGTATCATAAAATTGATTATGGCATTCCCGTTGCTGCGGCAAACTTATGTGTACAAAATAATATCGATACTTTTATTTGTATTTCGGCCTTGGGTGCAGATTCTAAAAGTAAGGTTTTTTATAACCGAACCAAGGGAGAAATGGAGGCTGTTGTATTATCTTTAAACATTAAAAACACTTATTTGCTCCAACCTTCGTTAATTACTGGCGATCGTGACGAATTTAGGTTGGGAGAATATTTAGGTAAGGTTGTAATGAAATTAACATCGCCATTATTTGTAGGAACACTTAAGAAATACAAATCTATTCACGCCAAAACTATAGTGTCTGCTATGCTTTGGTTGGTAGAACATACGTATGAATTAAGATGTATTCCTTCAGAAAAAATAAAAGAATTAGCAATAATATATGATAGAAATAGAGCGTAAATTTTTAGTGAAATCTGATGCATATAAAGCAGAAGCTTTTAAGAAAACAACCATAATTCAAGGCTTTTTGAATACCGATAAAGCACGTACTGTACGTGTACGTTTAACCGGAGATGAAGGGTTTCTCACGGTAAAAGGACAGTCTACCGCAAATGGATTAGAGCGGTTTGAATGGGAAAAGACAATCGATAAAACAGATGCAGAAGCTCTTTTAAAACTCTGTGAAGTTGGAGTGATAGATAAAATACGTTATGAAATTAAAATGAATCAACATATTTTTGAAGTGGATGAGTTTTTTGGAGACAATGCCGGTTTGGTTGTTGCCGAAGTAGAATTAAGTCATCCTACTCAAGTCATTTCTAAACCACTTTGGTTAGGAGAAGAGGTGACCGGAGATATAAAATATTATAATTCTCAATTAAGCAAACGTCCTTTTAAAACCTGGAAATAATGAAAAATATATTAATAATGTTTTCTTTTTTATTGTTTTTAACCTGTAAAAACAACAATAATGTAGAGCCTGTAAATGTAAATGTTCAAGACGAAGATACTTTAAAAACCGCGGAGATTAAGGTAGATTCTATGGCAGTTAAATCTGAGATTGCCGAGCCAACAAAGAGTTATAAAGCGCTTAAAGCGGAACTCAAAGCAAAAGGGTTTGAGACCTTTGATTATGTAGACGAAAAAACAAAAGATACCGTTTTAATGCAGCAGTATTTTATGGCATTTTTAAAAAGTGGAACCGTAAGAAATCAAAACGAGGAGGAAGCTCAACAGTTACAAAAAGAGCATTTGGCACATTTAAGAAAAATGTACGATTTAGGATATGCAGACATTTCGGGACCATTTGGAGATGATGGAGCGATTAGAGGTATTACCATTTACAATGTGCCTACACTTAAAATGGCCGATAGTTTAGCAAATGCAGACCCGATGGTAAAAGCAGGGAGATTGGTTATAGAAATTCATCCGTGGTGGGCTGCTAAAGGATTTAAGTTGCGCTAAACTCGTATTCGCGTTCTACCTTACAAATTTTTACATTATAAAAAGTATACCACTGCGAGCGCCCCAATTGTTGGGCTTGTAAGTGGTCGGTTTGTTGTTTCCAATTAGTAATATCCTCTAGAGTTTTCCAGTAACTTACTGTAATTCCTATAGTGCTTCTAGCGCTATCTATACCAAGAAATCCGGGCTGTTGCTTGGCTAGGTTTTCTATAAATTCTGCCATTTCGGAATAGCCAGATGTGTCTTCACTTTGTTTCGACGTAAAAATGACTGCGTAGTAGGGTGGGGTCATAATCTTACTTTTTTTAAAATTATCATGGTTTAAAATTAAAGTAATATATTTAAAATGTGAAAATTTTAATTAATAGCATAAAGATAATTGGATGTATCCTTATATCTTTAAATTCGATACTATCTTTCTCACAACTTGGGTTTTGTACAGGAAACTCAGGAGCCGCTATATTTTCTGAAGACTTTGGATCAGGCAGAACTATTGTGCCTTTAACTTCTCCTAGTTTTACAACATATACATTTATTAATGGAAGACCAAATGATGGTTATTATAATGTGTCTAGCAATACAGATTGGTTTGGTTGGCATGTAACAACCGATCATACTTCTGGCGATGTAGATGGTAGAATGCTTATTATTAATGCAAATGATAGCAGAGCCGGGGAGTTTTTTAAAACTACAATTTCAGGATTATGCGAAAATACAACCTACGAGTTTTCTTCATGGTTACTCAATTTATTACCCCGAAATGGTACATGTGGAGTTAATGGTATACCAATAAATGTGAAATTTCAAATTTGGGATATTACCGATACTATTTTGCTAGCTTCAGGAGATACGGGTGCTATTTATGGTACAGATGCACCAAATTGGGAACAGTATGGTTTAGTTTTCACATCTCAACCCGGTCAAGGTTCGGTTATTCTTAAAATGTTAAACAATGGAATTGGAGGTTGTGGTAACGATCTAGCTATAGACGATATTGTTTTTAAATCCTGTGGCGATGATATTGATATCGAAAATTCGAACGCCAAACTTGGCTTGGAGGTTTGCGAACAAGAAGTTCCTGTACAAGTAGGATTGTTAAAAGCCGTACCTAAAACATCTATAGCAACGACTCATTTTTATCAATGGGAAAAAAGTACGGATGCTATTCATTGGGAGGATATTTCTGGAGAGATAACTTCTGAATATAATCCAGATCCAGTATTTGAAACCACTTACTTTAGAGCAAAAGTAGCAGAAGATGTTAATAATGTAAATAATGCCAGTTGTAATTCGTTTACCGACGTGTTTAAGGTCGAGATTATTAATACTCCAGCAAATCCAGAAATTATTGTACCCCATATTATTTCTTGCGATAATGCCCAACTGCCGGTTTCTGTTACAAATGTGCCGTCAGGAGTCCTTATTGATTGGTATGATTCAGCTAGCGGTGGAAATTTATTAGTGTCCAATCAAACTTCATTTGTGCCTACGCAATCGGGGACCTATTATGCAGAAGCTGTGTCGGAATTAGCCGACTGTAAATCTTCAAATAGAGTGGCAGTTAACTATACCATTTCTAATGCACCGTTAGTGACAGATGAAACGCTATCAATGTGCGAAAATGGTTCAGCTATTTTAAACGCAACAAAGCCAGGTGTAACGTATTTATGGAATACAGGAGAAATAAGCCCTGAAATTAGTGTGACCAACCCTGGAGTTTATACAGTTTTAATTACAAATGATATTGGAGGTTGTTCAAGCACCCAGACTTTTACAGTCAATCAAATTCATTCGCCAATAATAAAAAACATAAAGTCTGAGGGCAGTAATATAAATATAATAACAGAGAACACAGGAGATTTTGAATACTCACTAAATGGAGTGGATTTCCAAAGTTCATCTGTTTTTGAGCGTGTAAACGGAGGATATTATAATATTATAGTTCGGGAACGTAATGGTTGCGGAGAAGCTAAAAAGGAATCGTATTTACACTTTGTAATTCCTTTGTTTTTTACCCCAAATGGCGATGGGACTCATGATACTTTAGATTTAGTTGGTATTGAAACTTATGCTTCATCCGAGGTTTCTATTTTTGATCGTTATGGGAATTTATTGATGCACACAAAAAATGCACCTTTTTCTTGGGATGGTACCTATAACAATCGGCCTGCTCCAAATTCAGATTATTGGTATACTATCGTTATCGATGGACAACTCTTTTCAGGACATTTTACATTAAAAAAATAAGAGAATTCTAAACTTTATTTATGGTTTCGAAATAAAGGTAAGCGCTTTATAATTATTATATTCGTAAAATAATGTAAGATTAATTATAAAAACGATAAAATGAAGTCTATTTCAGAGCAATTCGGGATAAAAAAAGTGCTTAAATCCTTAGGGATAAAAGATGTCAATGAAGGCACTTCTACAGGAAAAAATAATTTTTCAAGTTGTAAAGAAATTATAGTAAGTTACTCGCCAGTAGATGGGAAACCGATTGCTTCTGTAAAAATTACAACACAAGAAGATTACGAAACTGTAGTAAACACAGCACAAGCCGCTTTTAAAACATGGCGAAATACACCTGCACCTTTAAGAGGTGAAATTGTGCGTCAGTTTGGAGATAAATTACGCGAAAAAAAGGAAGCTTTAGGGAAATTGGTATCCTACGAAATGGGTAAAAGTTATCAGGAAGGTTTAGGCGAAGTTCAAGAAATGATAGATATCTGCGATTTTGCTGTTGGGTTATCCAGACAACTTCACGGCTTGACAATGCATTCTGAGCGTCCGGGACACCGCATGTACGAACAATATCATCCTTTAGGCATTGTGGGAATTATTTCTGCATTTAATTTTCCAGTAGCCGTATGGGCTTGGAATACTGCCTTAGCGTGGGTATGTGGCGATGTGTGTATCTGGAAACCTAGCGAAAAAACACCTTTAACCGGAATTGCTTGTCAGAATATTGCCGCCGAAGTGTTTGCCAAAAATAATCTACCTGAAGGAATTTCAAATTTGGTAAATGGCGATCAGCATGTAGGGTTGTTGCTAACTAAAGATAAGCGGGTGCCATTAATTTCGGCAACAGGATCTACACGAATGGGAAAAATAGTTGCTCAAGATGTAGCGGCACGTTTAGGAAAATCGTTGTTAGAATTAGGAGGGAATAATGCTATAATTGTTACCCCAGATGCCGATTTAAAAATGACCATTATAGGTGCTGTTTTTGGAGCTGTTGGAACCTGCGGCCAACGATGTACATCGACTCGACGATTAATAATTCACGACTCTATTTACGACACGGTTAAAGACGCATTGGTAAATGCTTATGGTCAATTACGTATAGGAAATCCGTTAGATGAAACTCATCATGTTGGTCCGTTAATAGATCAAGATGCTGTAAAAATGTATGAGGAGGCTTTGCAAAACGTAAAAGCGCAAGGAGGAACTATTTTGGTAGAAGGAGGTGTGCTTGAAGGTAAAGGCTATGAAAGCGGATGCTATGTAAAGCCTGCAATAGCAGAAGCTCAGCCCGATTTTGAGATTGTACAACACGAAACATTTGCTCCAGTTTTATATCTACTTAAATATAGTGGCGATCTTAATAATGCTTTAGATATTCAAAATAATGTGGTACAAGGGTTGTCTTCGGCCATTATGACAAATAATTTAAAAGAGGCCGAACAATTTCTATCTGTAAATGGTTCAGACTGTGGTATAGCAAATGTGAATATTGGTACTTCGGGAGCAGAAATTGGAGGTGCTTTTGGGGGTGAAAAAGAAACAGGGGGAGGAAGAGAGTCTGGCTCGGATGCATGGAAAGTGTATATGCGAAGACAAACAAATACCATTAATTATACCAACGATTTACCCCTTGCTCAAGGCATAAAATTCGAATTTTAAAAACGTAAACATATTGTTTTAAAAAGTCGATAAATTTAAATTTTTAACATTTAATCGATGAAAACAATGTATTTAGTCGGAAACTATTTTATTATCGAAAATACTTACAAATAAATTTATACCTTAATAGCAATAATTTAAAAAACCTTAACTAATGAGTAAAAAAGCAGTTTACCTTTTAGGTATTTTGTTGACTATTATTTTGGGAACAATTTTGTATTGTAATCTCTGTTCAACTTGTTGCGCAGAAGAAGAAGTTGTAACCGAACCTGTAGTCGCAGCACCTAAACCAGCCACCATGAATCCGTTCTTAGTGAATGATTCAAATGGAAATTTAGACATTAAAGTGAATGACAACATTAACTTTGAAGGGTCTGGCATCACCATTTTAACCCCAATTTCTGAGGTTGTAGTAAATGGTATAGATAGTTTAAAAGTGTATCTAGACGCTAATCCTTTAAAAACTGTTGAAATTACTGGGCTTTATACCAGTGAAGAAACTAATAATTCTGCCTTTCCTAATTTAGGTTTAGCTAGAGCAAATGCCGTAAAGAACTATTTTGTTTCTAGAGGAATCTCTTCGCAACAAATAGATACTTTTGGGAAATTAGAAGATAGCTTAGTTCCAGATCAAGACAATGTGTATCACGGTCCAGAAAATTTTGTAATCTCTACAAGAGAAGAAGGCGATAATTCTCATCTTGATGCATTACAATTAATAAAAGATGAAATTACTGCAAATCCTTTAGTAATTCATTTTGCTACAGCAAAAGCCTCTATTAATTTAACTGCAGAGCAACGAGAAAAAGTAGCTAAAATTTCTAGATACTTAGATAAAGTAGATGGTGCTTCAGCAAGTATTGTTGGTCATACAGATAATACTGGAGATACAGCAAGTAATGTGGTTTTAGGTCAAGAACGCGCAGATTTTGCTAAATCTTATTTCATTAGAAATCATATTCCAGAAAGTAAAATCTCTACCGTGTCTAAAGGAGAATCTGAGCCTATAGACGATAATGCTACAGAAGAAGGTAGAGCTAATAACAGAAGAACCATTGTAACACTTAATTAAAAAAACGTTTAAACTTAAAAAAATATAAATTATGGATATGTGTATATTAATCCCGTTAATTGTTGGAGCAATTTGTGCTCTTTTAGGATATTTGCTAGGAAAAGCAGGGCATAAAGCAGTAGACTTAGATGTTTATAATAATAAAATTGCAAGATTAGAAGGCGAATTAAAAGATTGTAATGCTAAATTGAATGCGTTAAAAATGCAGGATAGCAGAATGGCTGCTCACATGAGTACACCGGCAATTCTATTTAATGCTGCCGAAGCAAAAGCTATTTTTGGAAAGTTAATTAAAGAAAACGATTTAAAAATCGTAGAAGGTATCGGACCAAAAATTGAAGAATTATTCCACAATGCTGGAGTTAAAACATGGAAAGCTTTATCTGAAACTTCTGTTGAAACTTGCCAGAGTATTTTAGATGGAGGAGGAGAAGCTTTCGTTGTGCATAAACCAGGAACATGGCCTGAACAAGCAAGATTAGCTTACGAAGGACAATGGAAAAAATTATTAGAATGGCAAGAAGAATTAAAAGGAGGTAAATAATCTTCTTTTATGTTTTAAAATTGAAAAACCACCTATGAAAATAGGTGGTTTTTTACATGAAAAAAACCTTATTTCAATGCCAATCTTTATTGGGAGAAACAAGGTTAGTATTTAGTATTGACTAATAGCACTACAAATATAGTATCTATTTGCGAGGTAAAACCGACAAATATATAGTTGGTATAAAATTGTATATAGTTGGTAGCTATTTATGTATAATTAAAAATTAACTGTATTTTACTTTCCTTAAAATGCGTAAGGTTTCTTTGTAAATCCCATAAACTTCTCCGCTATAAGATTTTAAATACGCTTTAGCTCTGTGTAATTTATTTAGAGCATCCGGGAAATTATTTAAATAACAGAGTAAATATGTAGCGGGTAGATTTTTAATATCGTATTCTTCAGTTTTCGTAAGCGATATTCCTTTTTTTAATTTTTCTAAAATAACATTATTCGTATTGTAAATATGATGCAATATTTTTTTGTCGAACTGTGGTGGGTCGAATAATAATTTTGTGTTTATATGGTAACTTGCATTGTCTTTAAAGCTAATAATAGTTTCTTCTAA
Organism: Formosa haliotis; assembly: GCF_001685485.1. Classification (NCBI taxonomy): domain Bacteria; kingdom Pseudomonadati; phylum Bacteroidota; class Flavobacteriia; order Flavobacteriales; family Flavobacteriaceae; genus Formosa; species Formosa haliotis. The sequence continues at coordinate 2,488,862 of NZ_BDEL01000001.1, read as the reverse complement.
AGGATAATAATTAAAGGAATTTTGAAGTCCTAAATGCACATATTCAATAATTTTAAACGAATCTTCTGAAATGGTAATCGACACTTCATCAAGTGTTGAAAAAAACAAACGTACTTGCTCGTTTATAAGTTCAATATCTACTCTAGAGAAATAGGTTTTATCTTTTACAACTTTCTTTTGCCCGGCCCAGCACACTACAAAATACTCTTTAAATACAAGGTATTCTGGATGATAGTCTTTTCTAGAATTCATAAAATCGAAAACACCATTTAAGGTGTATTCAATGTTATTTTGTGCATGGTTTTCTATGGCTCCCACAATTTTAGAGTTGACATCTTGAAGCGTGATATCGAAAGCTTTTGGCATACTTATACTGCCGTCTCTAAAAAACACAGTTCCGCCATAATATTTCCAAATGTTCTTTTTTAGAGATGTAATTTTGTCGTTGGCCCGAATGGTTACCAAGCCCACCACCTTGTGATCTGGTAGATGTGGAAACGAAATGTTTTCGTATTGCACTATAGGGGGATTTGTAAGGTAGGCGTTTATTAAATTCTGAATTTTGCTATCGTCGAAAAAATCGACACCTACAATGTCGTTATCCTCATCTTCTACGCCAATTACAATGTAAGAATTATTGTTAGGGTTACTGTTAGATAAGGCGCAAATATGCTTTAAAAATTTAGCTTTACCTTCCTTATCTCCGATGTCTACTTTACGCTTTTTATCATAAAAACTATTTTCGTCATTATGCGCCAATAGGTTTTTAATAAGAAGTCGTTTGTTAATCATTTTAATCCTTTTTTATTATGGTAGAAGAGGCTTGTGCTGTAGGAAATACCAGTAAATCTGCAATATTAACATGTTGTGGTCGGCTCACTACAAAGTAAATTATTTCAGCAATATCTTGAGGTTGCAGAGCTTGGTAACCTTTGTAAATTGTATTGGCAATAGGATCGCCTTTAAATCGAACTTGAGAAAATTCGGTCTCAACCATACCCGGATTAACGGCTCCAACTTTTATACCGTACGGATTTAGATCTATGCGCATACCTTCGGTAATGGCTAAAACAGCATGTTTGCTACCGCAATATACATTGCCTTTTGGATAAACTTCTTTTCCTGCCGACGATCCAATATTTATGATATGCCCAGATTGTCTTGCCGTCATTTTAGGAATTATTGCCTTGCTAACATATAAAAGCCCTTTTACATTTATGTCCATCATGGCATCCCAATCCTCTGTGTCTCCATCTTGAATAGGGTCTAAACCATGGGCATTTCCGGCATTATTTATTAAGATGTCTATATCTGCAAATTCTTCTGGTAACGAATTAATGGCTTCTGTGGTCGCTTTTTTGTCTCTTACATCAAAATTTAGAATGTGAACATCGGTATCTTTTTCTAAAGCTTTTTTTATAATTTCAAGACGTTCTTGTCTGCGCCCACACAATACTAACTTTATGTTGTGTTTTGCAAACTCATGTGCAGTAGATCGTCCTATTCCACTTGTAGCTCCTGTTATTAATGCAGTTTTTGTATCCATTTTTAATTTAAATAGGTGTATTTCGCATTATAAATGTACTTATATCTCTTTAATAATTCCTGAATTTAGCTTCAGAAATAATATAAATTTAGCATTTAAAAACGGTTTATAAAATTGTCTCTTCGCGTTGTTAGCGAAGTGATTAAGACTTTTTATTATGGTAAATGCTTTTGTTTGTTGTTTTAGATAACAAAAAATATAGTCCATTTCTTACATATAATCGTATATATTAATGAAATCAAAAATCAAATTAATATGAAAATTACGAAGTATTTAAAAATATTATCGATAGCAATTTTAGCACTTACCTTCTTTAATTGTAGTGACGACGATAATAACGAGGGCGGGAGCGATGGTCCTGCTAGAATATCGGTGAAGTTAATGGATAATCCTGGAGATTATGAGCATGTGTATGTCGATGTTCAAGATGTCATGATTAAAACCGAGGATACCGAAAATGAAGAAGATGGTTGGCAAAGCCTAGACGCTATAAATACAGGAGTTTACGATTTGTTGGAGTTAACAGGTGGGATTAATGTGTTGTTGGTAGATGAATACGAAATTCCAGCAGGAGAATTAAAAGAGATTCGATTGATTCTTGGCGAAGATAATACCATCGTTATAGACGGAGAAACGTTTCCTTTAAATACACCAAGTGCACAGCAATCTGGGTTAAAAATTAAAGTAAATGAAGTGTTAGAACCAAATATTAGTTATACGTTTTTACTAGATTTTGATGTAGACAAATCTATCGTGGTTGCAGGAAATTCTGGTAATATTAATTTAAAACCAGTAATTAGAGCTACTGTTGAAGCTGAAACCGGAGCAATAAGCGGTATGATAACTCCAAATAATATTCAGACTTTAATAACGGCCACATGCGAAACAGAATCCGTAACTACGTTTGCGAATCCTGATGGCGAGTTTTTAATTCTAGGTTTAAAGCCAGGAACTTATACTATTTCAATTTATCCTGATGAAACTTCAGGCTATATAGAGCAGACTATAGAAAATGTTTTAGTGAGTTTGGAAGAGACCACCGATTTAGGTACCATTATTTTGGAATAGTTTTTATTAAATTTTTATAAATTTTATTAAAGCGCAGCACTAATCGTGTTGCGCTTTATTTTTTAACCAATTATTAACAGCAACACACAAAAAAAATTAACAATTTGCAGGTTGTTAAAATGCTTACTAAATTCGAGTTTTTAAAAAGAAAATAAATGGAGGAAACCAGTACAGTTGATATTAAATCGATCAACGAAAAGATAGAAAGAGAAAGTGCTTTTGTAGATTTATTAACCTTAGAAATGAATAAGGTTATTGTAGGACAAAAACACATGGTAGAGCGTTTGCTTATCGGATTATTAGGTCAAGGACACATCCTTTTAGAAGGGGTTCCTGGACTTGCAAAAACACTTGCTATTAATACCTTATCTAAAGCTATAAACGGGAGTTTTAGTCGTATACAGTTTACACCAGATTTATTACCTGCTGATGTAGTAGGTACTATGATTTATAATATTAAGGACAACGATTTTTCTATTAAAAAAGGTCCTATTTTTGCCAATTTTGTACTTGCAGATGAGATTAACAGAGCACCAGCAAAAGTACAATCGGCTTTACTAGAAGCCATGCAGGAAAAGCAAGTAACCATTGGCGATGAAACGTTTATTTTAGATAAGCCTTTCTTGGTAATGGCAACACAAAACCCTGTAGAACAGGAAGGAACCTATCCGTTACCAGAAGCACAAGTCGATCGTTTTATGCTAAAAACCGTTATCGATTATCCAAAATTAGACGAGGAGCAACTTATTGTTCGTGCCAATTTAAGAGGGTCTTACGAGAAAGTAAATCCGGTAGTTTCTGTAGAGCAGATTTTAAGTGCACAAATTGCAGTTCGCGATGTGTATATGGACGAAAAAATAGAAAAGTATATCCTCGATATCATTTTTGCAACAAGGTACCCAGAAAAATATCGATTAGCAGATTTAAAACCTTTAATTTCTTTCGGGGCATCGCCGCGTGGAAGTATCAACTTAGCTACCGCTGCAAAATGTTATGCTTTTATTAAGCGTCGTGGTTATGTAATTCCAGAAGATGTTCGTGCCGTTGTATACGATGTTTTACGTCATAGAATTGGTATTACGTATGAAGCTGAAGCCGAAAATATAACTTCAGAAGATATTATCACTAAAATTGTAAACGAGATAGAAGTTCCTTAAAAAGAAGCGCCGTTAATTCCCACAGGGAACACTGAGATAATGCAATATTTCAAATTAATCGACAATATTTAAACATTGAAACTATATCAGGTCCTGCGCATTGCGAAGGATTTAGGATGGGCTTATGGACACTAAAGAACTACTAAAAAAAGTACGAAAAATTGAGATTAAGACACGCCGGTTGTCTAATCACATTTTTGGAGGAGAATATCATTCTACTTTCAAAGGTCGTGGTATGACATTTAGTGAAGTGCGTCAATATCAATTTGGAGACGATGTTAGAAATATAGACTGGAATGTTACCGCACGTTACAACGAACCTTTTATAAAGGTGTTTGAAGAAGAACGTGAGCTAACCATGATGCTTATGGTCGATGTTTCTGGGTCGGAATGGTTTGGTACAGAACAGCAGTTTAAAAATGAAGTCGTTACAGAAATAGCTGCAACTTTAGCCTTTTCGGCAACACAGAATAACGATAAAATCGGACTTATATTGTTTTCAGATGCAGTAGAACTTTATATTCCGCCTAAAAAAAGCCGTTCACACGTACTTAGAATAATTCGTGAACTTATAGAGTTTAAACCTAAAAGTAAGGAAACAAATATCGATGAAGCTTTTAAGTTTTTGTCTAGTGTAACCAAGAAACGCGCAATTGTTTTTGTGCTTTCTGATTTTATTGCAGACGATTATAAGCAGACTTTAAAAATTGCCGCCAAACGACACGATGTAACAGGAATTCGAGTGTATGATAAACGCGAGGAAAGTATCCCGAATTTAGGAGTGGTACAAATGCAAGACGAAGAAACCGACGAATTAATGTTGGTAAATACATCGTCTAAAACAGTGCGAAAAAATTACAGTAAATATTATCAAGATAAAGTAAACTATTATAAAGACAGCTTCGCTAAATCTGGAGCTGGAACTATAGATTGTCGTGTAGACGAAAGTTATGTAAAAAAATTACTTGGCTATTTTAAACGCAGATGATAATCTTAAATAACCTATGAAAATTTTTAAATTCCCAATATTGAATCGTCTTAAAAAAGGCCTCACCTTCCTCATGGTGTTTGGTCTATTTTCAAGCGTTTCGTATGCCCAAAATATAAGTTCTGGAATCGATTCTACTTCGGTAAAAGTAGGGGCCCAAATTACTTATAAAATTGAAGTTGAAACCGATTCTATAAACCTTGTGGTATTTCCAGAGGGGCAAACCTTTGTGCCTTTAGAAGTTATACAATCGTATCCTGTAGATACTACAAAACAGGATGCTAAATTCAACTTAATCAAAAAATATGGCTTAACACAATTCGATTCTGGACACTATACTATTCCATCGCAAAAAATAGTAATTGGAGATAAAACGTTTCAAACAGATTCGTTAAAAGTTGAAATCCGTGATATTGTTGTCGATTCTACAAAACAAGGGCTATACGATATTAAGCCGCTAATAGAAGTCGAAAAAACAAACGATAATTGGTGGCGTTTACCGCTTTATATTCTTTTAGGATTAATTGTTTTAGGAGGTATTTTATACTGGTTTGTTTGGCGTAAAAAACCACTTACCGAAGCCGAAGAAATAGCACTATTGCCACCGTATGAACGCGCTAAATTGGCTTTACAGAAATTAGACGAAAGTCATTTATTAGAGCATTCTGGAATTAAAGAATACTACTCAGAGTTAACTTTTGTACTCCGTAATTATTTAAATGAAAAAGTTTACGACAAAGCTTTAGAGAGTACTACAGCACAATTGGTAAGCCGTTTACAATTATTAAAAGAAGGAAATCAAATAGATTTTAGTAAAGACACAATTAAAAATATTGAAAGTATTTTAAAACGTGCCGATTTAGTGAAATTTGCTAAATCTGCTCCAGATATTGCTCTGGCAGAAATGGATAAAAGTACTATCGCTTCAGAGATAGATCATGTAAAAGAAGTGCTTCCAGAGCCAGATGAAGAAGAGAAGTTATTAGACCTCGCATACAAAGAAGAACAAGCACGTAAAAAGAAACGTAAAAAGATCGTGATTTCAGTCTTGGCAGGGATCGGACTTATTGCTTTAATTTTTACTGGTTTTGCTATCAAGTATGGTTTTAATTATACAAAAGACACGATTTTAGGACACGATACCAAACAGTTGTTAGAAGGGCAATGGGTTACTAGTTCTTATGGTTTTCCGCCAATTACTATTACAACTCCCGAAGTTTTAGCACGATTAGAAAGCCCAGTACCAGATGAATTAAAAGATAAAGTTCAAACCACAAAATTTGGTTTCGGTTCTATTTTAGACATGTTTAGCGTATCGGTTTCTACCGTAAAAACTACGCCAGAGAATCCGCAAGGACAGCAAGGTGGTCAACAAGCTAAACCGGCAGAAATAGATTTAAATGAAGCCTCGGAACGTGCTATCAAACAGTTTGAACTTAATAATGTAACAGATATCACTGTTAAGCGAGAAAAATTTACAACTCCAAACGGAGCCGAAGGTTTAAAAACTTATGGTAACGGACACATACCTGTAGCCAATACCAAAAACTATGTTGCAGGGCACTATATCATGTTGCATTTTACGGCACCAAATGTGTTGCAAGAAATTATAATTACATGGAAAAATGATGATGTATATGCCGAAGACATGGCAGATCGCATTTTAAACTCCATAGAACTAAATAAAACAGAATAATGTTTGAGGGTATAGAATTTTTAAACAAGGAAGTATTCTGGTTGCTCTTATTGCTACCGCTAGCAATAGTATGGTATCTTTTTAAGCAAAATAAACAGAATGCCGAATTAAAAATGTCGAGCATAAAAGGTTTTAAAGTTACCAATTCGTGGTTGCCAAAATTAAAGCATCTATTATTCGCACTGCGATTATTAGCATTGGCTTTATTAATTACGGCATTGGCAAGACCAAGAACTGTAGATGTGTCGTCTAGAACCAAAACAACAAAAGGTATCGATATTGTTATGGCCATAGATGTATCTGCAAGTATGTTGGCAAAAGATTTAAAACCAAACCGATTAGAAGCTTTAAAAGAAGTAGCGGCCGATTTTATTAAAGAGCGTCCTAACGATAGAATTGGTTTAGTAGAATATGCTGGAGAAAGCTATACCAGAACACCAATTACCAGTGATAAAGGCATTGTTATACGATCGTTAAACGATATTAGATATAATAACATTATTGAAGGCGGAACGGCCATTGGAATGGGTTTAGCAACTGCAGTAAACCGTTTAAAAGATAGTAAAGCGAAAAGTAAAGTAATTATTTTACTAACAGATGGGGTTAACAATTCGGGTTTTATAGATCCTAAAATTGCGAGTGAAATGGCAGTAGAATTCGGTATAAAAACGTACACTATTGGTTTGGGGTCTAACGGTATGGCCTTATCACCTATAGGAATATTGCCAAACGGAAGTTTTCAATATGGCCGTGTTCAAGTAGAAATCGATGAAGCTCTTTTAAAGGATATAGCAGAGGTAACCGGCGGGAAATATTTTAGAGCAACCGATAATAAGAAGCTTGAAGAGATTTACGAAGAAATTAATAAACTAGAAAAAACAGACGTAGAAGAGTTTAAATTTTATAATTACGAAGAAAAATTTCGCCCATTAGTGTGGTTGGCAGGATTGTTATTATTAATCGAGATTTTACTTCGCTCTACAGTATTTAAAAGTTTTATATAATAGATGTTTCAATTAGAAGAAAAAATATGGTTTTGGGCCTTGTGTGTCATTCCGGTGATTATTGTCATCTTTTTGGTGCTGCAATTATGGAAACGCCATACCCAAAAAAAATTCGCAGATAAGGCGCTCTTAAAGCGTTTAAGTCCGAATCGTTCACTGTTTAAATCAATATTAAAACTAGTTGTTATTTGCTTGGCTTTTGCCAGTTTAGCCATTGCCTTAGTAAATCCTAAAGTAGGAACTAAATTAGAAACCGTGAAACGAGAGGGAGTAGACATTGTGTTTGCTGTCGATGTTTCTAAAAGTATGTTGGCCGAAGATATTGCACCAAATCGCCTTGAAAAAGCGAAGCAGTTGGTTACTCAAATCATTAATAATTTAGCTAGCGATCGTGTCGGAATTATCGCCTATGCTGGAAAAGCGTTTCCGCAATTGCCAATTACTACCGATTATGCTTCGGCAAAAATGTTCCTTCAAAACATGAATACAGACATGATGTCTTCGCAAGGAACCGCTATAAACGAAGCCATAAATCTAGCCAAAACATATTATGACGATGCCGAGCAAACAAACCGCGTACTCATAATTATTTCTGATGGTGAAGACCATAGCGAAGTAGCTGCAAAAGTAGCCGAAGAGGCGGCAGAAGAAGGTATTAGAATTTTTACTATTGGGGTAGGAGATGTTAAAGGAGGACCAATTCCAGAAAAGCGTAATGGCATTGTTATGAATTATAAAAAAGATAGCAATGGCGAGACCGTTATTACACGTTTAAATGAAGAAACCCTTAAAAATATTGCCAGCGAAGCAAATGGGGTTTACATAAATGGAAGACATACAAAAACTGTTGTCGATGAGATTGGAGAGATTTTAAACGGAATGGATAAAACCGAGTTTGAAGCTAAACAATTTGCCGAATTTAAAGACCAGTTTCAATGGTTTTTAGCCCTTGCCATTTTCTTCTTATTTATAGACATATTCTTGCTAGATCGTAAAACGGGCTGGTTGAAGAAGTTAAATTTATTTAACGAAAACTTATGATAGAAACCGCTAAAAAAATAGTAATATTCGGTGATTTTGGAGTTTGTATTATGAAAAGTATCGTATTAATAATTATTACATTAAGTACCTTTTCTGCAATTGCTCAAGAGGAAAATGAAGCGATTTTAAAGGCGAAAAGAGCGTCTAATAACTTCGTTTATGAAGGTAATGAGAACATTAAAAATGATGATTACATTACTGCCGAAATGGATTACAGAAAAGCCATCTCTGAAGAGCAAACAAATATTTCGGGAATTTATAATTTAGGAACTTCATATTACAAAAAGGGAAACTTTGAAGAGTCCTTATATCGTTTACAACAAGCTGCAAATAAAGCAACAGATAGAGCAGAAAAGCATAAGGCATTTCATAATATTGGAAATATTTTAATGCAGAATAAACAATGTAAAGAAGCGGTCGAGGCTTATAAAAATGCATTGCGTAACGACCCATCAGACGAAGAAACACGTTATAATTTTGGGTTAGCAAAAGAGTGTGCTAAGCAGCAAGAAGAGGAAAACAAAAATAACCAAGACGACCAGGACGATAACAAAGATCAGAATCAAGATAACAAGGATCAAGATCAAGAAAACCAAGACGAGAATAAAGATCAAGAGAATCAGGATCAAGATCAAGAAGGCGATAATAAAGACGAGCCGAAAGACGAAGGCGACCAAGATAAAGACCAAGGAGACGAGAAGGAAAATGAAGATGGTAAGCCTAAAGATGATAAACAAGATCAGGGCGAAGGCGATCAAGATAAAAAAGAACAACCCCAACAACCTAAGCCGCAACAAGGGCAAATGTCGCCACAGCAAATTAAAAACTTGCTAGAAGCGATGAACAATCAAGAACAAAAAGTTCAGGAAAAGATGAATGCCGAAAAACAAAAAGGGGAACGCATTCAAACCGATAAAGATTGGTAATTTGTTTTGAGAATGAATTTAAAAATGAAAAGGATTAAAAACATATGTACAGTTTTAGTTTTACTAATTTCTACCGTAACCTTTGCACAGGTAAAGTTTGAAACTAAAGTAAGTAAAACAAAGCTTGGAATTAATGAACGCTTACGTGTAGATTTTGAAATGAATAAGGATGGTGATAATTTTAACCCGCCAGACTTTTCGAATTTTACAGTGGTGGGCGGGCCAAACCAATCGGTTAGCCGGTCTTGGGTTAATGGTGTGTCTCAGTTTTTAAAAACCTATTCCTATTTTTTAGCCCCTAAAAGCAAGGGGAATTTTACCATTAGCCAAGCGACTATCGAGATAGATGGGCATGTTTATAAAACAACCCCAATACAAGTAACTGTTACCACTGCGGTATCTAAACCTAAAGATGGTAATAATGCCGAATATGTGGCTTCAGAAAACATTCATTTGGTTGCCGAAGTCTCTAAGTCAAATCCGTATTTAAACGAAGCCATTACGGTAGTTTATAAGCTGTATGTGTCTCAAAATACGGGCGTGAGTAATTGGCGAGAAATAGATAATCCGAAATATAGCGATTTTTGGAGTCAGAATCTAGATATTAAAGGCTTGCAAGTTCAAAATGGAACGTATAAAGGAGAAGCTTATAGATATGTCGTTTTACGTAAAACGGTATTGTATCCGCAAAAAACGGGAAAACTTAAAATAGAACCTCTAAGTTTAGATATTACAGTAGAAGTGCCAACCAATAGACGCGATATTTTTGGCGGTCGATTAATGACACAAGTCCACCAAACAGTTTCTGCAGGAGAGCGTACCATTAATGTAAAACAGCTTCCTGAAAAGGGTAGACCAGACGATTTTACTGGAGCGGTTGGGAATTTCGATTTTAATGTTTCAACGTCTAAAACGGAGTTGAAAGCTTCAGAATCTTTAGATTTAAAGGTTGAGGTTTCTGGAAACGGAAACTTAAAACTATTCGAATTACCTAAAGTAAATTTACCGAGTTCGTTAGAGGTATACGAGCCAGAACACAACGAAAATGTAAAAACTAATTTAGATGGAATGCAAGGTCGTATTTCCGATACGTACACGGTAGTACCTCAGTTTAAAGGGAAATATCCAATTCCTAGTATTTCGTTTTCATACTTCGATTTAAAAACCGAATCCTATAAGCGCATATCTTCCAATGAGATTGTTGTAGATGTGTTACAAGGGCCAACTAATACTGCTGCTGTAGCTAATCCTACAGTGTCTGGAGAAAACAAACAGCCCGTAGTATTAAATAATGATCATTTTGCTTTTGTAAAAACGAAAGCAAATTTAAAACCTGTTAAAACCAATCATTTCTTTAAAACCAAACTGTTTTGGGGATCCTTGTTGTTACCGTTTTTAGCCATTCCGTTAGCTATGGTTTTCAGAAAGCAAAAAGCAGTAAGAGATGCCGACGTTACCGGAAATAAAATTAGAAAGGCCGATAAATTGGCTAAGAAATATTTAAGTGAGGCTAAAAAGGCTTTAGGCCAAAAAGAAGCATTTTATGTGGCTCTAGAAAAAGCATTACATAACTATTTAAAGGCGAAGTTAAATATTGAAACAGGTGATTTAAGTAAAGATAAAATTCAAGAATTACTGAAAACGAAGCAGGTAGAATCCGAAGTGGTTTCAGAGTTTACAACCTTGTTAGAAAGTTGCGAGTTGGCAAGATATACACCATCCACCCAAGTAACCATGCAGCAGGATTTAGATAAAGCAGCAAAAACTATTTCATTAATCGATAAACAATTACGTTAAGATGAAAGCAATTTTATACATACTAATGGTTTTGTTAAGCAGTGTCTCTTTTGCTCAAGATGAATCTCTTTTCGAGCAAGGAAATGCTTTGTATAATGATGGTAAATATGCTGAAGCTATAGATAAATACCAGGCTATTTTAGATAGCGGCATGCATTCAAGCGAATTGTATTTTAATTTAGGTAATGCCAATTATAAATTAAATAATGTAGCGCCAAGCGTATATTTTTACGAAAAAGCCTTGCAGTTGGCCCCTAATGACAAGGATATAAAAAACAACATTGCCTATGCCAGAAACATGACTATAGATGCTATAGAAGTGATTCCAGAAGTCGGTATTTCAAAAATTGTAAATAACCTTACAAATGTGATGACTTTTGATGGTTGGGCCATAACCACCGTGGTGTTATTTATTCTATTTGTAATTTTGTTTATAACCTATTATTTTGCCGAGTATACCAACAGAAAACGTATAGCCTTTACAAGTAGTTTGGTTGTTTTAGGTTTAGGTTTTATCACCTTATTTTTTGCATTTCACGATTACAATCTGGCAAATAAAGATCATCCGGCTATAATTTTTGCTCAAGAAACTCAAATTAAGAGCGAACCTAATTTAAGTAGCCAAGAAGTATTTAAGTTACACGAAGGCACTAAAGTACAAGTATTAGACACTGTTAATAATTGGAAAAAAATTAAATTAACAGATGGAAAAACGGGTTGGGTATCTAGTGCAGATATAAAAGTGTTGTAATTCTCAATTTTGTGCCGTAAATTTAAGTACATTCTTAAAATCAGATGTCTAAAAATGTAATTTCTATAATATTCTCCATGTTGTTTGTGCTTTTATTAGCCGCGCCAACGTTGTTATCTGTACTTGATAAAGGTACAGATATTTCTATGTTTTATAGTTTTGCAGAAGAAGAAAATACGCACGAACCTTTTCAAGTCATAGAAATAGACTTTAAAAATTGTCAAGATCAAATCGTGGCATTTGGATTATTAGAATCTAAAAAAGTATTCAATTGTTACTTAAACATGTATACACAATCTATTTTAGAGCATGTTTCCCCACCTCCCGAATTAAACTCATAATCGTCCCCGTCTTTGCTCCAAGTAAAAGGCCCCATTTTCTTGTTGAAATAGATTTAAATCTGTGATTTTCACTAATTTGATTTAATAAGAATTTACTTATATTCAATTTGGATGAAAAATTATATTTAACTTAGAAAACGAAATAAAAACACGATAATGAAAAAATTCTTTTCACATCTTAAGGGTGATGCCTTCGGTGGAATTACCGCAGGCGTAGTTGCGCTTCCATTAGCTTTAGCTTTTGGGGTGTCCTCTGGATTGGGCCCAAGCGCAGGGTTGTATGGAGCAATTTTTTTAAGTTTTTTTGCGGCACTTTTTGGCGGAACAAATACACAAATTTCTGGTCCGACAGCTCCAATGACAGCCGTAAGTATGGTAGTGATAGCTGGTTTAATTGCCGCCAACGATGGCGATGTTGTAAAAGCATTACCCGTTATACTTACTGTTTTTATTTTTGCAGGTTTAATTCAAATTGGATTGGGTTTTCTCGGACTGGGAATGTATATAAAATATATTCCATATCCCGTTGTATCAGGGTTTATGACAGCTATTGGTTTAATTATATTAATTACTCAAATCCTTCCTGTATTGGGCTATTATCCAAAGGAAGATATGGCTTATGTGAATCAGTTTAAGCCACATGCCGAAGAGCTTATTTTAGAAAATATTTTAAAAGAAGAATCTGGCGAAGGCATTCTTGTTCTAGAAGATTTCAAAGAAACCATTAATCGTGCACAACATGTGACCCAAGACGATATTTTAAAAGAATCTAAAACATTAGCTGGCAATGAAGCTTCAGGGGTTATAGGCGCTATAAAAGTGCTACCAAAAGCCATTCAACATATTAACTGGCTAGAAGTTATGTTGGCTTTGGGAACAATTTTTATTATTTATGGATTTAAACGCATTACGACGGCTGTACCCAGTACTTTGGTGGCCTTAGTTGTGATGTCTGGAATAGCTGTAGGTTTTGGTTTAGACTATAGAGCGATAGAGGAAATTCCGTCAGGTTTGCCTATCCCGCATTTCGAGGTGTTTACAGGATTTAAAATCGGGAATATTGCGCCTTATATTTTTGCTTCCATCACTTTAGCATTATTAGGAGCCATAGATTCTTTATTAACCAGTGTGGTGGCCGATAATATGACGAAGACCAAACATAACCCAAATAAGGAATTAATAGGACAAGGAATAGGAAACAGTATAGGAGGTTTGTTTGGTGGTATTCCTGGGGCGGGTGCAACTATACGTACCGTTGTAAATATTAATTCTGGAGGAAAAACAAGACTTTCTGGAATGATTGCAGGTATTATGCTACTGTTTATACTTTTGGCATTAGGACCAATAGCATCGCGAATTCCGGCAGCCGTTTTGGCAGGAATCTTAGTTACCGTAGGTATTGGTGTAATGGATTATAAAGGGTTAAAGGCCATTCCTGTTTTACCAAAAGATGTAAAATTAGGGCCATTAAAATTCAGTTCAGAAGTATTAATAATGTTGATTGTTTTATTACTTTCAACGTTTTGGAATTTAGTGTATGCAGTAGGAATTGGTTTGGTTATTGCTTCATTAATGTTCATGAAAAAAATAGGAGATTTAACAGCCGAACGCTCTAACGTTAAATCTCTAGGAAAGGAAAAATTCTGGGATGATGAGTTAGAAATTTCAGAAAAATTTAAAAATAATGTGTTTATTAAACACGTAAAAGGGCCGTTGTTTTTTGGTTCTACGAGCGATTTTCAGCGTTTAGCAAAATCTATACCCGATGAAGCTAAAGTTGTGATTTTTAGATTCGGGCGTATGCAATATCTAGATCAGTCGGGGTTATATGCATTAGAAGACACTTTAGTCGATTTAAAACACGAAGGCAAGCAAGTACTATTAGTAGGGTTGTTAAAACAACCAAAATATATGATGGAACGCATAGGTATCGTTCCCGATTTAATACCTAAAGAACATGTATTTGATAATATCAAATCTTGTTTAGGTTGGATAAAAAATAATGTATAAAAAAATAAATTTTAAATTATTATGGCACACATTGCAACAGCATTAAACAAAGTAGCTCAAGATGCATTAACACCAAAAAGCGTGTTAGAAGATTTAATGGAAGGGAATAAAAGATTTACCGAGAACAAGGTAAATACAGTAGATAACCAAGCGTTGGTTCAACAAACCGTTGGCGGACAATATCCTAAAGCAGTTATTCTATCATGTATAGATTCTCGTGTACCAGTAGAATTGGTTTTCGATCAAGCTTTAGGCGACGTGTTTGTAGCTAGAGTTGCTGGAAATTTTGAAAATGTTGATATTTTAGGGAGTATGGAATATTCTTGTAAAGTAGCAGGAAGTAAATTAGTATTTGTTCTTGGACACGAAAGTTGTGGAGCTGTTAAAGCGGCTTGCGACGGTGTAGAATTAGGAAATATTACAGCCTTATTGAGTAATATTATTCCTGCGGTTAAACAATCTGTAAATGAACTTGAAGGTGAATCTAACTCAACAAATAAAGATTTTGTTGCTAAAACAGTAGAAAATAATGTAGCCTTAACCATTGATAGAATTAGAGAAAAAAGCCCTATTTTAAAAGAAATGGAGGACAATGGTGAAATTTCTATCGTTGGTGGTGTTTATAAATTAAGCACAGGAAAAGTAGAACTGATTTAAAAAAATAAATCACGTTTACTAAAAACTAAAAAGCCACTCAATTTGAGTGGCTTTTTTTGGACTAATTCAAATTGAAATTTAGAAAGTAGTGACACCTTCGTTTGGTTGATACACGTAATTAAATGTATAATATTGAGAATTCGTTAAGTCTTCATTAGGTTCTTCGTTTTCGTAATAACTTAAGATTTCCATTTTAGCATAGTGCCCATTGTGCGTTTTTACAACAACAATTTTACCTGGTATTGGAGATATTAAATGGTTTTCCGGGTTGTAATTATACCAACCATTCCCAGAACCAGTAGTAATTGCTAAACCGTCTGTAGTGCTGTCTTCCTTAAATAATGAAGCATCTGTTTTTATAACACTCGCTAAAGTTCCAGATGTAATGTAGGTCCCCGCACTTGCTGTCCTTGAAGGTTGGTCGTCCGCCGTTTTTTCTCCTCCGTTTACAAGAATTGTAGACCCTCTAAAAGCAATATCCCAATCGTCTCCAGTCGTTGTTTCTCCAGTAACAAAAGAGAATTTAATGTAATCTCCCGTTATTGTTGGCGGATTAGTAGTGTAATCGGCACTTTGAGTAGCTTTAATATTAGAAACGGTTTCTGCTTCTAACTCTAATGTAGGGTTTGTGTTATCGTCGTCATCATTGCTGCAAGATGCGAAACCAATAAAAAGTGTTAATAGGGTAATAGTTTTTAAAATTTTCATAGTGATTAATTTAATTGGTTAAAATTGAATATTAAGTTTTCCGTAAATAATTCTGCCCGGAATATTGCTGATGTTTTGGGTATCTGTAAACCCGAAAAGGTTGTCTACGCCAAGGCTTAAAGTGTAATGTTTAAAAATAGTTTTGTTTAGAGCAATATCCCACACGCTATACCCATCTACAAAGTCGTCGTAGCGGTCTAAATAAGTGTTTCCGTTGGTATCGTATAAGCCATATTTGCTTCTATAGGTTCCGCGTAGGTTAATATCTGCATTCCATTTTTCAAGTTTATAAAAGACTTTAAAGTTAGCCATGTGTCTTGAGCGATTGAATAACCCGAAGTAATCTGATTCTTCCAGAGAAAAGGAAGCGTTACTTTGTGAATCTCTGGCATACACTTCTCCTTTGTTAAACGCCTCTTCTGCATTTTTATCTTTAGCATATAATAACTGATATCCAGCCATTATTCTGATTTTGTATGTGGGTTTCCAAGTGGCATTAAGTTCTAAGCCTTCGGTGTAAACTTCATTTACATTGTAATAACTAAATACATTTTGACCATTTTTTTTATTTGCTATTACTTGGGTGTCAATAAGGTTGTCAATATTATTTCTGAAGATATTTGCATTAAAAGTTAAAGTGGATGTAGGATTAAAATCGAATCCGAGATTAAAACTTACCGAGCTTTCAGGTTTTAAATCGGTTTCAAATTCTGATGCAGATACCACGATGTTGGCCAGTTGCCCTTCAGCTTCTAATTCTGGTATTTTAGTGCTCACAGCATTATAGCCTAAAACGGTGTAACCCACGGTAGAGTTGGTAAAATCGAAATACAGCTGTCTAAAATCCGGAGCTTTAAAACCATAACCCACAGAACCTTTTACAGCAAGTGTTTTTGTGATTTCGTAACGTATGGCAGCCTTCGGACTAAATTGAGACTTGTAAGCGCTATGGTCGTCAAAACGGGCGCCTAAAATGATATTAATTTTGTCGTTTGGGTTGGTGTCATATTGCAAATAGGCATAAGGCGAATTAAATTCTGGATTTATCGAAAAATCTGTCCGTACTAGAGTTTCATAACTAAAACCAAGACCACCAATAAATGTACTTTTGGCACTTGGCATAAAGCTTCCTCTAATTTCTGGTCGTATTAATAAGTGGTTAAAATCGCTTAAACTGAAATTGGAATTGTCCGGATTATTTAAATATTCTTCGGCTTTATATCTGGTGGCGTAAAATTCAAAATAACTATTCCATTTTTCATTATACTTATGGCTCAGTTTTAAATGTGCATTCCATTCCCGAATATCACTTTCCCCTTTTAATGTTTCCGAAGCAACATAATCTTGGTTTTGAGTATAATATCGGCCAGAAATAAAAAGGTCTGTGTTTTCAGTAAAATCGTAAGTAGATTTTAAATTAAAAGTATAGTTTTTAAAGGGCTCTACTGTATTTAATACATTGTCGTTATTTAGGTTATAACCATCGCTGCTGTATCGGTTTATAAACGACGTCATAGCAAATTTTTCTTTTTTATATCCTAACTCTAAACTCCCGTCGTGAGTATTAAATGTTCCTAGTCTATAATTTGCAGTGCCTTTAAATCCCTCCTTAGGGTCGTCTGTAATTATATTAATAACACCAGCTAGGGCTTCGCTTCCATAAAGGCTAGACGATGCCCCTTTTACAATTTCTATTTGTTTAATATTACCCACGGCAACTCTGCTAATGTCTAGGGTTCCTGCAGCACGTCCAATAAGGGGAACTCCGTTTATAAGCACTAAGGTGTATTGCGAATCTAGGCCTTGAAGTTGTATGCCTTCTCCTCCCCCAAAATCGGGTATCGTAATTAATCCAGTTTGTTCATTTAATATATCGCTTAAGCGTAAGGCATTTACTTTCTGAATTTCTTTTTTTGAAATGATTTGAGCAGGTAGAGGTAAAGAAGATAGTTGACGTTCGGTTCGGGTTGCAGTAATTATAACTTCAGATAAGCCTTGAGTTTTAGTAGAGTCTAATGCTAGTGTAATAGCATCTTGAGCCATTAAAAACTGGCTCGTACAAATAATAAAAAAAAGTAAAATATTATTTTTATTTAGACTCATTCTTCTTTAAATTTGTGACAAATATAAAATCTTATTTTAATTGAGTCTAAATAAGATTAAATATTTTGTTAAAAAAATTAACAACTAACCAATAATTATGAAAAGAATTTTACTATTAACGCTATGTACCGCTACATTTGTTGTTAATATTGCAACAGCTCAAAAGCATAAAAAAGAAGATCAAGAAGCCATAAAAAGTATGTGTGGTTGCTACGAAGTGAATTTTAATTTTGCTGAAACCTTTAACTATACAAACGATTCAACGTATATGCCTTCAGAAGTAAAACACGATAAAGGTTTAGAATGGGTGGAATTGGTAGAAGATTCTAAGAATAAAATTGCTTTACAACATTTGTTAATTGTTGGAGATCCTTCAAGCCCTCATATTGTAAAACATTGGCGACAAGACTGGGAATACGAAAATACAGATTTGTATACCTATAATGGAGATAACGAATGGACTTATGTTAGTCTTCCGAAGAATGAAGTTAAAGGCCAGTGGACTCAAAAAGTATTTCAAGTAGATGATAGTCCGCGTTACGAAGGCTCATCGTCATGGGTACATGTAGATGGCAAAAGTTATTGGGAAAATACAACAACCGCCCCTTTACCAAGAAGAGAATACACCAAACGCAGCGATTACAATATAACCTTAAGAAGAAATCGTCAGGAAATTACAAAGGACGGCTGGATTCACGATCAGGACAATGATAAGGTACTGCGTGAAGCGGGAAAGAAAGATGTGGTTATAGCTCAAGAAAAAGGGTACAATACTTATGTTAAAGTCGACGATAGCAAATGTGTTGCGGCACAAGATTATTGGAAAAAGACTAGCGCAAAATGGGCTTTGGTACGCCATAAATGGGATGAGGTTTTTGCGAGAGACAAAAACTTATCTTTAGAAGAAAAAGTAGATAATAAGCAGTTATATAAATATTTGTTTTCTGAAGAAGACTACCAAAATGAGGCTGATATAAGTGCAATTATAGAATCTTTTGTAAAAAAATAAACATGAAAAAAGTATTAAGAAATGGAATTTTAGGAGCGTTTTTAGCGCTTGGAACACTTGTACAAGCACAAGAAAATAACGCGTTTTTAAACCGTGAATTCTGGGGGGCAAAGCCTTCGGTTGAAACAGTAGATTTAAAAATTAAAGAAGGTAACGATCCTACTCAACTCAATGGGAGTAGTTTCGATCCGGTAGCTTATGCTATTTTACAAGAGGCTCCAAATGCAACTATAAAGCATTTGTTAGGCATAAAAGGTAACGATGTTAATAAGTTAACTCACGATGGTCGCACTTACATTTTTTGGGCCGCCAGTAAGGGTAATATAGAAATCATGGAATACCTTTTAAAGCATGGGGCAAAAACAGATATTTTAGATAACCACGGATATTCTATTTTAAACTTTGCTGCTGCTGGAGGTCAGAAAAACACTAAAGTTTACGATTTGTGTTTAGCCAACGGCGCTAATTTAAAAACAGATTTAGATCATCATGGAGCAAACGCTTTATTACTAGCTTCGCAACGCGATACCGATTTTAGCTTAATCAACTATTTTACATCTAAAGGATTGGATTTAAATAGTAAAGATGCCGATGGTAATGGAATTTTTAATTATGTAGCTAAATCTGGAAATATAAAAATGTTAAATCAGCTTATTGAAAAAGGTGTAGATTATAAAACATTAAATAATGAAGGCGGAAATGCCATGATTTTTGCAAGTGCTGGCGGTCGTAGAGGGAATACAAATGGTTTAGACGTTTTTAAATTTTTAGAAAGTAAAGGAATAAAAGCCAATGTAAAAACAACCAAAGGTTTAACGCCTTTACATGGTTTGGCATCAGGAAGTAAAGATATAGCTGTTATAAACTATTTTCTTGATAAAGGTGTCGATGTAAATCAAGCCGACCAGAATGGAAATACTCCATTTTTAAACGCTGCTTCTAGAAATAATTTAGAGATTGTTACTTTGTTACAAAAGCATGTAAAAGACGTTAACTTAACCAATAAAAAAGGAGAGTCGGCTTTAGCTTTAGCGGTGCAAGGAAACACAACAGATGTAGTAAGTTTCTTGATTGAAAAAGGTGCAGATGTTCAGGTTGTAGATGCTAGCGGAAATAACCTAACAGCGTATTTAATAAAATCATTTTCGCCTAAAAAAGAAGCAGAATTCAATGCTAAATTAGCACTATTAACGGCAAAAGGGTTAGATATTTCTAAACCTCAAGCTAACGGAAATACCTTATTTCACCTAGCATTAGATCAAAATCAATTTGAATTGCTTAATCTTGCAAAACAAAATAAAGTAGATATAAATGCAGAAAATAATGAAGGGATTACACCTTTATTAAAATCTGCGATGTCGTCTAAAGACGATAAAGTTTTAAAGTTTTTATTAGACAATGGTGCCGATAAAAGCATTAAAACAGAGTTCGATGAAACGGCTTACGATTTAGCTCAAGAAAATGAACTTTTAAAAGCAAACAACGTAAATATTAATTTTTTAAAATAACTTATGCGTAAATTATCTATACTTAAAACACTTGGTGTTCTTGCTCTTGTAGTGTTTAGTTTATATTCATTTAAAGCTGTAGAGGCATCAACGAAATACAAATGCATGGTGCAATTAACCAATTACACGGGGGAAGGTGCTTATGTAGTAATCTCGTTAATTAATCCGCAAGGCGAATACGAAAAAACGCTGTATATGCAAGGTGATGATGATGAGTGGTATAACGATTTAACCTCTTGGTGGGCGTTTTATGGTAAAAAGCGAAACAATATCGACGCTATTACTGGAGCAACTGTAGCAGGAGGACAACGTACCATTAACGTTGTAGAAATTGAAGATTCTAAAATAGATGCAGGTTATAGTATCCGTTTTGAATCTGCTGTAGAAGATCAAGAATATTACGAAAAAGATGTCGAGTTTAAATTAACATCAGAGAGCGTAAAAAGTAAAGTAGAAGGCACAGGATTTATACGTTACGTGCGTATAATGCCTAACTAAATAATATAAGCATGACAATTTCAATTTGGAGATATAGCCACCTTGCGCTGGCTGTATCTTCTTTTGTTTTTATAGTATTAGCCTCTGTAACTGGAGTTATTTTGGCATTCGAACCTATTTCTAATCAAATTCAACCCTATAAAGTTGACGATTTTAATACGGTTACTCTGGCCGAAACCATACAGCATTTAAAAACAAATTATGTTGAAATTTTAAATGTAGATATAGATGAAAATGATTTTGTTTCAGCATCGGTAATAACAGATGCGGGTGATTCTGAAACCTTTTATATCAACCCCAAAACAGGTGAAAAAATTGGAGATATTATAGAAAAAGCGCCGCTCTTTAAATGGGCAACAAATTTTCATAGATCCCTATTTTTAAAATCCATTGGGCGTATTTTTGTAGGTATTGCCTCCTTTTTATTATTCCTAATCGCAATTTCTGGAACCGTTTTAATTATTAAAAGACAGCGCAGTGTTAAACGCTTTTTTAATAAGATTGTTAACGAGAATTTTTCGCAGTATTATCATGTGGTTTTAGGGCGTTTGTCTTTAATTCCTATACTTATTATTACACTTACAGGTGTATATTTATCCTTATATCGTTTCGATTTATTACCGAAGGAAACCCTTACACATAACGTAAATTACGAGGAGATAAAGGAGTCTCCAAAACTCAGTATCCAAGATCAACCATTTTTTCGTGATACAAAACTATCAGATGTTCGTCAAATAGAATTTCCGTTTTCTGAAGATGTAGAAGATTATTTTACTATAAAACTTAAAGATCGCGAAGTTTTGGTAAATCAATTTACTGGCGATATTTTAAGCGAGGTAAATTACCCATTAATAGCCCTGGCTTCTCGATTAAGTATTAATTTACATACAGGAAATGGGAGTATTATATGGGCCTTAATTTTAGCAATTGCCTGTATTAACATTCTGTTTTTTGTGTATTCTGGTTTTGTAATGACTTTAAAGCGTCGTCGTGTTCAGCTTAAAAATACCTTTAAAAAAGATGCTAGTAAATATGTTATCTTAATTGGGTCGGAAAACGGAAGCACCTTACAATATGCGAATATGCTTCATAAGCAACTCTTAAAAATAGGAGAATCCAGTTTTATAGCAGAATTAAATAACGTTTCTACTTATAAAAGTTGCAAGCATCTAGTCGTTATTACGGCAACTTACGGGCAAGGAGAAGCTCCAGAAAATGCCAACCGATTTGCCGAAAAATTTAAAGAAATCCAATCAGATCATGCTTACAGTTATGCCGTAGTTGGTTTTGGGTCTTTGGCCTATCCCGATTTTTGTAAATATGCTTTAGATGTAGATGCCTTGTTTCAAAAAGACCCTAATGCCGTTCAGCTTTTAGAGCCTTTTAGTATTCATAACAAATCTTTTGAGGCCTATACACAATGGATTAATTCTTGGTCGAAAAAAGTAGGATTGCAAATTAAATTGCCGGGAGATGATTTAGTTGAACGTAAAAAAAGAAAACGATATTTTACAGTTTTAGATAAAACTTTTGCAAAAGATAATCCAGATGATACGTTTACCATGGCATTAAAACCTAAACTAGGATTGGTAAGGTTTCAATCTGGCGATTTGTTAGCCATTCAGCCAAAAGCAGATAGTATCGAGCGCTTATATTCTGTGGGTAAAGTGAATAATACCATTTTCTTAAGTGTAAAGCGTCAAGAACTTGGTTTGTGTTCTAATTATTTAAACGATTTAAAGTCTGGTAATTCTATAAAGGCTAGATTGGTAAAGAACAAAGAATTCCGACTTCCCAACCGAATAAAACAGGTGCTAATGATAGCCAATGGTACTGGAATTGCTCCATTTTTAGGAATGATAAACCAGAATACCTCTGGGCAAAATATGCAATTGTATTGGGGAGGGAGAACAGAAGCCTCTTTCGGTATTTATAAGGCGCTGATTGATGATAGTTTAAAGGCAAACAAGCTTCAAAAATTCGAGCTAGCGTATTCGCAACAATACGAGACTAAAGTGTATGTGCAAAATCTTTTAGAACGCGATGCCAAGCAAGTGGCCGAAGTTTTAAAACAGAAAGGAGTAATAATGATTTGCGGTTCTATAACCATGCAGCAAGGAGTTTTAGCAACTCTAGAACACATTTGTGAGCAACATTTAGAACATCCGTTAAGTATTTATAAAAACCGAGGGCAGCTTAAACTAGATTGCTATTAATTGCCAGATAAGATGTCTTTTTTCTTTTCGTCTACCTTTTCCTTAATAGCAGGATAGAGTTTTGTAGAAATGGCAATTACAGGTTCGTAAAGTATAGATTTTTCAAGGTCTTTTTTCTCCATAAAAGGAATGGTATCGTTTAAATTGGCAAAAATATTTAGAGCTATACTTGCAATTAAACCTATTTTTAACATGCCAAAAATGCCTCCTAAAATTTTATTTACGATACCTAAAAATGCAAAATTAGCGAGTTTTGTTAGAGCTTTTCCTGCCAAACCTATAACCAATACTATAACAACGAAGGTAACCGCAAAAGCCACTATACTAATATAGTTTTCATCCCAATCTACTTTATCTTGAAAAAGAGTTGCAGTAAAAGCACTAAAATGGATGGCCCCATAAATTCCAATAATCAAAGCAAGTAAAGATGCGATTTCTACAAAAAGGCCGTTCATGAATCCGCGAACTAAGCCAAAAAGGAGTATTACTGCAAGAATAATATCTAATAAAGTCATAATGAATTGGTTGTTTTATCAAATATAATATTTAAAATGAATCTGCCATATTTTATGATATGTTTAGGTGAAATGAAGTGCTATTTTTTAACTTTGTAGCTCGCATTTTAAGCGTAATATAAATGATATGTCAAGAGACGAAGAATTAAAATCGCGATGGAACGAGGTTGTAACAAAATTATCTAATCAATTTGCCGATGGGGATACCTTAGAACTCGATGCTATTATTTATTTAATAGGATTACAAGAGTTGGGGCAATTAGATCGGACGTTTAAGAAAGATCAAAAATTAGACTTAATGCACATTGCTATCTGTAAATTATTAGTGCCTTATGGGTATTATGAATTTGATTACGTAGACGAAGAAGGTTGGCCACATTATTCTATAAAAGAGCAGTTACCACCGTTAAAAGCCGGAGAACAAAGTATTTTAATGAAAGAAGCTATTGTAAACTATTTCATTGAAACCGAATATATACAGTAAGAATTATTAAATTTGCATTCATTTTTGAAGGAATATCATGATTGATAAAATAAAAGAACTTATTGCTGAAGCAGAAGGATTTAAAGCACAGTCTAAAGAAGAAGTTGAAGCATTCCGTATTAAATACTTAGGTAAAAAAGGATTGTTAAACGAGTATTTTGCTGAGTTTAAAAATGTGGCTAACGAACAAAAAAAAGAGTTTGGCCAAGTCATTAATCAGCTTAAAAATACGGCACAAGAGCGTGTAGAGGCTTTAAAAGCTGAATTGGAAGGCAATGAAGAAGCAAAGGGAATTTATGGCGATTTATCTCGTCCGGGAGAACCTATTTCTATAGGTGCACGTCATCCTATTTCTATTGTAAAAAATCAAATTATCGATATTTTTTCACGCATTGGATTTAATGTTAGTGAAGGTCCAGAAATCGAAGACGACTGGCACAACTTTACAGCATTAAACTTGCCAGAATATCATCCGGCTCGCGATATGCAGGATACGTTTTTTATTCAAACCAATCCCGATGTATTATTAAGAACCCATACAAGTTCTGTACAAGTCCGTTATATGGAAAATAATGCACCTCCAATTCGTACTATTTCTCCTGGGCGTGTGTATAGAAACGAAGCTATTTCGGCACGTTCTCACTGTTTCTTTCACCAAGTTGAAGGCTTGTATATAGATAAAGATGTAAGCTTTGCAGATTTAAAGCAAACACTACAATATTTTACTACCGAAATGTTCGGGAAATCTAAAATCCGTCTACGTCCGTCATACTTCCCGTTTACAGAACCTAGTGCAGAAATTGATGTGTATTGGGGTTTAGAAACAGAATCTGATTACCGTATTACCAAAGGAACCGGTTGGTTAGAAATTGGTGGTTGTGGTATGGTAGATCCTAATGTATTAGAGAATTGTAAAATTGATTCTAAAGCCTATTCAGGATTTGCTTTTGGTGTGGGTATAGACCGAATTGCGATGTTATTACACCAAATTAACGACATCAGATTATTAAGTGAAAACGATGTGCGTTTCTTAGAGCAGTTTAAGTCTACAATTTAATTGTATGAAGAAAGATATCGATATTCCAGTAGTTGAAGGCGTATATATTGCTGCCGTAAAAGTGTTTCAAAAGGAATTTAAAAGAGACGAATGGAATGCCTATATTATAAATGATAAAGATGTAGATTTAGAACTCGTTTTAATTGTAGCTCAAGGCTTTTCCAAAGATAAGAAAACGACTTTAATGCGTCATAAAATAGACAAATTACCTGCTAAAAGTTATGCGAAAATAGAGTATCTGCAAGACGATGTTCTAGCCTTAAAAAACACCTTTAAAGTATCCTTTTTTGAAGACAATAAAATGTTTGATAAAACCTTTACATTTAAAGAAAACGCTATAAACGATAAGGCTATGCAACCCGTTCCTGTTATTGGAGTTCCGGGAGTTTTAACGAAATAATTCAGGATTAGTTAATCTAATTTGTTGGTAAGTTTTGCAAAGGTTGCTTTAGGATCTTTACCTTCATACAAAATTTCGTAAACGGCATCAATAATAGGCAATTTGGTTTTTTTCTTATTCTTGTCGTTTAATAAATGCGCACTTTTTGTAGCGTAATACCCCTCGGCAACCATACTCATTTCCATCTGTGCAGATTTCACGGTATAGCCTTTGCCAATCATGTTTCCGAACATTCTGTTTCTAGAAAATACAGAATACCCAGTTACTAATAAATCGCCTAAATAAGCCGAATTATTAATGTTACGTTTCATTTTGTGCATCTTCTTTATAAAACGTTTCATTTCGCGAATCGCGTTACTCATAAGTACACTCTGGAAATTGTCTCCGTACCCTAAGCCATGTGCAATTCCGGCTGCAATAGCATAAATGTTTTTAAGCATTACTGCGTATTCTGTGCCAATAACATCGTCGCTAATTTTTGTTTTTATATAATTACTTGAAAAATTTTCGGCTATGGCTTTCGCTTTTTTAGAATCGGCACAAGAGATCGTAAGATACGATAAGCGCTCTAAAGCAACCTCCTCTGCATGGCAAGGACCAGCAATTACTGCAATGTTATTAAACGGAATATTATAAACTTCATGAAAATGTTCTCCTACTAATAATCCAGATTCGGGAATAATTCCTTTTACGGCAGAAACTACGGTTTTATTAGAAATATCTACTGTTAATTTCTCTAATTCACTTTGCATAAAAGCAGAAGGAATGGCAAAAATTAAAACATCGGCATAGGTGGCAATTTCATTAATATTATTGCTTAGTATAAGATTTTCGGTTTTAAATTCTACCGAGCTTAAATAATTAGGGTTGTGTTGTTCTTTTAATAAATGTTCTTTTGTGTAAACACTACGCATATACCAACCTACTTCGTCAAGATTTTCGCAAAGTATTTTTACAATAGCAGTGGCCCAACTACCCGCACCAAATACGGCATATTTTAATTCTTTACTCATAAAAGCATTATAATTATAAGGTTCAAAAGTACGTAAAAAACTAGTTTTATTGGTTTTTTGACAAGTTATAAAATTTGATTTGGTTTATTTCAAAAGGATTTCATTTTGAACGATATGAATGAAAGTGTCTTCAAAAATTAACTTTTCTTGTTCAAGAAAGGTCTCAATTTTATCTAGTGAATCTGTAATTTCAATAATTTGAGGATGTTTATAATGTTGCACATCACCAAGTCCCCAATTAATTTTTTTACTATCAAAATAACCTTTCGAGACGTTAAAATGTAAAGCCTGACGTAGGTTTGAGGCTTTGGCACGTTTTATTACCAAAGTCGCAAAATCTGAGGCGTGTAGTGTTTTCCAGAACGGAACATCTTTACGTTTTTTACCGTATTCAAAATAGATTCTAATAGTGGTTAACGTTTTCATTTATGATGTCTTTTGTCGTCAATTTCAGATAAAGAAAGTCCTTTTTCTCTAAATACACTAGTGTTTTTCGGACTTCCAATAATTTGTGAGGTGTAAACACCAGTGTGTCCAGAGAACAAATAAGACACGCTGCAGGCAATAGCAATAAATACACCTGCTTCTATACCAAATAATTCTATGCCCATAACAGTGCACGCAATAGGGGTGTTTGTTGCTCCTGCAAATACAGCGACAAATCCCATGCCTGCAAGTAAACCCATTGGCAACGGAATAAACCAAATGAGAACATTACCTAAGGTCGCTCCAATATAAAATAAAGGTGTAACCTCGCCACCTTTAAAACCAGCACCAAGAGTAAACGAGGTAAATAATAATTTGGCTAAAAAGTCGTAAGAGTTTAAAGGCGAATTAAAGGCTTCTACTATGGTTGGCACTCCTAAACCAATATATTTTGTTGTACCAATACTATAGATTGTTATGGCTAAAATGATACCACCAATTGTTGGTCGTAACGGTGGATATTTAATGAATTTTTTAAACTGATTTCCCCAAAAATGAGTGGTTTTAGAAAATAACATGGCAACCAACCCAAAAATAATCCCTGCTAGAATGGCCCAAAGTAAATTTATGGGATTCATTTCTGCAACGCTAGCAATTTGATAATGGGTATGATGAATATCCCAAATTTCACAAAAATAATTCGCTAAAACAGCTGCCAAAAAGCTAGGAACAATAGCGTCTAAACGAATCCTTCCAAGAATTAAAACCTCTAAGGCAAAAATACCACCAGCTAAAGGAGTTCCGAAAACCGAAGCAAAACCGGCGCTTATACCCGCAATTAATACAATTTTTCTGTCGCGATTAGAGAGTTTAAATATTTTTGTAAACTGATCGGCCACTGCTCCTCCTATTTGTACGGCAGTACCTTCACGGCCAGCAGAACCTCCAAATAAATGGGTAACTATGGTTCCGAATAATACCAATGGCGCCATTTTAAACGGAATAATTTTCTTAGGCGAGTGGAATTCTTCTAGGAGTAAATTGTTTCCTTTTACAACACTGTTTCCGAAGAGGTGATAGGTGGTTCCTATTATAAAACCCCCTATAGGTAAAAGGGCAATAATCCATAAATTAGATTCTCTATATGCAGTGGCCCATTCTAAAGCCTTTAGAAAAAAAGCAGAGATTCCCCCAGCTACAATCCCTAGAAATGTGCAAATTATAAGCCATTTAATTAGGTAATATAAGGAAGGGATTTGTTCGAATGAGGCTAGTTTTTGTTTAAGATGTTCAAATTTCATAATGACCTAATATACATAACACCTTTTAGTCTTAAACTATTATTAAAGTAGATGTCATTCGTTTTTTTACGAAGGGTTTTGGTAGACCTCATTATCGAAAGGTATACAAAATTAAAAGAATATTTATAATAACAAACCGTTTTACACTTTCTTTGATGGTTTGAAGTTATATAGCATATTAAATCCATAGATATTGTAATAAATTGTTTTTCAGACATTTAACATTATATTGTGATTGGCTTTATAATTCTGGCACAATTTTTAACGTTATATCCTTGCTAAGATTACATTATATATCCCTATCAAGTACCGCTTTGTTTTTATGTAAAATAATACAAAAGGTGCTTGATAGTTGATACATAATACTTCTACGGTATTTATAAAGATTTATAGAGATTGTTAAAATATATGTTGCTAAACTGCTTTTGGTTCATACCATTAGCAGTTTTTTTATGTTTTTATAACATTTAATTGTGACGTTTAAGTTGCATTTCAATAAAGATTTTACAAACTTTACCATAACATAACCAATAACGATTAAAAAAATATATTATGGGATTATTTTCATTTATTAAAGATGCTGGGGCTAATATTTTCGGAAAAGGAAAAAGTAGCACGAATGAAGCATCAGATGCTGCGGCTGCCGCTGCTGCAACCTTAGCTGCCGAAACTGCTGCCGCTTCAAAACTTAAGGAAACAATATCAGATTTAAATTTAAAGGTTAGCGATTTAAATGTTGTAATAGCAGGAGATAAAGCAACTGTAACGGGAATGGCATACGACCAAACTACAAAAGAAAAAGTTGTTTTAGTCGTTGGTAATTCTAGTGGTATTGCTACTGTAGATGATGAAATGACTGTAGAGCATGCCGAACCAGAAGCACAATTTCACACGGTTGAAAGCGGAGATTCTTTAAGCAAGATAGCTAAGAAATATTATGGAAATGCTATGAAGTATCCAGAGATTTTTGAGGCTAATAAACCCATGTTAAAGGATCCGAATAAAATTTATCCAGGACAAGTATTGCGTATTCCTGCTTTAGAGGATTAAAGGAATTGAGGTTACAATGGTATGTTGTAACCCACTAGTTTAGGTATTAAAATTTTCGCATAAAGCGATATTAAAAAAAGAGGCTGTCCAAAGCGTTGTAAAAACCGTCAGGTTGATGAAAATACAACTTATTAGATAGTCTCTTTTTTATTTGTAAAAATTCATTTCGTCTATGTATTTCCATACATTTATGGGGAGCAAAGGTTTGCAGTTCTTTCCATTACTAACCGCTTGTCGTATAAAGGTTGAAGAAATTTCCATAATCGGGGCATCAATACGATGTATTTTATCATGAGAATTAAACTGGGTTTCAACTCTACCTTCAGAAATTCTGGGATACACATAAATATGGTGTTGATCCAAAATAAGATCATGGTTTTTCCATTTATGAAATCCTTTTAAATTGTCTTCACCCATAATAAGAGAAAACTCATAATTTGGGTGCTTTTCATTAAGATACGTAAGTGTATTGATGGTGTAATTAGGCTGAGGTAAATTAAACTCTATATTACTTGCCATAATCTTATCGTAATCTTTTGTCGCTTGATACACCATTTCTAGACGATGATGGTTATCTAAAAGTGTACTTTTCTTTTTAAACGGGTTATGGGGGGTAACAACCATCCAAACCTGATCTAAATCACTGTATTCTGCCAAGTGATTGGCAATGGCTAAATGTCCTATGTGTATAGGATTGAAGGTGCCAAAATAAAGACCGATTTTCATGAAAAATTAAGGTTTGCTTATAAATTCTGAAACAACTTTTTCGGCCTCGGCAAGGGCATGTTCTAAGGTGTCATTTTCTATAATACAATCGAATAAAGGTGCGGTTGCCAATTCTGCAGAAGCTTTTGCAACGCGCATATTTATTTTGTCTTCTGTTTCTGTTTTACGCTTTTTTAAACGAATTTTTAATTCATCTATACTTGGTGGTTTTACAAATATAGAAAGGGTCTCTTCTGGAAATTTACGTTTAATTCGTAATCCGCCAGAAACATCGATATCGAAAATAACATGTTTTCCTAAAGCCCAAATACGCTCGACTTCACTTTTTAGTGTGCCGTAAAAGTTATCGCGATATACTTCTTCCCATTCTAAGAAATTATCGTTTTTAATGTTAGATTTAAAGTCTTCTAAAGACAAGAAATAGTAGTCTTTAGCGTGTTCTTCTGTACCTCGTTTTTCTCGTGATGTAGCCGAAATAGAAAATTCTAAATTTAAAGCTTCAATACCAAGTAGGTGTCTTACTATGGTTGTTTTTCCAGAGCCTGAAGGCGCAGAAAAAACGATAAGTTTCCCTTTCGACATGTTATAATACGTTTAAAAGTTGTTCTTTAATTTTTTCTAATTCGTCCTTCATTTGCACAACTAATTGTTGCATAGGAGCATAGTTACTCTTAGAGCCAATAGTATTAATTTCGCGTCCGATTTCTTGAGAAATGAATCCTAATTTTTTTCCGTTAGAATCGGTGGAATTCAAGGCAGTGATAAAGTACTCTAAATGATTTTTCAAACGTACTTTTTCTTCGGTGATATCGTATTTTTCAATGTAGTATACCAATTCTTGTTCAAAGCGATTTTCGTCAACTTTTTCCTTCAAATCTTCTACTCCCTTACGTAAGCGTTCTCTAACAGCCTCGATACGTTCTGGGTCTATGGCAATAACATTTTCTAAAAGCGCTTCTATAGAGGCAATTCTATTTTTAAAATCCTGTTCTAATACTTTTCCTTCATCTAAACGATATTCGTTTATATGTTGTAATGCGGCATGAATTTCGTTTAATACTGTAGCCCATTCGTCTTCATCTATATCGTGACGTTCGGTATTTAAAGCATCTGGAAAACGAACCGCCATTTTTAGGAGTTCGGTAGCATCTCCATCAACAATATCTTTCAATTGTTTTAAATATTCTTTTACAACTGGTTTGTTAATTTGTGTAGAAGTTTCTTCACCAGTCATTTCAACAAAGATCGAAAAGTCTATTTTTCCTCGTTCTAGCTTGTCGGCAATTAGTTTACGTAAAGTCAATTCTTTTTCTCTATAAAAAGATGGCATTCGCGTATTCAAATCTAGGTTTTTACTGTTTAGTGATTTTACTTCTATTGAAATTTTTTTGGTCGGTAATTGTATTACAGATTTACCGTAACCCGTCATTGAATATATCATAAACTATAATTAAAAGTTGCACAAAGATAATTAAACTTAAGCGTTTAGAAAATTCTAAATAATATTATGCATGCACAGTATTATTTTCTAAATTTGAATACAAATGAAATGTGTTATGTATATAAAACAATTTGAAATACGTTGGAGTGATATAGATGCTAATAGACATTTAGCTAATTCTGCTTATACTAATTTTATGAGTCATACCAGGATGGCGTTTTTAATCGAGAAGGGATTCTCTGCAAAGGAACTCGCACACTATAATCTTGGTCCCGTAGTGTTTTACGAGCATATGTATTATTTTAAAGAAGCCTTTTTAGGGCAACCCATACAAGTGGGCTTGGAAGTTTCTGGTTTAAGTGAAGATGGAATGTTTTTTAAATTTGAACATAATTTCTATAATCATAAAGGGGAAAATATAGCGAACTGCGAAATGCTTGGAGCTTGGATGGATCTAAAAACTAGAAAACTTACGGCTTTACCAGAAGAATTATTAAGTTTAGCCGATGTATTTCCTAAATCTGAAAACTTTAAAATATTAACTAAGGCAGATACAAGGCAAGGAGGAAAAATACCAAGGCCATTACGGGTTTAGGTGGTAATAGGCTTCGGTTTTTTGGTTACTAAATATACGCCTAAAAAGATTAAAATTGCTGCTATTACTTTTACCAAATTTAAATGATCTGATCCTAAAATAAGCGCAAAAATTGCTGCAATAACGGGTTGGATATATACAAAGGTGCTTACTGTAGATGCGCGTAATTGCGTAAGTGCTAACGGATTTAAAACATAGGTGCCATACGTAGCAAATACAATTACAAAACTAAAAGCAAACCATATGTAATTAGGGAAAGTGTGCCATTCTACAGCTAGTACTTCTTTATACCCAAAAGGAGTAGTAAGTATTAAACCAAACAAAAACAGCCATTTTAAAAAAGTGAAAGGATGATATTTTTCTGTAAGTTTTTTAATGATAATAAGATAAATACTAAAAGAAACTGCGTTTATAATGATGAGCAAATTTCCGAGTAAAATATTATCGCCCGGATTTGTGGACTTACCATAAACACTTAAAATTATAGCTCCGGCAAGACCTATAAAAACTCCAAGGACATTGGTTTTAGATATTTTTTCTTTCAAATACATAGACGATAGAATTAAAACCATAATAGGTGTAATCGTCATTATTACCGAAGCGTGAATAGGTGTAGTGTACTCCAGTCCTTTAAAAAAGGAAAGCATATTAATACACATTCCAAAAACAGAGGCTGCTAGAAACAATAAGAAATCTTTCTTCGCTATTTTTTGTTTTGGAACTAAAAAATCGAATATCCAAAATAGGAAGGTTGTCCCGATTAGCCTTAATAGTATAAACCCGAAAGGTTTAATATAACCTCCGTCAATTACATCGTTGGCAAAGGTGAAGTTTAAACCGTAAAAAACTTGAACTAAAAAAGCTGCTATTAAAGCCAGAATACGTTTATTCATGTATGGCTTCTTTGGCTGCAGCAACCATTTTTTTACTGTTTCCTATAAAAATTTGATTGTTATAAATTAAAACAGGTCGACTTAAAAATGTATAGTGGTCTAAAATGTAATGTTTAAAATCGGCTTCCTCTAAATGCTGATTTTTTAAATCCATTTCTTTATACAATTTAGCACGCTTGCTAAAAAGTGCTTCATAACTTTGAGATAATTTATGCATTTCTTCAAGTTGAACTACAGTAATTGGAGTTTCTTTTATGTCTTGAAGAGTAACATCAGAAGGGAGGTCTAATTCTTTAATAATACGCATACAGGTATTACATGTTTTTAGGTAATATAACTTTTTCATAACGATTGGCTTTTCATGCAAAATAAAGAGTTTTATACCAGTTTTGGGTATATTTATTCGAAAATTGAACATTATGGATTTTACGTTTTCTGTATTTGAAAAAACGAGAGGATTTTTTGCAAGCTATTTAGAACAAATTAATCTTGAAGATTTAAATAAAATCCCCGCGGGGTTTAACAATAATATTATCTGGAATATTGGTCATTGTGTTGTGACCCAGCAAATCTTGGTTTATAAATTATCGGGTCTCCCAACTTTAGTTTCGGAGGATTTGATTAATGTTTACAAGAAAGGGACAAAACCAGAACGTCAAGCCACTCAAGAAGATGTTGAAATCCTTAACCATTTACTCTTAGAAACCATCGATAAAACAAAAACAGATTGCAATAATAAAAAGTTTGTGAATTTTCAGGAGTATACTCTAGGAACGACAGGAAATACACTTTTTAATGTGGAGGAAGCTTTAGAGTTTGCATTATTTCATGAAGGCCTTCATTTAGGTGTTGTAATGTCGTTATTAAAAGCCATTAAACTTTAAATAAGAATTAGCCTTGCTAAACGGAATAACAAACTCTGTAATTCCTGTAGCATAAGGGGCTACCTCGTATGTGTTGTAGAGTAAAATGAGCCCATCTGCACTATATCCTATGTTTTGTGGTAAGGAAAAGGTTTCAGAATCGAAATACATATCCTTTTTGTCGGCAATTTCATTATCGAAATAAGGTTTGGCAAATTCTTTGAATTGATTTTGGTCTTTAAAAAGGTGTTCGTTTTCAATAAGTGCTCCTGTTTTCCCATCAAAATTTAAAAAACTAATAACAAGAATACCATGTGCGCCCCCAGTATTTGTATAAGAAGTTAATGAGATGCTTATAAGGTCTGGAGATTTAAACATAACTTCTCCGTCTATTTGTGCTTCCCATTCTTGGGCACTTTCAGGAAATTGGTTTTTAAAATTGGTGTATTCTGTATTAAAGCTGTTTATGTTGTCTTCTAATGGATTTATTAGTTGTTCTTCCTGATTAAATTGAATAGCAGACGACACATGATTTAATAGTGTAGTGTTAATGTTTTTAGCGATGTCGCTATCCCCTTCTGCTTTCGGAATATTTATATCAACAATAACGTTGGAGGGAGTGGATATGGATTGTTCAGAAAACGTAATTTCTTTTTTTTCGTTACAAGAAGTCAGAATTAAAAGTGAACAAACGATAAGGAGTTTACAATATTTAAGGGACATATTACAGCTTTATTATTCAATAATAAAGGTACATATTGCAATTTGATAATGGAAGCTAAAATTAATGTTTATGGACCGAAAGGGTTTTAAGCATAAAGCTATACACGTTTAATTTAAATAGTAAACATACCCAAAGTTAAACCAAATTAAGGAGTCGTTCTTTTTGTTGTATTCTAGTTGATGATTTAAGCCATCTACCCAATCACTATTAAAAAACTGAAATTGAGCTTCGAATAGAAAATCTGAATAATCACTAACCTTATAACGAACACCAATACCAGTATTAATTGCACTTGTGTAAAATGATTCGGTTTTCACGGAACCAGGAGCCCAAGGGCTATAAATTAAATCAGGGTCGGTTGTGTTTGCTCCAGGTTGAGCAAATGTATACTGAACTCCAAGAATCAGGTATGGAGAAAAATCAAAAAAGTGGTAGAAAAAATTTCTTAAACTAAGAGGGTAATACTCTAAGGCAACACCAGCACTTGTGTTTTTTGCCTCTCCACGTTGAGCTCTTAACTTGTTGGCATCATCACTATTACTGTCTGAGTCGACATATTTCCCATAGTGTTTAAGCGTAGTTTTGTTGAAGGATAAATCAAATCGCAGCTTAAAATGGTCGTAAACATAATCTCTTCTGCTACCCCAGTCCATTGGATTAATGTCGAGCATAATTCCAGCTCCAAATCCAATATTTCCTAGGTTTGTATCCTTATCACCACGCAATCCAAAATCAGATCGCATTTGGACAGGTCCAACAAGCACACCCAGTTCATAACCGGTCTGTGCAAAAATTGAAGTATTAACACTTAATAAAAGTAGTAATACCAGTGGTTTAAGGTTGTTTAGCATGTTATTTAAATCAAAAAATAGATGCAGTTAGTATGGATAATAGCATCAACAAATATATAAAATGATTATTGCCAATCAAACAAAAGTTGAAAATTAGTCCTTAAGATATATTTAACAGCATAATGATTATGAAATTATAAAAATAATAGAGTAATTTTTAAAGATAATGTATCTTTGCACTTCAAAACTAACGATTGCTTAACGGTATCATAATTTTCTAAAAATGAAAAACCAAATTAATGCTTTTTTAGAGCTTGTTACACAAAAAAATGGTCATGAACCAGAATTCTTACAAGCTGTACACGAAGTTGCAGAAACTGTAATTCCGTTTATTGAAAATAATCCAAAATATAAAGGAAAAATGTTATTGGAGCGTATGGTAGAACCAGAACGTACCATCATATTTAGAGTCCCTTGGATAGATGATAAAGGTCAGACTCAAGTAAATAGAGGATTTAGAATAGAGTTTAATTCTGCTATTGGCCCGTACAAAGGAGGTCTGCGTTTCCATCCTTCCGTAAACTTAAGTATATTGAAATTTTTAGGATTCGAGCAAGTATTTAAAAACTCCTTAACAACCTTGCCTATGGGGGGCGGAAAAGGAGGTAGTGATTTCGATCCGAAAGGAAAGAGCGATAACGAAGTTATGCGTTTTTGCCAATCATTCATGTCGGAATTATGTCGACATATCGGTCCTAATACCGATGTTCCTGCGGGAGATATAGGTGTTGGCGGACGTGAAATAGGCTATTTATTTGGTCAGTATAAAAGACTGCGTAATGAATTTACTGGGGTACTAACAGGAAAAGGGATTGAGTATGGAGGTTCTTTAATTAGACCAGAAGCCACAGGTTACGGAGCAGTTTATTTTGCGAAAAATATGTTAGATACACGAAAGGAATCCTTTGAAGGGAAAACGGTTGTGATTTCTGGATCAGGTAACGTGGCACAATATGCTTGCGAAAAAGCAACTCAATTTGGTGCTAAGGTTGTAACGCTTTCAGATTCTTCAGGGTATATACATGATGCAGACGGCATTGATCCTGAAAAATTAGCTTTTATAATGGAGCTTAAAAATGTTAAACGTGGCAGAATAGGTGAATATGTACAAGCGTATCCTTCTGCGACTTTTCATGCAGGAGAACGCCCATGGTCTGTAAATTGTGATGTAGCCATGCCTTGTGCAACTCAAAATGAGTTAGACGTAAATGATGCAAAAACACTAGTCGCTAATCATGTTATAGCGGTAGCAGAAGGTGCTAATATGCCTTGTACACCGGAAGCTATAGCTATTATTCAGCAAGCAAAAGTGTTGTTCTCGCCAGGAAAAGCCTCAAATGCAGGAGGAGTAGCAACTTCTGGGTTAGAAATGAGCCAGAACTCTTTACGTATGAATTGGACACGCGAAGAAGTGGATGCTAAATTACACCAAATCATGAATAATATTCATGCGTCTTGTGTTGTTTACGGTACTCAAGAAGATGGTTATGTAGATTATGTAAAAGGAGCTAATATTGCGGGATTTGTTAAAATTGCCGATGCTATGCTAGCACAAGGGGTGGTATAACCTTTAAATAAAGTAAAATTAAAAAGCCTTCAAAAAATAATTTTGAAGGCTTTTTTTATACCGTATTAATCTTAAAAACTTAAATGTTTTAAGGTTTCTAAAACTTTGGAGTGCATATCGTTGGTATAATCTAAATGCGTGACCATCCGTAGCTTACCTTGTCCCATGTCGATAATTAATATGTTGTGGGCTTTAAGTTTTTCAATAAAAGTATTGCTGTCTGCATCTGGTTGTAATTCAAAAATGACAATATTAGTTTCTGAAGGTTCAACCTGTTTTACAACAGTTAAGGTTTGTAATAATTCTCCTAATTCTTTTGCTTTTTTATGGTCTTCAATTAAGCGAGATATGTTATTGTCTAGAGCATAAAGTCCGGCAGCGGCTAAAAAACCACCTTGACGCATACCACCTCCAAGAATTTTTCTAATGCGTAAAGCGCGGTCCATAAATTTAGAATCACCTACCAAAACAGAACCTATAGGGCAACCCAACCCTTTGCTAAGGCAAACAGAAATGGTGTCGAAAATTTCGCCGTATTGTTTAGTCGTTTCGTTTTTGGCAACTATAGCATTCCATAAGCGTGCACCGTCTAAATGATAGCCTAAGTTATGTTTGTTGCAAACCGATTTGATAGCTTCAAGTTCTTTAAAATCCCAACAGGCCCCACCACCCTTATTTGTAGTGTTTTCAACTTCAACCAAAGTAGTTAAAGGACTGTGGTAAAACTCGGGTGGATTTATAGCATTAATAACGTCTTTTGCTGTAAACATACCTTGATTTCCATCTATTAATTTGCAGGACACGCCACTGTTAAAAGATGCACCGCCACCTTCGTAATTGTAAATATGTGCATATTTATCGCAAATGACTTGGTCGCCAGGATTTGTGTGTAATTTAATGGCTGTTTGGTTCGCCATGGTGCCACTAGGGAAAAATAAAGCTTGTGGTTTGCCAAACATTTTGGCAATTTTTTCTTCTAAAAGGTTTATGGTTTCATCTTCTTTAAAAACATCATCACCAACCTTCGCAGACACCATGGCGTCTAGCATTTCGGGTGTTGGCTTGGTGACAGTATCGCTTCTTAAATCAATAATCATATATTTATTTGTGTATGTATTAAAAGGAGAAAGTTAAGAGATTCTGTCTGAAAAACTTTGTTTAATATCAGTTTAATTTAGTTTTAACACTGTTGAATTATTGATAATTATATTGTTGTTTTTTTATTAAGTTTTGATGTAAAAAAGTAAATTAATATTTTTTTAACACCAAAAACATGTAAAATATTGATTAATTTAGGAAAAACGTAAAATGTATGGAGCCAACAAATTTTAAGCATCTTTTTTCTTCGTACGATAGTAATGAAAATTTGTTTGATGAGATCTTCGATAAGGATCAAAATGTTAGACAAGTTTACAAGAAAATATTCGAGTTATATAACGGTCATTCTATCGACGATTTTGTGAATTTAAACAATAAAGCAAAAACCTTCTTTTTTAATCAAGGTATCACGTTCCAAGTCTATAATGATACCAAACCTAAAGAGAAAATATTTCCCTTCGATTTATTTCCTCGAATAATTGATGCTGAAGAATGGAAAACAATAGAACGAGGTGTGCTTCAGCGTTGCAAGGCTCTTAATGCTTTTATTCACGATATTTATCACGATAAGAATATCATTAAGGCCGGTTTAGTACCTATGGAATTAATTGGTTCTTCGGCCAATTATTTAACACAAATGGTCGATTTAGATCCTGTGGCAGGGATATATAACCATATATCTGGAACAGACCTAATTAAACATTCAGATGGTAAATATTATGTGTTAGAAGATAATATAAGATGTCCGTCGGGAGTAAGTTATGTTATTTACAACCGGAATGCTTTAAAGCGCTCTTTGTTTGGAGTATTCAATCATTATGAGATTCAGCCTGTAGTAGATTATTCAGAAAATTTGTTAGAAATGATGGAATCGGTTAAACCGAAGGGAGTCGATGTTCCAACATGTGTTATTATCACTCCAGGCGTTTTTAATTCGGCTTATTACGAGCATTCATTTTTAGCCAAAACTATGGGTATTGAGTTGGTTGAAGGTCGTGATTTACTTGTTGAAAATGACTTTGTTTATATGAAAACCATAAACGGACTTAAAAAAGTAGATGTAATTTATAGACGAATTGATGATGGCTTTCTCGATCCTTTAGAGTTTAGAAAAGATTCAGCTATTGGTGTGCCCGGATTGTTTGCCGCTTACAAAAAAGGAAATGTAACCCTAGTAAATGCTCCAGGAACAGGGGTCGCAGACGATAAGGCTATTTATACCTATATGCCCGAAATTATAAAGTTTTATTTAGGCGAAAAACCCATATTAAATAATGTGCATACTTATCATTGTAGTAGACCAACCGATTTAAAATACGTATTAGAAAATATTCCGAATTTAGTTGTAAAACCTGTAGATGAAGCTGGTGGTTACGGTATTTCTATCGGAAATAAACTAACCAAGGCAGAAGTAGAAGCGGTAAAGAAAGTAATTCTTGAAAACCCTAGAAAATACATTGCACAGCCTATTATGTCACTTTCTGTGCATGCCACGTATATAGACGAGTGCCAGTCTTTCGAACAGCGACATGTAGATTTAAGAACATTTACCTTACTTGGTCGAGACAAAGAATTTGTATTAAAAGGAGGATTAACTCGTGTAGCATTACAAAAGGGAAATTTAATAGTAAACTCTTCGCAAGGAGGAGGATCAAAAGACACGTGGGTTTTAAAAAAATAATAAATATATGTTAGCAAGAATAGCCAATAACCTATTTTGGATGGGGCGTTATATAGAGCGAGCAGAACATACAGCACGCTTTACAAATGTAAATTATTTTTCATCGTTAGATGCGCCAAATAAATTATCTAGAGATCGTCAATTTGTTCTTAAATCACTTTACGAGATGGTTGGAGAAGAAGATTTTGAAAAAGATGCTGTTTTAGTAGAAGAAGAAGTGCTTTATAATGTGGCCTTAAATCCAGAAAAACATTACTCAATATTACAATGTATTACCTATGCTCGAGAAAACGCAAATAGTTCTAGAGATTTAATTTCGAATGAATTTTATGAAGCTATAAATACCTTTTATCATTCGGTTGTTAATTACTCGAAATCGCATTTTGTAACTCGTGGGTTGCACGATTTTACTAGTCATATTATACATCAATGCAGTATTTTAAAAGGAAAAATTAGAGGGACTATGTTGCACGACGAGATTTATGCTTTAATAAAACTAGGTGTAAATATTGAAAGAGCCACTCAAATTACTAGAATTATACAAATAAAGTACAGCGATGCCGAAATGGTAACTTCAGAAAAACCTAAACGATTGAAAAAGAGTTTCGAATGGACAACGCTGCTAAAATGTGTAGATTCTTTTGATATTAACCGTCGTTTATATAAAAAACCTCCAACAAAATTTACGGCTTTAGAATTTTTAATTTTAAACCCAAACAGTCCGCGAACAGTTTTATATTGCTTAAATCAAATACAAATGCATATCACGTTGTTAGACCCTTTAAAAGCTCATGAAAAAAATACAGCAGCTTTTATTATAGGAAAAATGAAGTGCGAGTATCATTATAAAACGGCTGAAGAATTTCAGGATAATGTAAAAGAATTTATTACTTATACTTTAGATAGTTTAGTTGAAATTAGCGAAAAACTTGAAGAGGAATATTTTTATCATTAAAGTATAGAATTGTAGGTTTTATTTGTTTTAATTTGACGAATTCAATTTTTAATGTAGCATGTTTAATTATAATATAAAATACACTGTCGAAAACACGTACGAGAATCCTGTTTTCGAGGCATTTTGGCAATATTTAGTAATTCCTTTAAACAACGAAACGCAACAGTTAATTTCGAGTGAGTTTAAAACATCTGTCGATAGTAGGATTGAAAAATCTATAAATGGATACAATTTTGAAACGGCTAGAATTCATTGTAAAAAACCGTTCGAGTCTATACAATTTGAAGCTGTTTTTAAAGTCGTAAAAACTGAGGCCGCTCCCCTTAAAAACATTGAAAATTTAAATGATGAAGACGATTTTAAAGCATTAAACGATCTGGATTTTAAAATCGATTTTTATTCTTATTTAAACGGTACGTCACTTACAACCCTTCCAGAACAGTATTCGGGTATATACCTCTTTGATACAACAAAATCTGTTATAGAAAATGTAAAGCTATTAAACGCTTGGGTCTATACACATTTGTATTATAAAACGGAGGTTACAGCTGTAGATACAAGTTTAGCCGAGATTATTGAAAAACGACATGGTGTGTGTCAAGATTTTACACACTTGTTTTGTGCCATTGCCCGCAAAAATAAAGTGCCTGCACGATACGTGTCGGGGTATTTACACCAAGGGAATGGTTTTTTCGGCGATTCGCAAATGCATGCTTGGGTTGAAGTTTTTGTGCCTCATATGGGCTGGATTGGCTTCGACCCGACAAATAATATACTTACCGATCATAATCATATAAAAGTTTCACACGGCAAAGATTATAACGATTGTGCTCCTTTAAAGGGTGTGTTGTATTCTACTGGAGAGAATCAAACCAAATATGAGGTAGAAGTTACCTATCAACAATAAACTGTTAACAGATTTATTTTTGAAAAAAAGTGTAGTACTTTTGAGTAAAATTTAATGATTATGATAACAGCAGATCAAATTAAAGATCTTTCACGCCGCCTTACAGAGCTAAGGCAATATCTTTGACATAGATGTCAAACTAATTGAAATACAAAACGAGGAGGAAAAGACCTTCGATCCAGATTTTTGGAACGATTCTAAAGCTGCAGAAGTAATAATGAAATCGCTTCGTGTAAAAAAGAAATGGGTAGAAGACTTTAATACCGCCACAACACTAGTTGGCGATTTAGAAGTTTTATACGAATTCTACAAAGAAGGCGATTCTACCATGCAGGAAGTTACCGAGCAATTCGAGAAAGCACAAAACCTCTTAGAAGACATCGAGTTTAAAAATATGTTGTCTGAAGAAGGTGATAGTTTAAGTGCTGTTTTACAAATTACAGCCGGTGCAGGGGGGACAGAAAGTTGCGATTGGGCGAGTATGCTTATGCGTATGTATTTAATGTATGCCGAAAAAAATAACTTAAAAGTTAAAGAACTTAACTATCAAGAAGGCGATGTTGCAGGTATTAAAACCGTGACTTTAGAAATTGAAGGCGATTTTGCTTTTGGTTGGCTAAAAGGTGAAAATGGAGTACACCGTTTGGTGCGAATTTCTCCTTTTGATAGTAATGCTAAGCGACATACCAGTTTTGCTTCAGTATACGTTTATCCGTTAGTAGATGATACGATCGAGATTGAAATAAATCCGGCAGATATAGAAATTACTACAGCGCGATCGAGTGGTGCTGGTGGACAAAATGTAAATAAAGTAGAAACCAAAGTACAGCTTACCCATAAACCTACGGGGATACAAATTTCTTGTTCAGAAACACGCTCGCAGCACGATAACAGGTCGAGAGCCTTGCAAATGTTAAAATCGCAATTGTACGAAATTGAATTGCAAAAACAATTGGCGCAACGCGAAGATATAGAGGCTGGGAAAATGAAAATTGAATGGGGTAGCCAAATTAGAAACTATGTTATGCATCCTTATAAATTGGTGAAGGATGTTAGAACAGGGCACGAAACAGGAAATGTAGATGCCGTAATGGATGGCAATATTGATGCCTTTTTAAAAGCCTATCTCATGATGATGGGGCAAAAAACAGAAGATACAAATAACCTATAATCACAATTAATATGATTACGATATACCATAATAACAGATGTAGTAAATCACGTGAAGCCCTTCAAATTCTTGAAGCTTCAGGGAAATCTTTCAATGTTGTGAAATATTTAGAAGATGTTCCAACAAAAGAAGAATTAAAACATATTATCGAATTACTCGATATTATGCCAATAGATTTAGTTCGTAAAAATGAAGAGATTTGGCGAGATAAGTATAAAGACGAAAATCTTACCGATGAAGCTATAATTGATGTAATGTTAGAGCATCCAAAACTTATTGAGCGCCCCATAGTTGTTAATGGAGATAAGGCTGCTATTGGTAGGCCCCCACAAGATATTACTAAAATATTATAATGCTAAAAACCTCTAATTCAACTCATAAATTAGAGGTTTTTTGATTTAACAATCTTTTAACTAAGAGCAATTAAACCAAATGCGTTTCTTGCGGTCTTATTTAATTAAAACGATAAACTCATGAATTTTATAAAACAAGTAGTTCTCAGCCTACTTTTTTTAATTTCTTGCTTTAGCATTCAAGCACAATCCGGAAAAGAGGTCAAAATATCTGGAGTTGTAATTGATAAGGACACCAATGAACCTTTAGAATATGCCACTGTAGCCTTTAAAAATAGTGCCGATGATAGTATAGTAACCGGTGGTATAACCGATACTAGCGGAAAATTTAATATTTCCGTGCCAGAAGGAACCTATAATGTGTCTTTCGAATATATTTCATTTAAAAAACAAACACTTCGAAGTCAAAATTTTACAAAAAACACCAATTTAGGGACGATCTTTTTGGTGATGGATATGGCAGCTTTAGATGAGGTTGAAATTATTGCAGAAAAAACGACGGTAGATATAAAGCTAGATAAAAAGATATATAACGTTGGTCAAGATTTAACGGTTAGCGGTGGTACAGTAAGCGATGTTTTAGATAATGTCCCTTCTGTTTCTGTAGATGTAGAAGGTAATGTAGCCTTAAGAGGAAACGATAATGTTACCATTTTAATAAACGGTAAACCTTCAGGTTTAGTAGGGTTAGATTCTACAGAAGCTTTAAGACAACTTCCTGCAGACGCCATAGAACGTGTAGAGGTCATTACATCGCCTTCAGCGCGATATGATGCGGAAGGAACGGGAGGTATTTTAAATATTATTTTAAGACGAAGTAAACTTCAAGGTTTAAATGGTTCTATAACAGCAAACGGAGGGTATCCGGCTACAGCCGGAGTTTCTGGAAATATTAATTACAGAACAGGTAATTTTAATTTCTTTAATACTACGGGGTATTCTTACCGTGAATCTCCAGGGAATGCAACCACAAAAACACAATATTTTAATGAAGAGTTTGATGATGAGGGGAATATTATAGGCGATCTTCCGGATACCTACTTAAACGAATATCGTGAGTTTGACAGAATTAGAAAAGGTTTAAACACCAATCTAGGAGTGGAGTGGTATATTAACGATAATACCTCGTTAACTGCTGCGGTGTTTTATAAGGATAGCAATAATGAAACCAACACGACCAATAATATTGATGAAATAGATGACTTAGGAAACCTTATCAATAATACCTTAAGGTTTGACCCAGAGACAGAAGATGATAAAACCATTCAATATTCTATTAATTTCGATAAGCAATTTGCAGACAAGCC
Source organism: Formosa haliotis (assembly GCF_001685485.1). Taxonomy (NCBI): domain Bacteria; kingdom Pseudomonadati; phylum Bacteroidota; class Flavobacteriia; order Flavobacteriales; family Flavobacteriaceae; genus Formosa; species Formosa haliotis. Next base: position 2,444,460 of record NZ_BDEL01000001.1, on the reverse strand, counting down.
AGGACACAAATTAACTTTCGATTTTCAATTAGAAAACTCTCAAGAAGATGAAAATTCTCAGATTACAGAAAATGGTCTAAATACAGAAAAGGTGAGAACCTTAGAGAATCAAGATAATATTTTAATTCAATCAGACTATGTGTTGCCAATTAAAGAAAATGGGCAGTTTGAATTTGGATATCGTGGCGATTTTAATAAACTCGATACCGATTATACGTTGGCATTTTACGAAGATGGTGAGTTTGTTATCGATACAGATGTTAGTAATAATTTAATTTATACCGAGCATATTAATGCGCTTTATACCCAATTTGGAAACAAGGTTAAAGAGAAGTTTTCGTATTTATTGGGTTTACGTATGGAATCTACAAATATTACCATAGACCAAGAAACAAGTAACGACTACGAAAAGAAAAACTATATAGGATGGTTTCCAACCATAAATTTAGGCTACGAGTTTACTGAGAATCAAAGTATCATGTTAGGGTATAACCGTCGTATTCGTAGACCGCGATCTCGTTACATTAACCCTTTCCCTTCAAGAAGTAGTGCCACTAACTTATTTCAAGGAAACCCAGATCTAGATCCGAGTTATTCTGATGCCATCGATTTAGGATATTTAAACGATTTTGGTAAGTTAACTTTAAATTCTTCTGTGTATTACCAACATTCAACAGATGTGTTTACGTTTATTACCGAAGCCACTGGAGAAACTGTAATTGTGGGAGGAACAGAAGTTCCTGTAATTAAAAGAACACCTATAAATTTAGCGACAAACGACCGTTATGGTGTAGAGTTTACAACTACTTATAAGCCGACAAAAAAGTGGAATATGAATGCAAATTTCAACTTTTTTAATTCCATTACCCGTGGTGATTACAAAGGAATTAATTTTGATGCCGATAACTTAAGTTGGTTTATTAGATTTAATAATAAGTACACTTTGCCAGGAGAAGTAGAATGGCAAACGCGTTTAATGTATATGGGACCTAATGAAGATGCTCAAAACAAATCTGAAGGTATATTCTCGGCAGATTTAGCTTTCAGTAAAGATATTTTCAACAAAAACGCATCTCTTACTTTTAATATTAGCGACTTGTTCAATTCAAGAAAACGTGCAACAGTATCTACAACAGATACGTATATCAGCGATAGCGAATTTCAATTTAGACAACGTTCGTTTAATTTAGCATTTACTTACAGATTCAATCAGCAGAAGAAACGTCAGGAACGCAGAGAACGTGGTGGCGATGATGGTGGTGATATGGATTTTGATGGTTAAAAACTTAAAAGCTTTCTGTAAAGGAAGCTTTTTTCTTAAATACCTATTAGATTTTAATGTTTAATAGGTATTCTATATTTTTTTAAGGTAAAACTCGTTACTTATAAATATATTTGAAACATTAAAAATCATTTATGTTTAAAAGACTTCTTGCCACTTTATTGCTATTAACTTCTATTATAGGCATAGCTCAAGATTATTCCGATCGTTGGGAGGGTTATTTTTCATATTACAATATCAAGGACGTTGCGGCAAGCGAGACTAAAATTTATGCTGCCTCAGAGAATGCTGTTTTTACTTACGATTTAGTTACCCAAGAAATTCAAACCCTTTCTACAATTCACGGACTTGCGGGAGAGGCTATTTCTACTATCTATTATAGTGTCGAGTTTGGAGATTTGGTTATTGGTTATGAAAATGGTTTAATGGAAATTATTTTAGAAGAAGAATCTAAAGTAATAAGAGTTGTCGATATTGTTGAAAAACCTACAATTCCGCCAAATAGTAAGCGAATTAATCATATAAATGAATATGAAGGTGTCCTTTATATTTCAACAAATTACGGCGTATCGGTTTACGATTTAAATCGATTAGAGTTTGGAGATACGTATTTCATAGGAGATTCGGGAGTACAAACTATAGTTACCCAAACAACAGTTTCTAACGGTTTTATTTTTGCTGCATGCGAGAACGCAACAGGACTTAAGCGTGCCGAAATTAATAATAGTAATTTAATAGATTACAAACAATGGACTAAAATATCTGCCGGAAATTTTTTAGCAGTACAAGCGGTGGGGAATTCTGTTTATGCCCTAAATACTAATGGAACAATCTTTAGAGTAGAGAATAATTTAACATCATTAAAAACTTTTCAGGAAGTACCTGTTGATGTAAAATCGTCAAATAACGAGCTTATTGTAACCACTGCAAATCATGTGTATTTATATTCAAGTGATTTTAGATTAATTTCTGAAGTTTTTGCTAATGATGCCTATAATACAAATTATACATCGTCTATAACAACTATCGACGACTTTTTTATTGGCTCAGATAGCTTTGGTGTTTTAAAAGCGCCTATAACCAATACCTCTTTTTTTGAACCTATTCTACCAGACGGTCCCTTAATGAATTCGGCATTCTCGGTTCAGGCTGCGTATAATAATTTGTGGGTAACCTATGGCGATTATACCCAGACGTATAATCCTTCACCATTAAAAAGTAGCGGAATCAGTCATCTAAAAAATGGAGAATGGCATAATATTCCTAAGGATAGCGTGCTAAATGCAACAAATTTAAATGTGATAAGTATTAATCCTAATAAGATAAATCAGGTTTTTATAAGTTCATTTCAAAACGGAATTTTAGAGGTCAATGACGATGTGCCAACAGTTTTATATAATGAAGATAATAGTGGCCTAGAACCAATAGAAAATACCACAAGTATTCGTGTAAGCGCGTCCACATTCGATGATGAAGGCTTGTTATGGTCCTTAACTGGCCGTGTTTTAAGCCCGCTTAAATCTTACGACCCAAAATCAAATCAGTGGAAATCTTATAGCTTTGAAGGCTTATATACCGATGGGTTACGAGGCGAATGGGGATTTTCGGACATTGCAATAGATAATTCTGGAGTGGTTTGGACTGGAGGCTATCAAACTGGATTAGTGGGTTACGACTATAAGGCAGGGACTTCAAAAATAATTAGTTTTAGCGAGGAGAGTCAGAATATGCCATCTTCTGCAGTAAATTCTATTGCAATAGACAGAAGTAATCAAATTTGGATTGGAACTTATAACGGACTTAGGGTGCTGTATAACCCTTCAAGTGCGTTTACAGACACTAATGCTCAGGTCAGTGAGATTGTGATTTTAGATGATGGGATTCCTAAAGAATTATTATACCAAGAATATATAACGAGTATCGAAGTTGATGGTTCTAATAATAAATGGATAGGAACCATAGGCTCTGGTATATTCTATTTTTCGTCTGATGGGCAAGAAACAATTTACCATTTTACTATAGATAATTCGCCGTTACCTTCGAATAATATTATTGATGTTAGTATTGATAGCACGAACGGAAAGGTTTTTATAGCGACAGATAAAGGCTTGGTTGCTTTTAAATCGGGGAGTTCTCAACCAGAAGATAATTACGATAAGGCGTTTGTTTACCCAAATCCGGTACGACCTACATTTAATATTACCGAAGATATGGTGAAAATTAAAGGTATTACCGAAAATGTAAATATTAAAATTACCGATGTTGAAGGGAATTTGGTTGCCGAGGCACAATCTAATAATAACACAAGGTATAAGGGGTATAATCTAGAAATTGATGGCGGAACCGCCTTTTGGAATGGTAAAAATTTAGCCAATCGGGTGGTGCGTTCGGGGGTGTATCTCATCATGCTGTCCGACACTAGAACTTTTGAAACTAAAGTGCTAAAATTAATGATTATTAGATAATGTTTCTCTCTACACAAGCTATTGTATTATCTAAAATAAAGTATCGCGATAATGACCTTATAGTAAGTTGTTACACCAAAGAAGTTGGGCTAATAAGTTTTTTGCTTCGTGGTGTTTTAAAGAGTAAAAAAGGGCATACAAAAGCAGCATATTTCCAATTGTTATCTCAAATCCAGATTGATGCCGATATAAAACAAAACAGAACCTTACAAACGCTTAAAGATGTTAAAATTAATGTGCTTTATAGAACCTTACATACCGAGGTACTTAAGAGTTCTATAGTTATGTTTTTGGCCGATGTTTTAGCTATGGTTTTAAAGGAAGAAGAAGCCAATACAGAGTTGTTCGAGTATATTGAAAACAGTTTAAATATTTTGGATGAAACAACAGAGTCATCCAACTTCCATTTGGTGTTTTTAGCGCAATTAACCAAGTATTTAGGGTTTTCTCCAGATACCTCAAACAGCCATTTTAATTACTTCAATTTAAGCTCTGGACAATTCGAAACACAATCGAAAAGCATATATTCTATTACTGGTGATAATTTAAAGTTTTTAAAACTTTCTTTAGGCATACTATTTGATGATTTATCAGAGATGAAAATGAGTTCTAAACAGCGACAATCCTTTTTAGAGATGTTGCTTTTATATTACGAACTCCATCTCGGGCATTTTAAAAAACCAAGATCCTTAGCCGTTTTTAGTCAGGTGTTTAGTTAAACGGCACTTAAATGTTGTGTATGCATATAAAACTACTTACAGTACTTCTTTTATTTTTCTGTGTAACAATTCAGGCTCAAAATATTACCATTTTAAATAGTAATACTAATACACCTATACCTGGTGTTGCGGTATTTAATGCGGACAAAACTAAAAGTGAAATTTCAGATTTTGAGGGTATGGTGTCTCTTCAAAATTTTCAAACCAACGAAACCATTTTTTTTAAGCATTTAGGATTTCAAGATTTCGTAATAGAAAAATCAAAATTAAACACGTCTCTAATTATTCTGTTAGAACCCAATACTGAAGGGTTGGATGAGGTCGTAATTTCGGCATCAAAATTTGAGCAGATTAAACGTGATATTCCCCAAAAAATAGTGTCGATAACTTCTGAAGCTATAGCGTTTGATAACCCTCAAACTAGTGCCGACCTTCTAGAAGATACTGGGAATGTATATATTCAAAAAAGTCAATTAGGAGGCGGAAGCCCTATGATTCGTGGGTTGTCTACCAACAGGTTGTTACTTACTGTAGACGGTGTGCGTATGAACAATGCTATTTTTAGGGACGGAAATGTGCAAAATGTAATATCTATAGATCCGTTTAGTATTCAAAATACCGAAGTCATTTTAGGGGCTGGTTCTGTAGTTTATGGTAGCGATGCTATAGGTGGGGTTATGAGTTTTTATACTAAAAAGCCCCAATTGTCGTATAGCGAAGATACAGAGTTTAGTGCGAATTCTACCTTACGATTTGCCTCTGCAAATACAGAAAAAACGGGACATATAGATTTTAATATCGGATTAGAAAAGTGGGCTTTTTTAAGTAGTGTCAGTTATACCGATTTTGATGATTTAAGAATGGGAAGCCACGGTCCAGACGACTATTTAAGACCAGAATATGTAGTCACCGAAAATGGGGAAGATAAAATTGTTCAAAATCCAAACCCTAAAGTTCAAGTTCCAACAGGATACAGCCAAATAAACCTTATGCAAAAGGTACGTTTTGAGCCTAAAAATAACTTAAATTTTAATTTAGGGTTGTATTATTCAACAACTACAGACTACTCTAGATACGATAGATTATTGCGTTATAAAGGAGACGATTTACGTTCTGCCGAGTGGTATTATGGTCCGCAACGTTGGTTTATGTCTAATTTTCAAATCACTAAATTAAGTAGTCATTCAGCTTTTTTCGATAAATTTCAAGCAAATATTGCATATCAAAATTTTCAAGAAAGTCGTGTAGATCGCGATTATCAATCTCCGATTAGAAATTCTACAGAGGAACATGTAGATGCTATTTCTGCGAATATCGATTTTGAAAAACAACTCAGTTTAAAGAGTCAGTTGTTTTATGGTTTAGAGTACGTTTATAATAAAATTCATTCTTACGGGGAGCAAGAAAATATCGAGGACAACACTACTATAGCGGCAATTTCTAGGTATCCAAACGGATCAGATTGGGCTTCTATGTCGGCCTATACAAGCTTAAAGTATAAACCGAGTAAGTATTTTGTTTTACAAACCGGTTTACGGTATAATTATGTGTTAGCCCATGCAAATTTTCAAGAGAATAATGTTTTTTTAAATCTTCCATTCGAAACTTCAGAAGTTAATACCGGAGCACTTACAGGGACAGCTGGAATTAGTTGGAATCCTGCAGAAATTATTCAGTGGAAATTAAATTTTTCAACCGCTTTTAGAGCGCCAAATATAGATGATTTAGGTAAGGTTTTCGATTCAGAACCTGGTGCTGTTGTTGTTCCTAATAACGATATTAAACCCGAATATGCATATACAGGAGATCTTGGGGTGCGTTTAAATTTCGACAATAAAGTTGTGCTAGATGCGGCTACTTATTATACGTATTTAGAAGATGCCTTGGTGCGAAGAGATTTTGAATTGAATGGCGATAGTATGATAGATTATAATGGGGAAGAAAGTCGTGTTCAAGCCATTCAGAATGCTGCAGAAGCCCGAATTTATGGATTCGAAGTTGGAGTCCAAATTCATTTTTCTGAAGCTTTAAAACTTACTTCTCAATACAATATTATTAGTGGGTTTGAAATGGAAGATGATGAAAAATTGCCTTTAAGACATGCTGCTCCCGATTTTGGAAACACCCATATTATTTGGGAAAGCAATAAATTTTCTATCGATGCTTATGCTATGTATAATGATGAAATGTCTTATGATGATTTGGCACCATCAGAGCAAAGTAAGGATTATATGTATGCTAAAGATGAAAACGGAAATCCGTACACGCCTTCTTGGTACACATTAAATTTGCGTACACAATATCAATTCTCACCGGCCTTTACATTTACCGCAAGTTTAGAAAATATTACAGACCAACGTTACAGACCTTATTCTTCAGGGATTTCTGGTGCAGGAAGAAATTTAATTCTGGCTGTGAGATATAGTATTTAAGCATGTGTTTTATTTAGTCTGCAATAAACTTTCTATTCAAAATAGTGCCGTTCGTGCAATAGGCACTAAGCAAATACATACCAGATTTTAAGTTAGGTAAATTACAAGTTACACGATTTTCGTTTGTTTTAATTTGATGCATTTCTTGACCTAAAGTATTGTGAATTTTGATAGACTCCATCTGTAATTGATTTGAATCTAATTTAAAAAGCCATTGATTCTCATCGTGTTGAATGATACTTAATTTAGAATGATGTTCTAAATCGTCAGTATGCAAAGCAGGAGCTTTAAATGAAATATAAAACCGATTATTAAATACTCCAGTTTCTGAAGTAAATTTATATCCAGATTCTTTTAAGTCGTGAAATGTATTTAAAAGCCGATCTTCTAAAAAGAGTGGGTTTTCAGTTAAAAAAGAGCCTTCAAAATCGTCTATTGCTATAGTGAATATGGTAGGGACTTTAATCGATGTATAAAATCCTAAATTGATGTCTTCATCAATTGAAATACTTTGTGATGCTTTCCCCTGAATCACTAATTTTTTGTCAGATTGATGTAATGTAGAATATAATTTTGCAGAAATATCTTTTGAAATATGAGTTTCTAAATCGAAATAACTGCCATCATAATCGTCTGTAGCTCCAGAGGTATAACTTATTAAAGTCTGACTAAAAACACCATTGTTCGATGTTAAATTCAGCCAAATTTTATTAGTATTTGAAGCTCTAAAAAATTGCGTGTTTTTATCGGTTACACGCATACTATTATTAAACTCCACATTGGCGTAAGCATTAGGAAAATCATCTGAAAATTTCACAAAGAATCCTTGACAAGAGGGTATGTAATTATCGGGTTTAGTCCCTGTGCCTTGTTGTGCGGCTATAGATCCCGAACCGTTAATTATAGCATAATCGGACGGGCTAAAATTATAAAGATGGTTACCGTTAAAATCTTTAGAAGGGGGCGTATCATGAGACCATAAATAAATTACACCTTCTAAGGGGCCTGCAGGATTTTTAACATGTACATTGGCATCAAAAAAAGCATCTACATCTATGGCAGAGGGATACGGATTGCCTATTAAATTCCAATTGCTATCTAGTGTCGAGACATCATTACGTTCAATAGGTGTTAAAATTGTTCCGTTATTAAAATCGCCTGTAAAGCTATAGGTATAAGTAAGTCCTGAAGTAAAATTAGTACTCGAATGTGTAGCAGCATACCCTACGCCGGCTTGTAATTTATCTGTTCTTTTAATGCTTTCTAATTCACTAATGGCTTGCCAATCGTTCGCATCGTCATCTACATCATCTTGTCCTAATTCTTGAGCATTATTGTTGTTTTCTTCTTTATAAATATCTACAAAATTTGCAGCTTTAAACCAATATAATCGTTTAGAATGGGCAAACACATCTTCAAAGCTAGCGTTGGAAACGGGAGTACTCCAATAGGTGTACTCTAGCCAATCTTTTAAAATGGCAGTTTCTTTTTCAACAGTAATAGTTCCAGAATTAGTGTTTGGTGTATCTTCAACTTGCACAAAGGAGCCTTGGTTTTTTACAATTACATTACCTTCTACTATTAAATTTCGGTCAACTTTTACAAAAGTATTTGCATCTATTGTTAAGGTGTTATCTATCGGAATATACAAACCGCAAGTCGTAATATTTCCGTGTAAAGCGGTAGTGAAATTGTTATTAAGTATGGTGAATGAACTAAGAGTTGGTTCGCGATTATCTTCCCAAGCAGAACCATTCCAAACACTTTTGTCTAATGCAATTTTAGTACTGTGAGTCGCTGTAAAACATAATTCAGAATCCTCCTGAACACGACAGAAATACTGATTCCCATTAACATTAACCGTGTTTAGAATGTGTAGGGTAGAAGTTTGTGCACCATCGTGATTGTCGTCGTTGCTAACCAAGTGCCACATATCATCTCCAGGTTGGTTGTAAAGCCATTGGTAGGTTAACGACTTTTGTCCGCTAAATCCTTCTTGTGCAGTGGTGTTAAGTAAGACGCTTAAACTACAATTGGCAGTAGTATTACTAGGCTGTGCGCTTATAGTTGGGGCACTTCCTGTAACGAAATCATAGTGTCCAATATCGGTATAGTCTTCGGTACTAAAAACATTCCAATCGTTTGTATCCCAGGTAGTACCTGGTAGGTTAGCTAGGTTGTTTTTTCGTCTGTACGTATATCCTTTTGGAGTCATGGTAAACGGCTCACCCGTTGTAGTTCCCCAAACATCAATCCAATTCTCATTTTTATAAAGTCGAATATGGTCGTTTCCATTTATACCAAAATAAGTACTTAGTTGATCGAAACCGTATGTTGAATTGGGGTATTCCGTAGCTTTAGCACCAAAAGCAATAACATAAACGTCCCTATTTTTTAAAACAACATGTTCTAGCGGAATTGACCGAATGGTTGTGGCATTATAATGTATCTCGATAGTGTAATCCGCTAAATTTACAGCCGTTCCTGTGCCGTTAAAAATTTCTATATAAGAATGCGAACCAGTAGGATGATCGGTAATTTCACTAATAAACAAATCTGTAGGCGTATATTCTGGGGCACCATCGCAGTCACGTAATGTGGTTGTAATCAGGTTAAAGTTAGTCTCGCTACTACATCCTAAATCGTTTGTAATAGTGAGATTTCCAGATGTCGCGTTTTCTGGAATAGTAACTTCTATTTCTGTTTCCGAAATAGGTGTAACTAAAGCAGAAACCCCGTTGAGGTTTGCCGTAGTTTCTGTGCCAAAATCAGAGTCGGTAATAGTTACAACGGTTCCTACTGGGCCACTTGAAGGGAGTGCCATAAGTGTTGAGGACGAGCAAATTCCTGTACCTTGAACCTCGAACGTATAGGGGTTTTCGTTACTGTCATTGTTCCCTATGTTGATTATCGAAGTGCGTATGCCAGATGTTGAAGGGGTGAATTCTATTTGAAAGGGTATTTTAGTTTCACTTGAAATGGTACTGAATTCAGGATTCGAAAGGATCTTAAATTCTGAAGCGTTTGAAGATGTAACGTCATAAATGGTTAAATCTAAATTCCCTTCGTTATGAATATAATAGGATTTGCTATTCGCAGTTTCTCCAACTTGTGTTGATGCAAAAATGGTGTTGTAACCTATGTTGGCTTCTGCTCCCGATGGAATGGAGGCTTCTGTGTTACGCTCTATATCTATTTCTGGGCCAGATTCAATACCGGTTCCTAATAAAATAATGTTGCAATTCCCTTCATTCGTATCGGTGTTTATAATGTTCAGACTCCCATTTATTGGTCCTGTAACATCGGGATGGAATATAATGGTGAGTTGTAGATTTTCATTAGGAAGAATGGTTACGGGTACCGGTATTTCAGTTGTTGTAAAGTTGTTTGTGGTTGTGATTTCAGAAATTTCCAAATCGACATCGCCTGTATTCTTTAATGTTAGTGTTATTTGTTTGGTTTCACCGATATACGTGTCTTCAAAACTACTAGTAAAACCACAATTTTGAGGGTTATTTAATGCATCCAAAATCTGTAATTCTGGGGCATTTATGTTTTCACACGAAATACTTACATCATCTAAATAAAAAGAGCCGCCTTCACGATGAGACATAATTATCCGAATAAAATAAAGGCCCGTTAAGTTTAAATTAATGTTGAATTCTTGGTGTGTTGTACTAGTTGTTTCAGCTGTTATGGTTTCAACATCATTCCATGAACCAGAACCTGTTGTACTGTATTGAATGCTTAGAGATCTAGTAGTTGTAGCGACCGATTTTGCTAATTGAAATTTTATGCTTTTAGGATTGGTAAGTGCACTTTTGGTTACAATATAATCGTGTAAATCATTAAAACCTACACCATTTCCGCTTGTGGCAGGCAAAGGAGTTCGGTAAGTCCCTGAATCTGTCCAATTTCCATAGTTGGTATCAAAATTATCCGATAAACATTGGGAGAAATTTAAAGTAATTACGGATAAAAATAATACTATTGCAATAGTATATTTTAATTTCATCGGTGTAAATTAATTTATAAATCTCGGGGAGAACATTAAAGTTAAAATAAAAAACACTGAAAATCAAGTGTTTAAAAACAAATATTTAAAATTATACGTGAATCAGCATAAAACTTTTACGGTAGAAGAGGCGAAACGCGCATTAGAACGGTATTGCGTATACCAAGAACGTTGCCATAAAGAAGTGCTAGACAAGCTGAAAAGTATGCATATGATTCCTGATGCTATTGATGTGGTTATTGTGCATTTGTTACAACACGATTTTTTAAATGAAGAACGTTTTGCAAAGGCTTATGTACGAGGAAAATTTAAATATAAGAATTGGGGAAGAAACCGATTAACGGCCGAATTGAAACGCAGGCAAATCAGTAAGTTTAATATACAAACGGGACTTAAAGAACTGGATGATTTAGATTATTATGGCACATTTGATGCTTTGGCTGAACGTAAATGTGAGTTGATTAAAGAATCTAATCCGTATAAAAAGAAGAAGAAATTAGCCGACTATTTATTGTATCGTGGTTGGGAATCGCCCTTGGTTTACGAGAAAGTGAATGCCTTAATTTCATAAATAAATGAGGCTATCCAAAAAGCATAAAAACTCGTCATTCTGAATTTATTTCAGAAACTCATCATATTTATAACTAAATATGTAAGAGCCTGAATCCTTATTCAGGTTGACGACAATTTAACTATTTAGATAGCCTTTTTTAAGGAATACAGTTAACTTTTATAAATTAAAAGAGGCTCCAAAATTAAACACAAACTGATTGTTTAATTTTTCGGCAGGCGTTAAATGTCCGGTATCGTATTTTGCAATTGGAAACCCTGCTTCTGTATAAATTCCAAATCCGTCAGTAAAGAAATATCTTGCTCCTACATGACCTCCAAAATTCCTTAAACTAAAACTTAAGCCTGGATATAAATCAAATTGGCTACCAATGCCAATAACATTAGAAAGGTTAGCGTTGAAACGGGCTTTAATATCGAAACGATCGTTAAAATTAGCGTCAATATCATCGTTTACACCTAGTACATAGGTTGAAGCAATTCCGAACGAAATATTATCGCCAACACCAAAATCGTAGGTTCCATTTATACCAGTTCCATTATTTTGAAAACTTGGCCCGATTTGAAATTTCATATCTCCTTTACCATCAAAAGCTTGAGCATTGGCAAAAGAAACGACGCATAACAACGCGATGACTAATATATTTTTCATAGGTTTTTTAATTTTTGGGACAAATATAACTTTAATAGTTAAACCTTAAGAATTATATTTTGTAGTTCTAATAACGGCTTGTTCGTTCTTCCAATCAATCCAACGCTGTCCTTTTAAACGGCGCATAAGATTGTCGTAATTTCTCATGATAAAGACATTGTAGATGGCTTTACTTAAGTTTTTAGGATGCCTAGCAATTGCTCTCAGACTCATTGAAAAACCAGGAGTAATGTAGCGCATATAATGCCAATACCCTTCGGGCATATACAAGACCTCACCATGATTTAATTCGGTTTTATAACCTTTTGCTTTTTTTAAGGCAGGCCACTTGTCTAAATCTGGATTATGAAAATCGATATCTTCCCTTGTAATTAAAGCGTGTGGCACTTGGTACAAGTATTTGTTTTGATCTTGATCGAACAAAATAATTTCTTTTTTACCTTCAAAATGAAAGTGAAAAATATTTGCCAAATCGATATCGTAATGCATAAAGGTATACGAATCTTTCCCTCCAAAGAATAGCATGGGTAAGCCTTTCATTAAGCGTAAGCCAAAATCTGGATAACTAAAATCCTTTTGTAATTGAGGGACTTCTTTTAAAATATTCCAAAGGAAAATTCTGAATTTTGTCGGTTCGCGTTTAAGCAAATTGACGTAATCGCTCATTTTCATTTTGGCATGCGGCTCATTAAAACCATCTTTATAGTCTACCGGGCGGTCGTCGTAAAGCGGAACAGTTTTGTCTCCTGCAATCTCTTTCATATAGTCTAAATTCCACTTAGAATACGCTGGCCAGTCGTCTATAAAATGCTCTATTACCACAGGTTTTTGTGGTTTAAAATACTGCTCTATAAACGCCTCTTTAGTAATGGTTTTTACTCGAGGAATGTCTTGAAGATTTAATTTCAAAAGTTAAAATAATTAAAACTGCAAGTTAATAAATTGTAATGAATATGATATTTAAAAAGTAGTAAATCGGCTATAATTTTTTCAAAATATAGCTTAGAAATATATCAATTTTTATTTTTTAGATTTCAATTTTGCGGCTTCATTTCGTTCAATTTTATGTTCTGGACGTGTCCATTTTGGCTTTTCTCCTAAGGATTGAAATTGAGAGTCTTGAGCCTCGGTAGTTTGGGGTTGGACTTTTTTTGTGAATGGTTTTTGTGGGTTTAATCCGAGTAATTCAAACATTTTAAGGTCTTCGTTTACATCAGGATTTGGAGTTGTTAGTAATTTATCTCCAGCGAAAATAGAGTTAGCACCGGCGAAAAAACACATGGCTTGACCTTCGCGAGACATTTGGGTTCTTCCAGCACTTAATCGCACTTGAGTTTCGGGCATTACTATTCGCGTGGTAGCAACCATTCTAATCATGTCCCAAATCTCTACGGGTTTTTCATTTTCTAAAGGTGTGCCTTCAACAGCAACTAAAGCATTTATGGGGGTAGACTCTGGTTGCGGACTTAAAGTTGATAATGCCACTAACATATCTGCTCTGTCTACTATGGTTTCGCCCATGCCAATTATACCTCCAGAACATACTGTAACATTGGTTTTTCGAACGTTATCTATAGTATCTAACCGGTCTTGATAACCTCGGGTAGAAATTACTTCTTTGTAATATTCTTCAGAAGAATCTAAATTGTGGTTATACGCGTATAAACCTGCTTCGGCAAGACGTTTGGCCTGATTTTCGGTAACCATACCTAAGGTACAGCACACTTCCATATCCAGTTTATTTATGGTTCTCACCATTTCTAGCACTTGATCGAATTCTTCGCCATCTTTCACATTTCGCCATGCAGCACCCATACACACTCTCGAGCTTCCGGTAGATTTAGCACGTAGGGCCTGCGCTTTAACTTGTTGTACGGTCATTAAATCGTTACCTTCTATATTGGTATGGTAACGGGCGGCCTGCGGACAATACCCACAATCTTCTGAGCATCCTCCAGTTTTAATAGACAATAAAGTTGAAACCTGAACCGTATTCGGGTCATGATGTAGACGATGTACCGTGGCAGCTTCATAGAGTAGCTCCATAAAAGGTTTGTTATAAATATTTATAATTTCTTCTGTGGTCCAATTATGTCTAATGCTACTCATGGTCAAGTGGTTTTGGTAATCGGTTTTTAGGCGTGTAAATTTTATTTAAACATGTATTTTAATCCGAAAATTAAGTTTCCTTTTGGCATAGGTACTAAGTTGGTTTCGGTATATTCTGTATTGAAAATGTTATTTGCAATTACAGAAAATTCAAAGGCTTTAAAATTATAATTCAAACTAGCATCTACTACAGAATAGGTTTCGCCAGAGGTGCGCTCTGCGTATTTATAAATAATAGATTGCGATAAATTTTGAAAAAATTGAGAGGTAAAACGGGTTACAAAATGATGCTTTAATGAGTTAATGGCGTATTTTGAATAATTTACATCTAAATCTTTAACTTCATCATCTATATACGTATAAGATGCATTAAGGCTTTGCATATAAGCTCCAATTGTAAATCCGTAATTGGCGTAAACATCTATACCCTTAGTATTAACTTCTGCTATATTAGTAGCTTGCCAAAGGTCTTCTTCGTTATCTTTAACATAATCAATCAAATCTCTAGAATCTCTATTGAAAAAGGCAACCGATGCTGTAAAATTTGCTTTGTTAAATTTTAATCCAATTTCTTCGGCAATGGCTTCTTCAGGATCCAAATCCGGGTTTCCTAGTGTTGTTGGGTCGCTATAATACAGATCGGTATAAGTAGGTATTCTGTAAGTGTAACCTACATTTCCATAAATTTTAAAGTTGTCGCTTAATTCGTAACCTAGATCCATTCCTGGGAAGGCATGAAACTTAAAGTCGGAATAATAAGTTACTGCAATTCCTGGAGTAACATCTAATTTGTCGTTGAAAAATTTAAATTGATGTTCTAAAAACAAAGTTGTCATTAAGCGGTCTCTATCTCCTAAATTATTACTTGCCAAAAATACTTGTGCCACATCTACTCCAAAGCCTGTAATTCCTAAATTAGAAGTGTAAGAGGCATTAACTTCGGCTCCAATTTTATTGGTAATGTGTAGGTTTCTATATCCTGTTGGGTTGTTACGATCGTATAAATACATATCTTGATTACGTCTCCAGTATAACTGAGGTTTTATTATCCAATCGTTGTTCTTAATTTTTGTTGAAATACCAATTAAGCTTGTTTGGGTTTCTTCGTATTGTTCGGTTGCAGAAGGGGTAGAGTAAAACCCATTGGCACCAAAATCACGTTCAGAAAGCGCTGCTAAAAAATTTATAGGGAGTTTGTTTTTATTAAAGGTACTTTTTATGAAGTAATTCTGATTATCGTAATCTGTATTATGTCTATATCCTCCCGATGTGTTTTTAGACATGTGCACCACGTGCGATGAGTTGTCTAAATTTACACCTCCAGTAACCGCAGCATTTAATGTGTTAAACGAGCCTACTTGCGTATCTAAAGTCAACAAGTTTTCTGTACTCTTTTTAGTAACAATATTTACGGCTCCCGTAAAGGCATTCTGACCAAATACACGAGCTGCAGGTCCAGAAATAATTTCAATACGTTCGATAACTTCTATGGGTAAGGCCATATTCATGGTATGGTGACCGGTTTGTGCATCGTCGACCTTAATTCCGTCTATAAGGAGTAATGTTTGATCGAAACTACCACCACGAATGTATAAATCGGCTTGCATTCCGGCTGTTCCACGTCTACGAATGTCTACACCAGCAACTTGCTGCAATAAATCGGCTACATTAGTTGCTGCAGAAGCCTGAATATCTTCGGAAGTTATAATATTTATAGATCGGGAATTTTTTGAGAAAGGGAGTTCAATTCTACTAGATGTAACAATAATTTCGTCTAATTGTTCTTCGGCAACTGGGTCTTGGGCAAATCCGATGGCCGTGGTTAAAATACTTAATAGGGTAATGAGTTTAGTCGATTTCATAGTTGTTATTTAAAAACGATGCAAAAGTCGTAACTTTACGGACTATTACACTAGTCCAGTTTTAAAACCATGAATAGTCCGGTTAATACCCTTTTCAAAAAATTGATTGTTTTCGATAAATCGGATTCAAAGCCCGTGTATATTCAAGTGTCGCAGCAAATTATAAATTTAATACAACGGGGCTATATTTTGCATGGCACCACCTTACCGGGAACGCGTGTTTTAAGTCAATCTTTAAAAATACACCGTAACACGGCTGTGGCTATTTACGACGAATTAGCCTCTCAAGGCTGGGTAGAAATAGTGCCAAATAAAGGAACATTTGTTTTGCTTCCGCAGCAAGCTACTGCTAAAATTAAGGCCACAACACACCCTTTAAATCAGGCGAATAATTATTCTAAAACTACGGGATTTTCATTTCAGGAATCGTTGCATTTGGCTTCCACTGGGCAGGTTACCAAGGCAAAATATGCGATTAACGAAGGGAAACCCGATTTGCGTTTACATCCTACACATCAATTTTCTAGATGGTATAGTGCGGCAATGAAGCGTAAGCCTCTACTAAAAAAATGGAATCGTACCGACGAGGTTTCGTATTCTATGTTCGAAACCCAGCTGTGTAATTATTTAAATGCCACCCGCGGATTTCATATAAAACCAAATAATATTCTGAGTACGCGAAGTACAGAAATGAGTTTGTATATCGTGTCGCAATTGCTTTTAAAACAAAAGGATGTGGTTTTGGTTGGTCGGTTTAGTAATTATTCGGCAAATATGATTTTTCAGCAAGTAGGGGCGAACATTAAAACGGTTCCCGTAGACTACGAAGGTTTAGATGTCGATTATATAAAAACACATTTTGTAAAACGCAGCATTAGGTGTGTATATGTTTGCGCCCAAAGAGATTATCCTACCACTAAAACCTTAAGTGCTAACCGTCGATTAAAACTACTACAATTAGCCAAGGCCTATGGGTTTGCGATTATTGAAGATGATTTTGATTACGATTTTCAATACGAGGGCTCGGCGATGTTACCCATGGCGAGTTCCGATGCGAATGGGCATGTTATTTATCTGGGAAAATTAGGTCAATCGTTGTTTCCTAGTTTTCAAACAGGGTTTGTAATTGCTCCCGAAAATTTAATTTCCGAGGCCAAAAATTACTTGCAATTGTTAGATCAGCAAGGCGATTTAATTCAGGAACAAATGCTTTCAGAATTAATTTACGAGGGTGAAATACATCGGCTTATAAAAAAGAATATTTTAATTTATAAACAACGCCGAGATTGTTTGTGTAATTATCTAACATTGTTTTTTGGAGATCTATTAGAATGGGAAATGCCTTCTGGAGGATTGGCAATATGGCTACAATTTACATCGGAAATTTCGTTGGTGAAGTTAGCCGAAGCAGCCGAAAAGCATGAAGTGTTTATACCGAAAACCATTTTATATCAGGATAAAGATACTTGTGCTATACGTTTTGGTTTTGGTCATTTAAACGAAGAAGAAATTAAGGCTGTAGTTATTAATTTAAGAACCATTTATAATCAGTTGGCATTACAGCATAGTGATGAAAACTAAAAAGCCCGAATCCATGTTAGATTTCGGGCCTTAAAACAAACAAACTAAATTTAAAAAAAAAGTTATTTTAGGTGTTTTGAAAGCGTTTCAAAAGCCTCTGTAATCACTACTTCAACATCTACATGATCTTGTTTTAATACAGATAAATTCGTTTTTAATAGATTTTTGTCGCTATTAGAAAGGGTGGTTGATTCTAGTCCTTTTAAAATGAGCTTAGCAGCTTCCGAAAGATTTTTAGAAAGCGGCTCTAAACTATTTAAAATGGGTGATTTTTTTAGTTTGGAAAAGGCGTCATAGTTTTTCGACCAAAGATTTAAATAAGCCATAATCTCGGTTTTAGTTGCAGCAGTAGGCGATGTTGTGTATTGTTTTACTAAACGATTAAACACTAGGGCATCTGATGCATCTGCGGTACAAGCATCGGCAAACAATCTAAAAGGGGAGTACGTTTTATACTCAATGCCATCTTTGTTTCGCTCGTAAATTTTTAGAGGCTCACAAATATTCGTCAACGTTTCTAGAGACGATATATTTTGGTTATTTGTAATATTTCTTAAAATAACAGCCTTATTTTTAATATGCGTTAATCCCAGTTCTTCTAACCTAAAGTTTACAACCTCCAGACGTTTCAACATATTATCCATATCGTTAACCGATTGTTGAGACCATAATCGTTCTGCTATGGCTGCAGTTCTTGGCCAAATTCGAGAATCTAAGGTTTCCGAAGTTGCCAATTCGCTCCACATAGTGGCTTCTCCTCCTAAAATTCGTGCCGTTTCTTCTTTAGTAAGTTTTACATCACCGATAGGTTCTGTGGCATAGTGTTTTTTTATAGATTCCATGCGGTCTATATAAAAGCCATTAGATAAAATGGTGTTATATCCTTTTTTGGCGGCTTCAATTAAAGTACCTCCTTTTGGAAGTCCTTCGTTTTCGCCTCGCCATGAATGAATCACTGCTGTAGTGGGCATAGTAGGCGTCATAATCTCATCCCAACCAACAAGGTTTTTACCAAGTTTATTTAGAATTTTTTCAAGCTTTATGTTGAAATACGTTTGTAAATCGTGATTCGTTTTTAAGTTATGTGCTTTTTTAAATTGCTGAATATGCTTGTTAGCATCCCAATCTCTACCTTCATTTTCGTCGCCTCCAATATGGAAATAGGTGTCTGGGAAAAGCGGAGCAACCTCGGTAAATAAATTTTCTAGGAACACGTAGGTTTCATCGTTCGTAGGGTCTAAAGTTGGATCGAAAACACCCGAATTTCTTTCAAGTGTATAAGTAGTTCCTGGTTTGCTCCCAAGTTCTGGAAAAGCAGTTAAAATAGCAGTGGCATGTCCAGGAACATCGAATTCTGGAATAACACGAATCCCTAATCGCGATGCGTAAGCCACCACATCTTTTATTTGTTCGTGCGTATAGAATAATCCATCAGACGCTAAATCTGTGAGCTGCGGATAGGTTTTAGACTCTACTCGAAAACCTTGGTCGTCTATTAAATGCCAATGAAAAACATTCATTTTAACAGAAGCCATGGCTTCTAAGTTTCGTTTTAGCACGTCTACCGAGTGAAAATGTCTAGCGACATCGATCATTAAACCACGCCAAACAAAACGAGGTTCATCGGCAATGGTAACACCATTAAAATAGTACTGCGTGGTATCGTAATTTGTTAATTGTAACAAAGTTTCCAATCCTCTTATAGCCCCAATATCTGTTAAAGCTGTAATTGTAGCTCCAGAGCTTGTAACTTTTAACTGATAAGATTCGTCGTTTGTAATGCTTAATTCGCCTTCCTTTTTGTAATTTATTTTAATGGTAGCATTAGCGTTTTTTTGTGCAGAAGTAGGAAAACCTGAGTTTAAAAATACGCCGGTTCTTCCAGAAAGTCGTCTTAAAAAAGAAGTTGCCGTAAACTGAACACGGTCTTGCGATGGTCCGTTTATAGAGATCGTTAAATCTTCGGTAATCGGGAGTATTTGCCCTGTTTCTTGTATGTTTTTTGGCCAAGGCATTAAATCATACTTACTAGCTAAAGCATGTTGCGCATGGCTTAATAGACTTGTAAAGTTTATGATTATAATTAGTAGTATGATTTTTTTCATTGTGTCTTTTTTAAGGCTCAATTTATTTTAATGTACTTTTCTGTAATCGTTCTGTCAATTCCGGCAGCTTTAATACGCTCTATCCCAGATTGAATTAACGTGTCTCCGCTAATCTGAATTTTAAACGAGAACTTGTGGTTTTTTAAGTTTTGAGATTCTGTGAAACTTAAAACTTCGTTATAGGTGTTTCCGTTTAAAACATAAGTACCAGCACCGCTATAAAAATTGGTAGTATCGGTCTTATTCTGATTGAAAAAAGCAAAATGAGAATCATTAATTATTTTAATGAACTCGGTATTTTCTAAATCTTTAATTTGTATTGAATCGTTCTCAATAATTTCGGCATAAACCAATTTCCACGTTCCAGAAATAGCAATGGTTGGTGTTTCTTTTTTGCAATTAAAACAGATTAATGCCAAAATTATTAAGGCAGATTTTTTCATGATTTTTTAAAAATGATAACGTTTAAAGGCTTCAATAGCGGCATAGTCGGCAAGACCTAAGTCGTTGTATTTTTTTGCTGTTAAGCGGTTGCGATCTTCGGCACGAACCCAAAATTCTCTTGAATCGTCCCCTTGAAACATAACCCCGTCTTTTTGAGATTGATGATAAAAAATAGCATGACGTTTCTTTAACACCTGATCTGGACTCATAGGTACAGCCATTTCAATTTCGTAAGATTCCCATTCGTGCCAAGCTCCACGGTATAACCAAACCCAACAATCGTTCATGTAAGCGTTTGGTTTTAGTATGTTTAATGCCGAAAATAGGGCGTCTAAACATACTTTGTGCGTACCATGCGGATCGGCCAAATCGCCAGCAGCATAGATTTGATGAGGTTTTACAGATTCAATCAAAGAGACAACAATGTCTATGTCTTCTTGCGATAAGTTTCCTTTTTTTATAGTCCCCGTTTCGTAAAATGGCAGATTTAAAAAATGAACATTGTCGTCGCTCAAGCCTAGATAACGCGTTGCTGCTAAAGATTCACTACGTCTAATAAGGCCTTTTAAATGTCTTACTTCAGGCGAATCGATATCTTTATCGGTTTTATTTTTCAGGAAACTAATTATGTTTTTAGCTTCGGTAGCATTGGGGTTTAGTTTATAAGTGATTTCAGCAAATTTTAACGCTTCTTCATCGGAAACAGCAATGTTTCCTGAAGTTTGATACGCGATGTGAACCTCGTGTCCTTGTTCTACTAAGCGATCGAAAGTTCCTCCCATAGAAATGACATCATCATCTGGATGCGGACTAAAAATGATAACACGTTTTTTTGCTGGTGTTGCACGCTCTGGTCTATACGTGTCGTCTGCATTTGGTTTTCCTCCTGGCCAACCAGTAATGGTATGTTGCATTTTATTAAACATTTTTATGTTTAAATCGTAAGCAGTACCTTCTTCGGTTAGTAAACCAGACATGCCGTTATCGTTATAATCTTTGTCTGTTAATTTTAAAAACGGCTTGTTTAATAATTCGCTAAGCCATACTACGGCTTTTAATTTTAAGGTGTCATTCCAATGGCAAGACGTTACTAACCAAGGTGTTTTTACACGTGTTAATTCAGACGAGGCTTCACTATCTATTACAAAAGTAGTATTGTTGTGATCTTGTAGGTAGGTTGCCGGAACATTAGATGTTACTTCGCCTTCTATCGTTTTTTTTAGGATTTTTGCTTTGTTTAATCCCCAACCTAATAACACTATGCGTTTCGCACTTTTTACGGTACCAATTCCCATAGTAATGGCTTTTCTAGGAACATTATCTATGCCTAAAAAAGCGGGTGCGGCATCGATTCGAGTTAGGTGGTCTAGGGTAATGCTTCGTGTTCCAGAATTTAAATGCGAGCCCGGCTCGTTAAAACCAATATGCCCAGTACGGCCAATACCTAAAAGTTGAAAATCTAATCCGCCGTACGATTTTATTTTTAACTCATAGTCTATGCAATATTGATATAAATCGTCTGCACTAACCATTCCGTTCGGGATGTTTATGTTTTCTGGAAGAATATCAACATGGTTAAAAAGATGCTCATGCATAAAGTAGAAGTAACTCTGAATATTATCTTTTCCCATAGGGTAATATTCATCTAAATTAAAAGTTACAACATTCGAAAAGCTTAAGCCTTCTTCCTTGTGCATTCTAACCAATTCTTCATAGACTTTTATAGGAGAGGATCCTGTAGCTAAACCTAGAACACAAGGTTGGTTTAACTTGTCTTTCTCTATAATTAAAGCTGCTATTTCTTGAGCAACTATAATTGATGCTTCATTTGAAGAGTTGAAAATAACGTTATGAATTTTTTCAAAACGAGTTTCTTCAAATTTTCCAGCCTCCGTGTAGGCTATACTTTTGTAATCAGTATTATCTACTTTCATTGTAATTTTTTTTGTTAAAGTAAACGGGATACAAGTCCCGTTTACTTTGTGAACTAATCAAACACTTAATTGACTTTAGTAACCAACAACGTTTTTAAAAATTAGGTAGTCCGGTGTCCCACCATAATCTTGTGCCTCCATTATCTGGGCCTTTCAACATGCCTATGGCAAGGTCTACATTAGCACCATTTACATCTTTTTCTGTTTGTACGAAATTAATACGACGAATTTGAGTTTGTGTATCAATTGTACCACCACTATTATTTACAACAACAGGGAATATTCTAGGGTAACCTGTACGTCTAAATTCGCTCCAAGCTTCCTGCCCGTCAGGGAACATAGCAATCCATTTTTGAGTAATAATTTGCTCTAATTGTTCTTCTTTAGAACCCACTTCGTTATAAGCAATTTTTACATCGCTAGGGTAGGCGTAGTTATTTGCAGGATTTATAGGATCTATATAATCTGCAGGAGTACTTGTAGTATCTGCTAAATAATCTTCTACATTTTTTAAGTTAGCTAGTGTAAAAGCAGCTCTAACCCCCATTTCGTAGTTTGTTTTAGCATCTCCGGCTCCAGCCCAACCTCTTAAAGCAGCTTCAGCTTTTAAGAAATAAACTTCGGCTTGAGTCATCCATATTTTTGTTGGCTCGGCTATATAGGTACCTAGTAGAGAATGCGATCCGTAAGTAGATTTCGCTTCAATTTTAATACCTTGACGAATCCCTTTATAGTTTCCTAAAGAAGCATCTACCGGAGCAGCAAAATAGGTTGAAATTCTTGGGTCGTTAAATCCTTTTAATATAGATTCCATCTCGGCGCTCATGGCAATATCTCCCCAACCGTTACTAATTTCCATTAGAGGGTGAGAAAAACCATTCATACCAACACGCATATCTCCGGCATCTAAAAATCCAGCGTTGCTTGCTAAAGATTTCTCGCCTTCGGTTTGTGCTAACACAGGATCTACTTTAGATACGCGTATGGCTAAACGCAAACGTAAAGCATTTGCAAATCCACGCCATTTGCGGATGTTGTCGGATGCAGGTGAAGCAAAATCTGATTTGTCGAAAGGCACAAATTGCGCATTTCCTTCAAAATTTTCTAAACCATCTATGGCTTCATCTAATTCGTTAAAGAATGTTTGATACGCGGTTTGCTGAGAATCATATTCACCCGTTGTATCGTAATCTCCATATTTGGAGTAACGAATTGGACCAAAAATATCGGATACACGATGCATACCCATAACTTTAATGGTGTTAGCCAGGTAAATAAATAACATACTGTTTTCGTTACCAGAAGCTTCAACAATATCGTTAATACGTTGTGCAAAAGGAATTACCCCGTTACCATCATTACCATCGTAGGCATCGCTCCATATAAAACCATTCCAGCCATCTACTAAACTATAAGTTTGGTTGTTAATGTTACCCGCGAAAGGAGTTGGAGACGCCATATATCCAGAAAAGATATCGGCATTAAGGTTTTGTTGTAATTGGTAGTTCCATCCTGGATTTGTTCTGATAATATTATCGAACATGGTTGAAAATCCCGATCCTATATGATTGTTTTGTTGTGTTAGTTCTTCGTCAGAATACCCATACTTGTTTGTATTGATTTCTTCAAAATCTCCAGTACAGTTTGATAAACTTATGGCGGTCATAGCGACCATAGTATATTTAAGTATATTTTTCATTGTTCTTAGAAATTTACGTTAATGTTAAACCCGATACTTCGTGTAGAAGGTTGGTTATAAATATCTACCCCTTGTAATCCCATTCCTGTACTAGATGTAATGTTAGGGTCGAATGGCGCTTTTTTGTAGAAGAAGAATAGGTTATTTGCAATTAATGAAAAGCTAATATTTTCAACGGCTTTGCTTGCTAGTTGCAGTTTGTAACCTACAGAGAATTCACGTAAACTTACGTTTGTAGCGTCGTAAACATATTCTCCCAACATACCTGCACGGCCACCAATACCATTGTAGTAGTCTTGAGCAGTTATTTGTACGCTAGCTCCATTTTGGTCGACAACATTTACCATAGCATTGTTTGTGTTTCTAGCATTGGCAGTAGTTTGAGACACACCATATTGGTCGTTAATGGCTTCGGTAACACTCATTACATCTCCACCAAATTTACCATCGATTAAGAAGTTTAAGTGGAAGTTCCCGAATTCGAAATCGTTATTCCAACCTAATGTAAAGTCTGGTTGTGCATGTGCTACAGTTTCAAAACCTGTAGATTGTAAGGCGTAAGTAGGCGTACCATCATCTTCAATAGTGGTAGTTACCATTGGCACACCATTTTCGTCTCTTACTAACGATCGGGCTTTAATACTACCAAAATCTTCACCTTCAACTAAAGAGTAACCGTAACCATTTACTCCAGGTGCCGTAATTATAGCTTCTCCGTTTTCTAATGATGGGTGAACAGAAACCACTTTGTTATCGTTTTGGGCAAAGTTAATAGCTGTATTCCAAGAGAATTTGTCGGTTAAAACAGGTTTAGCATTTACTACAATTTCGTATCCTGCATTAGATATTTCTCCAGCATTTACGATGTTTTGAGAATATCCGTGTAAGTTAGGTTCTGCAGTGATGTAAAAAATCTGATCGTAAGTTTTAGAGTTATAATATGTGAAGTCTAAACCTAAGCGGCTTTGAAAGAATCTCCACTCTGTACCAATTTCAAATCCTTTTTGGCGTTCTGGTTTTAATGTTTCGCCTTCAATTGGTGCAAATGGCACTATAGAAATACTAGTATTAGTTTGGTTGATATAATTTAAAGGCACTGTTGCGCCCACAGGAATATCTTTACCAACTTCGGCATAAGAACCTCTTACTTTTGCAAATGATACTCCGTCGCCCATGTCAAACATCTCCGATAAAACGGCTGTTAAACCAAAAGAAGGGTAGAAGAATGAGTAACTATCGGTGTTTGCTAAAGTTGAAGACCAGTCTGTACGCCCAGTAACATCCAGGAATAACATGTCTTTATAGCCAAAGTTTGCAGAACCAAATACAGATTGTACCTCTCTGTCTGAAACTGTTTGACGAATATTATTTGTGTTTTCGAAATTTTGAATTGCAAAATAGTTCGGGTAATTTAATCCTACACCATCACGACCAGAATCTAAAAAGGTTTGATCCCCAATTTTATACTTTGTTAAACTTGTTCCTAATAATCCTGAAAAGGTAAAGTTTTCAGAAAAATCGGTGTTGTAAGATGCGATCAAATCAATATACTGTTGGGTGTTTTCTGTTTTTTCAAGAATATAACGACCGTTAGATCCCGAGTTTGCAATATCGGTTCCGGCATATTGTTTCTTCTCGTAGGTATAGAACGTTTTATCGAAACTTCCTCTAGATTGTAAAGAAAAGGCTTCGGTAATATTGTATTTAACAGATACGTTTGCTAACACACGCTGTGCAATATCTTTACTTGGGCTACGATTAATTAACCAATATGGGTTTTGTTGTATGTTTTCTGCGAAAGATGTAGCATACTGATCCATTTGGTTTAAATCGGCATTAAAATATTCGTATTGATTTTTATATGTGTCTCTGCTAATGCCTACCGGGTTTAAATAAACAGCAGTTAAAGGGTTAGCATAAAGTCCGTTTGTTGGACGATTTCCAATACGCTGATCTGATAAATTAATATTTGCAGAAACTTCAATTTTGTCTCTTAAAAACTTAGCAGTTTCTCTTAAGGTTAAATTGTTTTTTGTAAGCTTATTTCCTGGTATAACACCTTCTCCAACTGTATTAGCATAAGAGAAATATGTTTGTGCTTTTGCGTTTCCTGCTGTTAAAGACAAGGCGTTGATAGAGGTATAACCAGTTTGGAAAAAATCTTTAGCGTCGTTACTTAAACCACCTGTTTTTGCTCCCCAAGACATTGGGTCGGTTACGTTTCCGTTTTCGGCTACGGGCTGTCCTACAGAATTACTTTGGTATTCAGATTGTAATTCTGGTAATGAAACTACATTGTCTACCGTAAAACTAGAATTGAAATTTACCGCCAAATTACCGTCTTTACCTTTTTTGGTGGTAATTAAGATAACCCCGTTTGCACCTTGACTTCCGTAAAGTGCCGAAGCCGAAGCTCCCTTTAAAACTGTCATACTTTCTACATCGTCTGGATTGATTAACGACATGGCATCACCACCATCACGATTTCCTGTTTGGCTACCAAAAATATCGGTACCAGGCTCGTTTCCGTTAGATCCGTTTCCGCTATTTAGCATCGGAATCCCGTCTATTACATATAACGGATCGTTGTTAGAGGTAGACGAGTTACCCCTTAAAACCACTTTAGATGCTCCACCTAAACCTGAAGAACTTCTAGTAATAGTTACCCCGGCAGATTTACCCGATAAACTATTAATTGGGTTGGTTTGTTTAACACGGGTTAATTCGTCTCCGCCAACTTCTTGGGCCGAATAAGTAAGTGCCTTTTTCTCTTTTTTAATTCCTAAAGCTGTTACTACAACTTCGTTTAATTGTTGGCTATCCTCATCGAGCTGCACATTATATGTGCTAGAAGCGCCAACCGTAACCTGTGAGGTTGTCATACCTAAATACGAGAATTTTAATACATCTCCTACATTGGCGTCTATGGTATAGTTTCCATCAAAATCGGTTAGTGTTCCATTTGATGTGCCTAAAACCAACACATTTACCCCAGCGATTGGCATGCCATCTGCTTTAGAGGTAACAGTTCCCTTAATTTCTTTGCTTTGAGCTTGCAGGAATTGCGCGCTAAAAAACAATAAAGAAAATAAGAAAGTCATTCTTAAATAGTGTTTCATAATTTGATTGTTTAGTCTCTGTTATTTGATTCAAGTTTATTCATTTTTATATTTCCTATGAAATAAAATATCTAAACGACATGATTTAACATATAAATAACATTAGAGTCTCGATAAGCGTTTTTTATAAAATAAACAAAGGTTAATTTAATTGTGAATTAACTATTATATTATTAAAATTGCTTAATAATTAGTCGTTTTTTTTAAAATATTATCACCTAATCTTAAATATTACTACATTGTTTAAAATCGATATCAAGCAATCCATTTCTGTTAAATACCACATTTTATTTTGGTTGGGTTACTTTATATTCAATGTTGTACGTTGGGGAAGTTACTTTCAGGATTATTGGTATTCCTTAAAATCTAATCTTGTAGAGTTTCCAATACATATTATAGTGGTCTATGTTAATGTGTATTACCTTATACCTAAACTTATTTTGCGAAAGAAGTATTGGAGCTATGTGTTGTGGCTTATTTTTATGCTAGCCATGGTGTATTTGGTAAGAACCGGATTAAATTATGTATTGGTTACCAAAGATATTTGGCCAGAAGCCGAAAATGCAGGTAGGTTTATGGAGTTAAATCACGTTATTGCTGTGGTTTTAGGAGAACTATATGTTATAGGATTTGTGTCTGCCATAAAACTGTTAATAGATTGGAGTATAGAAAAACAGCGGAACGAGGATTTGGCAAAGCTTCAATTAAGTACCGAACTTAAATATTTACGAACTCAAATTCAGCCACATTTCTTTTTTAATACTTTAAACAATTTATATGCACTAACTTTAACGAAGTCTGATAATGCACCACAACTGGTTATTAAAATATCAGATATGATGCAGTATGTGTTGTATGAAGTAAATAGCTCTAAAGCCGATTTGTTTGAAGAAATAAATCATATTAATAACTTTATAGATATTGCACGTTTGCGTTTTAATGAAAGCATAGACTGTGAAATGGATATCACTGGCGATATTGAAGATGTTGAGGTGCCTCCGTTATTATTTTTAACCTTTATAGAAAATTGTTTTAAACACGGTCTGAAAAATTGCGATAAAGTTATAGTGAGAATGAGCTTCGAGGTTATAGGAAAAGATTATTTAGCTTTTACTTTGGTAAATAGCTTTAAAGCAAATCCTAATATAACGAGCGAGCAAGGTATAGGAATAGCAAATACCAAACGCAGACTAAATTTACTGTTTGCTAGCAATTATGTTTTAGAAACTACCATTAAAGACAATACGTATAATCTGTTTTTAAAAATCCCCATTCGATGAAAATTAAGTGCTTAATTATTGACGACGAATCTTTAGCAATAAAGGTGATAGAGGATCATTTAAAGAATTTCGATCATATAGAAATCGTAGCTACTTTTAATAATCCGTTAAAGGCCTATCCTATAATTGAACAGGAAAAAATTGATGTCATATTCTTAGATATTAATATGCCTCAATTAAGCGGATTTGCATTTATAGAAAACCTAAGCTATAAGCCATTAATCGTGTTTACTACCGCTTACCGGGAATATGCCGTTAAAAGTTTCGAGCTAAATGTGTTAGATTATTTAGTGAAACCCATACCGTTTAATCGGTTTTTAAAGACTATCAATAAGGTTTACCAACAGGTATATGTTAATAATGCTACATCAGAATTAAATCTTCAGCAAGAACCTCATATTTTCTTAAAAGTGAGTAAGAAGTTAGTCAAGGTGAATTTAAACGATATTCTCTACGTAGAAAGCCTTAAAGATTATATAAAAGTGATTACCAATTTGGGCGATTATGTCGTGCATAAATCTTTAACCGCCATTTCTGAAGAATTACCACAATCAAACTTTTTACGGGTGCATAGATCGTATACCATTTCTATTAATAAAATAAAATCGGTAGAAGGCAATACCATAGAAATTGCCAACCGAAAGATTCCTATAGGTCGTAATTATGTAAAAGTAACACGAGAACGCATCTTTAAAAATGAAGATGCCTAACAAAGTATATTAACCACAAACCAATACAATTAATTAACTAAATCATTATGTCTAAACCTGTACAAGCTCACGCTGCACAGAAGAATTCTTCTTTAGTGCCTATATTTATTATTGCCGGATTGTTTTTTATTTTCGGATTTGTTACTTGGATTAACGGGGCTTTAATCCCTTTCATGAAAACCATAAACGAACTCACCGACGCACAATCGTATTTGGTGGCGTCTGCGTCTTATATTTCATTTGTTGTTATGGCTTTACCTGCATCTTATATTATTGGAAAGGTAGGGTATAAAAAAGGAATGTCTTTAGGTCTTGCCGTTATGGGTGTTGGGGCGTTAGTCTTTATTCCAGCTGCCGAAGCACGTACTTATACTTTATTTTTAACGGGGATTTTTATTCAGGGATTAGGCATGACGCTTTTGCAAACTGCCTCAAATCCGTACATAACAATTTTAGGGCCTATGGAAAGTGCTGCTAAACGTATCGCTATTATGGGAATAGCGAATAAAGTGGCTGGTGCTTTAGGGTCTTTTATTTTTGGAGCCATTTTATTGTCTGGTATCGATGAGATTAAAGAACAACTAAGTACCGTGTCTTTAGATGAAAAAAATACGTTATTAAACGAGATGGCCGATAGTGTTGTGATGCCTTATATCGTTATGGCTGTTGTGCTGTTTATTTTAGCAGTGTTAATTACAAAAGCACCATTGCCACATGTTGAAGCCGAAGAGATTGAAGAAGAGACTACGTCTGGAGCAGTGATCGTCAAAAAGACTAGCATCTTTCAGTTTCCACATTTATGGCTAGGGGTACTGGCATTGTTTGTATATGTAGGTGCAGAAGTTATTGCAGGAGACACGATTATATCCTACGGGCTGTCTTTAGGAATACCTGGTGAAGAAGCCAAATCGTTTACCTTAATGACGCTTATGGCAATGGTGGCAACCTATGCTTTAGGAGTATTTTTAATTCCTAAATATATCAGTCAGGTATTGGCTTTAAAACTAAGTGCAATTTTGGGAATAATCTTTTCGCTATGTATTTTAAATACTACCGGATTTACATCGGTATTATTTGTGGCAGCCTTAGGGATTGCAAATGCATTAGTTTGGCCAGCTATTTGGCCGTTAGCATTAAATGGCATGGGTAAATTCACTAAAACAGCTTCGGCTTTATTAGTGATGGCCATTTCAGGGGGAGCTATAATTCCGCCTTTATATGGAGCCTTAGTCGATTCTAAAAAAGAAGAGTTAATCGCACAAGGGGTAGACCAAGCCACAGCTATGTCAACTTCGGCTACTTCGGGGTATTGGATATTAATACCATGTTATATCTTCATTTTATTCTATGCCGTTTATGGCCATAAGGTAGGATTGAAAAAAGCTTAGAATTATGAAACAGCGTATTGAATCTGTAGACTTACTTCGAGGCATCACCATTGCTGCCATGATTTTAGTAAATACCCCTGGAGATTGGGGGAGTGTTTATGCGCCGTTGCTTCATGCGGAATGGCATGGTTTAACACCTACAGATTTAATTTTTCCTTTTTTTTTATTCATTGTAGGTATTTCTATTTACTATGCATATAAGTATAAATCGAATACCACCGGAACTTATAAAAAGGTCGCTGTACGCAGTTTAAAGCTGATAGGTCTAGGTTTGTTTTTAAATATATTTACACCTATTCCTCCGTTTTTTGAAGCTTTAGATACGGTTCGTATTTCAGGTGTTTTACAGCGTATCGGAATTGTGTTTTTTATTACCGCTTGGTTATATCTTAATTGTAATTGGAAAACCTTATTAGGGATTACTTTTGCAATTTTGTTAGGGTATTGGTTGTTTTTAGGGTTCGTGCCCTTGCCAAACGGAACAGCTCCTACTTTTGAACGTGCGGCTAATAATTGGTCTAATTTTATAGATTTAAAGGTTTTTGGAAAACACATGTGGCA
Source organism: Formosa haliotis (assembly GCF_001685485.1). NCBI lineage: Bacteria > Pseudomonadati > Bacteroidota > Flavobacteriia > Flavobacteriales > Flavobacteriaceae > Formosa > Formosa haliotis. The sequence continues at coordinate 2,413,533 of NZ_BDEL01000001.1, read as the reverse complement.
ACCTGATTACGACCCTGAAGGTTTAATAGGAACAATTCCAGCAATAGCAACAAGTCTTTTAGGCGTGCTTATAGGAAAATTTTTAGATTCAGAAGGCCTTCACAAAGCGATAAAACTTATTGGATTAGGAGTCTTAGGCATTGTGTTAGGTTATATGTGGCATTTGGTTTTTCCTTTAAATAAAGCCCTTTGGAGTAGTAGTTTTGTACTTGCAACCGCAGGCTATGGTACCTTAATTTTGGGGATTATATATTTTATTGTAGATGTAAAAGGCTGGCATTTTGGAGCGATTTTTAAATATGCAGGAATGAATGCCATTACCGTCTATTTTCTGTCGAGTTTAATTAGTAAAATCTTTTATTTGATTCCTGTTGGGGAGAACGATAATATTCATTCTTGGTTATACAAGACGTTTTTTGTTCACGATTTTCTGCCTGCAAATTTTTCATCGTTAAGTTATGCTGTGGTAGTTGTTTTATGTTATTTAGGATTAGGACTGTATCTGTATAAAAAGAAGATTTTTATTAAAGTTTAACAACCTTTAGGCACTTAGTGCTGTATTGAGATACATGAAAAAAATGTACCTTTATAGCCATGTATGCTTTGGTAGATTGTAATAATTTTTATGCCTCTTGCGAACGGGTTTTTAATCCGAATTTGCGAGGAAAACCTATTGCCATTTTATCTAATAATGATGGTTGCGTTATTGCACGAAGTGACGAAGCAAAAGCATTGAACCTTCCTATGGGAGCACCTGCATTTAAATATGAAGCTTTCTTTAAAGCCAATAATATTCAGGTATTTTCTTCAAATTATCCTCTTTATGGTGATATGAGCTCGCGAGTAATGCGAATTTTGGAACAATTTACACCCGATGTTGAAGTGTACAGTATCGATGAGGCTTTTTTAGAATTTAAAGGATTTAAATATTTCGATTTTAATGCCTGTGGACATGAAATGCGAACTCGAATATTAAAATGGACTGGTATTCCTACTTGTGTCGGTATGGCACCAACTAAGGCTCTTTCAAAGGTGGCCAATAAAATTGCACGAAAGTTTCCAGAACGCACTAAAGGGGTGTATTTAATAGATTCTGAGGCTTCTAGAATTAAAGCTTTAAAGTGGTTAAAAATTGAAGATGTTTGGGGTGTTGGTAGACACTTGTCTAGGCGATTAAAGTTAAAGAACTGTCATACTGCTTACGATTTTACATTACTTCCAGACGATTATATTCGTAAACAATTTTCTATAGTAGAGTGGAGGCTAAAACAAGATTTGTTAGGGAAGGCAACCTTAGTGCTTGAAAAACCATCGCCTAAAAAAGCAATTGCTACTACAAGAAGCTTTGAAAACACCTTCTCTGATATCGATAATCTTACCGAACGAGTTTCTACGTTTGCTACAAGTTGTGCCGAAAAATTGAGAAAGCAAAACAGTAGTTGCCATATGATTATTGTGCAATTGAGTAGCAGTCGTCATAAAACGGATATCTCATATGAAAATGCCAGTAAAATGATTACCTTGTCATATCCAACCGATTCATCTTTAATAATTAGTAAACAAGCTGTAGTAGCAGTTAAGCAACTGTTTAAAGTTGGTGTAAAGTATAAACGTGCTGGAGTTATAGTGACAGGTTTAGTTCCTAATGATGCTTTTCAATTGAATCTATTTAGTTCTGAAAATCCAAAGCATAAACCTTTAATGCAGATTATAGATACTTTAAATATAAAATATAAAGGTCATGCTATTAAGTTGGGAAATCAGGATTTAAAACAGACATGGAAAATGAAACAAGAACGACTATCACCAAAATATACGACTAATATTAATGAAATTATTATTGTAAAATGATGCTACACCAAACGCCTAAATTAACGTTTTTTACACCGGAAGTTGTCCCGAATTCAGGAGCTGCTTTTGTAGATTCTGGAATATCGGCTGGATTTCCTTCCCCTGCAGACGACTTTAAAGAAGAACGGTTATCTTTAGATGAAGAATTAGTGCGGAATAAAGAAGCTACATTTTTTGCACGGGTTAGCGGTCAGTCTATGATAGGAGCTGGCCTAGACGACAAAGATTTATTGGTGATAGACAGAAGCCTAGCAGCGACCCATAATAAAATAGCAGTATGTTTTTTAGATGGCGAATTTACTGTAAAGCGCTTAAATGTTCAGGGTAGTGAAATTTGGTTAATGCCAGAAAATCCGAACTATGAACCTATTCAGGTTACAGATGCTAACGATTTTGTGATTTGGGGTATCGTGACCAATGTTATTAAACGTGTTTGATATAGTAAAACCAACTTTATAAAAAAAGCCTCAAAACATAATATTTTGAGGCTTTTTTATATTGAAAATAAAATTATTAGTCGGCTAAGATTATAATTTTATTGTCTTTTAACTCTAAAGTTCCCGACTTAATTTTAAAGGTTAATACTTTAGTATCAACCATATGTGGGGTTACTTCAGGATGTAATTTATCGTATTCTAAATGAGACTGTGTATGCACTTTTATTTTAACGGTTCCTTCTGTTAAAAGTGAAACTATAGCAGCGTGATGGTTAAGCATTTCAAACTCTCCATCTGCACCTGGTACCGTTACGGCATCAACTTCAGAACTAAATATTTTGCCTTCTGGCGATACAATTTCTAAATACATATATTATAGGTGTTTGTTAGTGGTTTGTTTAGCGATGAACTAAAAACCAGTAACCAATTATGAGTCGGCTAACATTTTTTCTCCAGACTCGATAGCTTCTTCAATAGAACCTTTAAGGTTAAATGCTGCTTCTGGTAAGTGATCTAATTCACCATCCATAATCATATTAAATCCTTTAATAGTTTCTTTAATATCAACTAAAACTCCTGGTATACCTGTAAATTGTTCTGCTACGTGGAATGGCTGAGATAAGAAACGTTGTACACGTCTTGCTCTACCTACGGCTAATTTATCTTCTTCAGATAATTCTTCCATACCTAAAATAGCAATAATATCTTGTAATTCTTTATAGCGTTGTAATAACTCTTTTACACGTTGTGCACAGTCGTAATGATCTTTTCCTAAAATGTCTGCTGTTAAAATTCTAGATGTAGAATCTAACGGATCTACCGCAGGGTAAATACCAAGCTCGGCAATTTTACGAGATAATACTGTAGTAGCATCTAAGTGAGCAAAGGTTGTAGCAGGAGCAGGGTCAGTTAAATCATCTGCAGGTACGTAAACCGCTTGTACAGATGTAATAGATCCTGTTTTAGTAGATGTAATGCGTTCTTGCATCGCACCCATTTCTGTTGCTAATGTTGGTTGGTAACCTACTGCAGAAGGCATACGTCCTAAAAGTGCAGATACCTCTGAACCAGCTTGTGTAAAACGGAAAATGTTATCTACGAAAAATAATACGTCTTTACCTTGACCATCTCCAGCACCATCACGGAAATATTCTGCGATAGATAAACCAGATAATGCTACACGAGCACGTGCTCCAGGTGGTTCGTTCATTTGTCCGAATACGAAAGTCGCTTTCGATTCTTTCATGATGTTTTTATCTACTTTAGACAAATCCCATCCACCATCTTCCATAGAGTGCATAAAGTCATCTCCGTATTTAATAATACCAGACTCTAACATCTCTCTTAAAAGGTCATTTCCTTCACGTGTACGTTCTCCAACTCCAGCAAATACTGAAAGTCCACCGTGACCTTTTGCAATATTGTTAATCAATTCCTGAATTAATACTGTTTTACCTACACCAGCACCACCGAATAAACCAATTTTACCTCCTTTTGCGTAAGGCTCAATTAAGTCGATTACTTTAATACCTGTAAATAAAACTTCAGTAGATGTTGATAAGTCTTCAAATTTTGGAGCAGGTCTATGGATTGGTAATCCAGCATCACCTGCTTTAGGTAAATCTCCTAATCCATCAATAGCATCTCCAATTACATTGAAAAGTCTACCATAAACATCATCACCAATTGGCATTTGTATAGGAGCTCCTGTTGCAACAACTTCTGTTCCTCTACTTAATCCATCTGAAGAGTCCATTGCGATGGTACGAACTGTATCTTCACCAATGTGAGATTGTACTTCTAATATTAAAAGTGTACCATCTTTTTTTGTAATTTCTAAAGAATCGTAAATTTTTGGAAGTTCGCCTTCTGATTCGAATACAACATCGATAACTGGACCAACGATTTGTGCAACTTTACCTGTAATTTTTGACATTACTTAAATGTTTATAGATTTTTGCTAATATGTGTTGAAAAAAAACTGTTTTTTCGCGCTGCAAATATAATCGTTTATATTTAAAATGAAATATGTTTTTACCTTTTTTATAGAATGAAAAACGCCCCCGTAAAGAAGGCGTTTTATTTTAACTTATTTATTTACTCTATTGAAGCAAAGGAGAATAGTTAGTAGGATAGTTTCCTAGATTAATTAAGTTTCCTGAAGCTTCAAAGTTAGATTCGTAAGTAGCATCAATAGCTTTCATAAATTCATTTGCAATTAAGGCATAACCCCTCGAGGTTGGATGCACTCCATCTAATGAAAAAGCACCTCCGGTAACCAATTCCGAATTCAAAATAAAATCGCCGTAACCATAACCGCCTGGTGTTGCCACTTTTTGTAAAACCGCATTGGCATCTACAAAAGCAAGGTTGGCTTGATCTGCAGCTGCTTTTATGGTCGCATTAAACGCATCTGTAGCAGTTTTAATGTCATCTTGCTCCGTAGGAATCAATACCCACTTATCTTCTAAAGGTAGGGTTATCCCTTCGGCAGAAAATTGATAGGCTATGTTTTGAGGTAATCCTTGACTAATTAAAGCATTGGCGATGGTGGTGTTTACTGTGCCAATAATTGCACTGCTAGGCAATACAAATAAATCTGATGCGGTAGCTTGTCTGGCTTGCCCATAGGTTGATCCTAATAGGGGAGCTACAATAGGTGCTGCAGATGCAGGTAACCCTATTTGCTCTAAAAATGCAGGAAAAGTTGGGCTAGCCAATAAGGCTCCTGTGATTACTTGAGATAAATCTGCTAAACTTTTATCTTTAATAACAACAGCACTAGCGCTAGTTTCCGAAAATTCGATTGTTCTTTCACTTTGTCCTACGGCTTCAAAAATTTGATTAAGCGAACCATATACCATGTTTAATAATGGGATCTGTGCTGCAAAGTCGGGGTTAGAAGGGTCTAAAGCATTATATGGTACTGTTGTAAAATGTGCAATACTCGTAACATAAGGTATGTTAGCAACAATACCTTGCGAGCCACCAGAAGTTAGGGTGTTTACTAAAGTGGTATACGCATAGTTAAAGGTAGCTTGATCTGTTATTGGGTTAGAGCCATCGCCTCCCGATGTGGCATAACCTAGGATATCGTTATTACCAATCCAAAGTGAAAAGAAGGTTGGGTTTTGGGCCATTGTTAATTCGATAACCGAGGCATCAGGAGTACTTCCTGTCATTCTCACAAAATACGGATTTGCTAAACCAGCAGAAAGATTGCCAATATTTCCGTATCCGTTTGCCAACAAATGATAACTTTTGGCTCCTGGAACTCCCATATTATTGAAAGGGCCTGTTGGGTTGTTTAAAGCAATGTCTGTAGTCACGGTAACGGGGCCAATAACAGATTCTAAAGATACCGGAGCACCTCCTGTTGTGACTAATCTAGGGGCTGCAATTCGTGCTCCCGCTAAGGCTAATCCGCCGTAATTGTCGTTTGTAAGGGGTTGGATAAAGTCGCCTCCGCCAACCATTTCAAATTTTTCGGCTAACATTTTAGGGAAAGAATTGTTTTGACTTGCTATAAACAAGGCATTATCTGTATATCCAGCGGTTAATGAGTTTCCTACCGAAACATAGTTAGAAAAATCTGCAGTTCCTGCTGTTAGTGGCGGATATACCATTCCATTATCATCTGGAGAAGACGCATCATCATCATTATTACAAGCAGCAAAAGTTAGGGAAAGGGCTGCTAACCATATATATTTTACTTTCATAAGTTAAGTTTATTATAAGTTGTTAATTGTCCATGACACATAATACATTGAACCAATGTAACCGGTTCCTATCGCTGTAAAATATTCTTCGCCTAAAAGGTTGGTTGCACCTAATTTAAATGAAGATTTTAACGATGGTACTCGGTAGTTAACCTGCGCATCAAAAGTATGATAAGACGGTATATTACCATCACCAAAAGTAGCTTGCCAGAAATACGCGTCACTCCATCTCCAGGATACATTAAATCCGAAATTTTTAAATAAATCGGTGTTTCCAAAACTTGCTTTTACTTTATGTTCAGGAGTATTAAAACTTGTTCGGAAATCTGGGTAAGCTGCCTGATCGAAATCTTGTTTGGCAAACGTATAATTAGCAGATAAATCGTAAGTAAGGAATACTTTGGTTGATATCTGTATAGATGCCCCATAAGATTTTACATCGGCCGCCGAATTTGTATAGGTTTGGTAGGCTTTGTAATCTCCGTTTTGCAGGGCCGCTAGAGACAGCGAATTGTCTCCAACTGTTCCGTATAAAGGTACAACAACTGTTTCGTTAGAAATAAAGTCTTTGTATTTGTTATAATACATACTAAAATCTACAATAGCATTTTCTAATTTACCGCGGTATCCTATTTCAAAAGACATAACTTGTTCTGGTTTAACAAGATCTACATGTGCTGCAACAGGAGCTCCGTTTTCAACAGAATTTAAGGTAAACGCATTTTCGTATGCAGCTCTACCTACAATTTCTACCGTATCTGGTTGTCCTAAAGATTGCCCGCTTGCACTTACCGGATAAGTTCGAACATCGCGATCTAAATTGCTTTCTGCAGACCCTACTAAAATCGCTCTACCTGCATCTAAACCAATAAATAAATCTTGGGTAGTTGGATTTCTAAATCCAGATTGGAACGACCCTCTTATATTGTGGTTGTCTGTATCTCCTAAAGTATAACCTAAAGATATTCTAGGTGAAAAGAATCCGTCAAACAATTCAGATTTGTCGTAGCGTAACGAGGCTGTTAATTTTAAAGCTTCATTAGCTAAGAATTTTTTCTGAAGTTGGGTATAAAATCCCATTTCAGAATATTTAATAGGACCATCGGTATCGGTATAAATGGTACCAGAAGAATTTAAATCATATTGTCTAAATGAACCTCCTACTTGTATTTCTGCCCAATCTAGTAAATGTCCGAAGTTATAATTTGCATCGGAATGATAATATTTAGAAGCATCTTTAAATTGAGATCCTGAATTTAAATCTGGGTTAGAAGTAACGGTGTTAAATGCATCCTCGAATTCTTTGGTTCCTGGAACCAGTCGACCTTGATCTGCAACAGCTCTTGCCGCTTGGTGAGCTTCGGTATCTGTTGCTCCTCCTAAAGTAGAGGCTGCGTAGGTGTTAATGTATTCTCCGAACCACTGCGTATCGCTTTTCCACGTTCTATTAATGTTAATTCCGGTAAATACCATATCGTAAGAATCTCCAGCATTATCGGCAACCACATACCCTCTAACAAAGAAGTTATCATTTTTTACTTCAATTTTATGTTGTTGTTGAAAAAAGTCTGCAATGTTATAACGGTTTGTTCCTTGGTAAATGGTATTTCCTGTTCCGAATTTCCCAACATAGGCAATTTCGAAATCAGATTTCCACGGACGTAAATAGAGCCCCCAGTCTCCTTTTATACTTTCCGCATTGTAGTTTGTTAAGTCCGATTCATTATAACCCGTTCTACTAACTTCTACATTCGGGATTATTCCTAGTCCGCCAGAGGCAGCTCTAATATTTGTGGACACTTCATCACCATATACGTTATAACCATCGTAATCAATATCGGCTCTTGTAGCTCCTGTGCCAGGTTTTCCAGCATAGTTATCGGCAGCCCAATCGGTACCTTTTAACCAAGAGAAGTTGACTTTAGCAGCAAAGACATCGCTAAATTTATGAGCGATTCTAATACCTACATCGGTATACGAATTGGTTCCTGCGGCATCCTGAACGGTAACTCCTTGTTTGGCATAGCCGCTAATTCCAGAATGTTCGAATGGGTTTTTACTTCTCATAAATAAAATACCATTAAAAGCATTCGCACCGTATAGGGCAGAAGACGCTCCTGGAAGTAATTCGACACTAAGAACATCGGTTTCCGTCATTCCTACTAAATTTCCTATTGGGAAGTTTAAAGCCGGTGTTGCATTGTCCATACCATCTACCAATTGCATGAATCTGGTATTTGAAAACGCGGCAAATCCACGTGTATTTATCGACTTAAAGGTTAAGCTATTGGTGTTGATATCTACACCTTTTAAATTTTCTAGCCCGTCGTAGAAGTCGGCAGAAGCCGTGTTTTTAATTTCTTTTAATCCAAAACGTTCTACGGTTACTGGAGATTCGAAAATACGTTCTGGTGTTCGTGAGGCAGAAATTACCACTTCATCTAGAACGGTACCTTCTTTAATAGTAAATGTTAATTCTTGATTGTTAGTTGTTACCATGGCCGAAGTTGAATCGAAACCCACACTACTCACTATTACCTTAAAAGGCGGATTTAGATCTGTAGAGAGGGTGAAATGTCCGTCAAAATCGGTAACGGTTCCAGTAGATGTGCCTTCTATAATAATATTGGCACCAGGAATAGGTTGTGTGCTATCATCTGCTACTGTTCCTGTTATTGTTGTTTGTGAGAAAGTTACACCACATACAAACAATAGTAGAAGAGAAAAAATGTTTTTCATATTCAAGGTTTAGTTAGATTGTTTAGATAGCAATATACATTTTTTAGTTATACCTTAAAAAAAAGTTAATAAAAAATTAAGTGGTTTATTGTAAATCTGCTAAAGAAACCGTTGAATAATTATTGATATTTAGATTTTACGGGAATTTGTTGCGTATATAAAAAACAAGGGCATTTAAAACCGAAGTTAAAAATGCCCTTTTATAATAGTGTGTTAAGATGTTATTCTACTGTAACAGACTTGGCTAAGTTACGAGGTTGATCTACATTCTTATCTAACATTACTGCAATATGATAGGATAATAATTGAAGAGGAATAGTGGTTAATAGTGGTGATAAAGATTCAGAACAATCTGGGACCTCAATAACGTGGTCGGCCAAATCTCTTACACTTTCGTCTCCTTCAGTAACAATTCCAATAATTTTACCTTTTCTTGATTTAATTTCTTGAATATTGCTAACTACTTTTTCGTAATGTCCTTTTTTAGTAGCAATAACAATAACAGGCATTTGCTCGTCTATTAAAGCAATAGGGCCATGTTTCATTTCTGCCGCAGGGTAACCTTCAGCATGTATGTAAGAAATTTCCTTAAGTTTTAAAGCGCCTTCAAGAGCTACAGGGAAATTGTAACCTCTTCCTAGGTATAAACAGTTTTTGGCATCTTTATAAATAGAAGCAACTGTTTTTACATAAGCATCAGATTCTAATGCTTTTTTTACTTTTTCAGGAATAAGTTCTAATTCTATTAAATGTCGACGGTAATCTGAACTTGATATTGTGCCTTTAGCTCTTGCTAATCGTAAAGCCATTAAAGTTAAAACCGTAATTTGTGTAGTAAAGGCTTTTGTAGATGCCACACCAATTTCCGGTCCGGCGTGGGTGTAAGCCCCCGCATTAGACTCTCTAGCGATAGACGAACCAACAACGTTACACACACCAAATACGAATGCGCCTTTAGATTTTGCTAATTTTATAGCAGCTAAAGTATCTGCAGTTTCTCCAGATTGAGAAATGGCAATAACGATATCTTTTTCTGTAATAACCGGATTTCTATATCTAAATTCTGAAGCATATTCTACTTCTACAGGAATACGTGCTAAATCTTCAAAAATGTATTCTGAAACTAAACCCGCATGCCAAGATGTACCACAAGCTACGATGATTATACGATCGGCATTAAGGAATTTTTTCATGTTGTCCTCTATCCCCGACATTTTTATGATACCTTCATTTACCAGTAATCGGCCTCTAAAAGTATCTAGTATAGCAGTTGGCTGTTCGTAAATTTCTTTAAGCATGAAATGATCGTAACCTCCCTTTTCAATTTGCTCTAAGTTTAGTTGAAGCTCTTGAATGTAAGGATCTACTAAAGAATCATCCTTTATTTTTCGTATTTTAATTTCTTTACCTAAACGAATTATAGCTAATTCTTCGTCTTCAAGATAAATGGCATTTTTTGTAAATTCTAAAAACGGAGACGCATCACTTGCAATAAAAAACTCGTCTTCTCCAACACCAATGGCTAACGGACTACCAAGTCTGGCAGCAACAATTTCGTCAGGTTTGTTTTTATCGAAAACGGCAATTGCATAGGCACCTACCACTTGATTTAAAGCAATTTGTACGGCTTTCCCTAATTTTAAATTCTTTTCGTTTTTAAGGATTTCTTCAATAAGATTTACTAATACTTCTGTATCTGTATCAGATTTAAAAGTATATCCTCTTTTTATTAATTCTTTTTTTAACGACTCGTAGTTTTCTATAATTCCATTATGGATAATTACTAAATCGCCTGAATTAGAATAATGCGGATGAGAGTTTACATCGTTTGGAACTCCGTGAGTAGCCCAACGGGTATGCCCGATAGCGACATTACCATTAGTGGTAATTTCTTTTTCTACGCGTTCTTCTAAATCTGAAACTTTTCCTTTTGTTTTACTAACTTTTAAGTCTTTACCGTCGTAAATGGCAATACCTGCACTATCGTAACCACGATATTCTAGGCGTTTAAGACCATTTATAACTATAGGGTAAGCTTCTCTGTTTCCTATATATCCTACAATGCCACACATAAATTTTTAGTTTTCTGGTTCGGTATAATAAATTTCTAGTTTCGCACGTAAATTTTCTGGTACGTTAGGACTACTTCCGTGCAAAATAGTTCCTTTTGGTGACAATATAGCGCCTTCTGGAAGTGTGGTTACTTCATCGCCGTCGCTATCTAATAATTGAGCATTCAACGTATTGTTTACATTGGTAGATAATACCAATCCAATTTTTGTATTTGTTGAATCGTTTGCTAAAATGTTTTTAATATGTTCTGTTAAACGGATCTTATATTTATACGTCCCTTGGTTTTCTAAACGTTGTCCTAAATGTACAATTTTAGAATCTAGAGGGTTTAATGTATTTAAAGTTCCGTCGTATTGATAGTCTATTAGCGTTGAGTTATTAGTAATGTCGTAAGCAAATAATCGGTCGTAGGTATGGTAATCGTCTTCCGTATAAACTTTACTTGCATCTTCAAAAATAGTTAATTGTGCTTCGTTAATAAGCCAACTATCCTTATGTGATAAAAAATCGTCAAGGTAACTGTCTGGTTCGCCATCGCCGTCTGTGTCTGGCCCTTCAAATAAATGAATAACCGCCATAGAGCCTTCCCCTCCTTTTAAATACAAGGTCTCGTCGCCAGTTTTCGAATTACCATCTGAGATATTAATCTCACTCTCAAAAGTATTTAATCTGGTGGTATTAAACTTTAACGCAAAACTACCTTCTTGTCTTTCTTCGTCATCATCGGTCTCATCATCATCAGATCCTTCCAAATAGGTGTAATTAACTTCTAAAACGGCCTCTGTAGAATTAAAGTTTAACAATATTTGATTCCCATCATTATTAATAGCTTCAGCTTTAAAATAGAGTCCTCTAAAATAATTTAAGAAGTTATTTTGGTTACTAAGTTCAAGGCTTCCTTCTTTTTCAAAAAGTAGTTTTTCCCAGAAATTATTAGTGTTTAAAAGGTCTATTTGTAGGCGAGGAGATAAACGCTCGGTTACTTCTTCCTCGTCTGTATCTTCATTTTCTTCTTCAATAACTATTTCTTCCGGACTAGGAGTAAAATTATCGTTTTCGTATAAGAGCTCACCTCTAAAATCATCGAAATTAATCGTTTTGTTGGCGTTAGAATAATATACCTGTCCGTCTTGGAAGTTCGAGCTCGGATCTGTAGTTCTTAAATAGTAAGTGTTTTGGTAAATAGAAAGTTTAATAGGTTTATCGCCATATAAAGAATCTAATCGGTAAGTTGTAACACCATCTTCGTCGATTTCTGTTGCAGTAGAAAAATACGGTATGGTTAAAGTAACAGATTCTATTTGTGGGTCTACTCCAAATGAAGGAGCATACCTACCGTCTGTTGTTACCATTTGTGAGACTACACTTGCTGTTGTTAATCCGTATTCTGGATTGTTGTAAGCACCTAATAGGTTAGACGATAACCCGTTTGTTTGTACGGGCTTTACTTTTTTAGTAAAGGCTATTATAGGATAAACTATACTGTCTGTTTTAAAGTTTTTTCCGCCAATTATATCTGTTCCTACAGTATTATAATCTCTATCGCAAGCCACTAAAACAGTAAGTGTTAATAATAGTATGCTTGGTAATTTAAGGGCTCTTAAAATCTTTTTCATATATTTTTTATGAAGTAAAACGTATTATTTTAAAACTTCTGTAGTGTAAAAGTTTGAATACGCTTCGCCAAATTCTTCTTTGTTTTTATATCCTAAAACTGGTTTTTCAGAATTGTCTAAATGAGTTGTTATTTCTTCAGGAATATCTTCAGATCCAATAATAATAGCATCAGAATAATCTATAGCTACTTTCATTAAATTGTTGTAGGTAGGCTCGCTTAAAGTTTTAACCACATCATCATTAATATTGTCGAATTTTATTTTGGTAGACATGTTTTCGTTTAACGTGCCATCAAAACCTTGATTGTAAATAGAGGTTACAATTTTACTGTCGTTAAACAAAGGTTCGCCCGCAAAATATTCTTTTAAGTATAACGGTAATAATGATGCTAACCAGCCATGCACATGAATAATATCTGGAGACCAGTTTAATTTTTTAACGGTTTCTATCACTCCTTTGGCAAAGAAAATAGCACGCTCGTCATTATCGGTAAATAATTCGCCATTCTCGTCGGTTAAAGTCGCTTTACGTTTAAAATACTCGTCGTTGTCTATGAAATATACTTGAATACGTTCTTTAGGGATTGATGCTACTTTTATAATAAGCGGCATGTCTAAGTCGTTAATTACAAGGTTTATACCAGATAGTCTTATAACTTCGTGTAGTTGATGTCTCCTCTCGTTGATGTTACCATATCTAGGCATAAAAATCCTGATTTGTCCACCTTGTTGATTTACCATTCTAGGCGTTTCAAACGACATAGATGAGATTTCAGTTTCTGGTAAATAAGGAACTACTTCAGATGATACATATAATATCCTCTTATCTTTCATAAATTACTGGGCTTTTGAGAATTCAAAATAAAAAACACGCAAAATTACAAAATTTTATGCAGATTGCTAGTAAAATATTAAGTTTGCAACCGTTAATTTTTTATTAAGGTGAAGGTAATTACAGAACAATCGGAATTAAAAAGGAAATACAACTTTTAAAATCTCAAGGTAAAACATTGGGGTTGGTTCCTACTATGGGCGCTTTGCACGACGGGCATCTGTCTTTGGTGCAACGAGGCTTAAACGAAAATGATGCTCTTGTAGTTAGTATTTTTGTTAATCCTACCCAATTTAATAATCCAGACGACTTAGTTAAATACCCTAGAACCTTAGAAAAAGATGTCGATTTGTTAAAATCGGTTTCAGAACACATTTTGGTTTACGCACCTAGTGTAGCAGATGTTTATGGCGAGGATGTGGTATCGGTTAATTTCGATTTTGATGGTTTAGAAGACAAAATGGAAGGTGCTTTTAGACCAGGACATTTTGACGGTGTCGGGACTATTGTTAAAAGATTATTCGAAATCGTGACGCCTAATCGTGCTTATTTTGGCGAAAAAGATTTTCAACAATTAGCCATCATAAAAAATATGGTTAAAAAGTGTAATATGCCTTTAACCATCGTGCCTTGCGAAATTTTACGCGAGCCTAATGGTTTGGCTATGAGTTCTCGAAATGTAAGATTAACCTCAGAATATGCAGCCGCCGCTCCGTTTATTTATCAAACACTTAAAACTGCCAAAGTTAAGTTTGGCACAGAACGTGCTAATGAAGTTACCGAATGGGTTGAAGATCAGTTTAAAAACCACCCATTGTTAGAGTTAGAATATTTTGTAATTGCAGATGTGGAAACACTAGAAACTGTAAAACATAAAGTTGAAAATAAATTATATCGCGCGTTTATAGCAGTTTACGCAGGCGAAATAAGGTTAATAGACAATTTAGCACTAAATTAATTATCTTTACGATATGCAAATTCACGTAGTAAAATCGAAAATTCACAGAGTAAAATGTACTGGAGCAGATTTAAATTACATCGGTAGTATTACTATTGATGAAGATTTAATGGATGCTGCAAATATTGTTCAGGGCGAAAAGGTTCAGATTGTTAATAATAACAATGGCGAGCGTTTAGAAACCTATGCAATTCCAGGACCACGTAATAGTGGAGAAATTACCTTAAATGGTGCAGCAGCAAGACGCGTAGCTCCTGGAGATGTTTTAATACTAATTACTTATGGTATTATGGATTTGGAAGAAGCAAAATCATTTAAACCTGCTTTAGTTTTTCCAGACGAAGCCACCAACAAGCTTATATAAGTATTGAATCCTAAAATATCCAAAATATTAAAAATCACACTCCCAATTTTATTGGGAGTTTTTTTAATAGGATATTCCTTGTCTAAAGTGTCTTTAGATGAGCTTTTAGTGTATTTTAAAAATGCCAATTATTGGTGGATTCTACTAGGAGCATTTTTAGGTTTGTTAAGTCATTTATCGCGTGCCTATCGTTGGTTGTTTATGTTGGAGCCCATGGGTTACAATGTCAAATTATCTAACAGTATTATGGCTGTTTTTTCGGCCTATTTAATAAATTATACCATACCTCGTGCAGGGGAAGTAGCTCGGGTTTCCATCTTAACGACTTACGAAGATGTCCCTTTCGATAAAGGTTTTGGTACTGTAGTTGCCGAGCGCATTGCCGATCTTATTGTTATGCTCGCTATTATTTTAGTGACCCTTTTCCTTCAATTCGATTTTATTTTTAATTTCTTTTTGTCCAAATTTAATTTGCCTAAACTTATTTTGGCAGGCGTACTTCTTCTGGGTTTAGGATTAGCTTTTTTAGTCTATATCAGAAAAAGTCAAACAATATTGGCGTTAAAAATTAAAACCTTTGTTTCGGGTTTAATAGAAGGTGTTTTAAGTATTTTTAAAATGAAAAAAAAGTGGTGGTTTATAGCGCATACACTTTTTATTTGGGGCATGTATGTTTTAATGTTTTATGTTACCACCTTTGCGGTACAAGGGTTGCATCCTATTTCTATAGGAGCTATTTTAATAGGGTTTATCTCTGCTAGTTTTAGTATTGCGGCCACAAATGGGGGTATTGGTTCGTATCCTGTTGCGGTTTATGCTGCGTTTTCTTTATTTGGTATAGCTCAAGGACCAAGTATCGCTTTTGGTTGGATTATGTGGTCGTCTCAAACCATTTTAATCATTATTTGCGGTGGTTTATCGCTTTTATTACTGCCTATTTTTAACAGAAAAATTAAGTCTTAAGGCCATTCTTTTATTACGTTTGATTAGTAAATATTTTTTTTCAACAAAAAAAGTATTTTTCATACCTTGCGTAGGACTAACCCCGTATTAAAATGAAAAAAGTAATTTACCTGTTTGTTTTGGTCTTTTCGTGCCAATGGGCCTCTGCTCAAGCTATATATGAAACGATAAAATCTGAAAAACTTGGTGCTACCCGCCAGTTAAAGATTCAATTGCCAAGAAATTATAGTAAGAATGTCGAGAAAAAATATCCGTTAGTTGTTGTTTTAGATGGAGATTATCTATTTGAAGTTGTAGCCGGAAACGTTGATTATTATTCGTATTGGGAAGATGTACCAGAAGTAATCGTGGTTGGAATTAATCAGATTGACGATCGGTATTATGACACCATGTTTTCCGAACAAAATTCCTTGCCTTTAGATAGTAGTGCCGAATTTTTCGAATTTATAGGCATGGAACTTATCCCGTTTATTGAGGAAAAATACAGAACAGAAGATTTTAAATTGGCCATTGGTCATGGGGAAACAGCAAACTTTATTAATTATTATTTGTTGAAAGATAAACCGTTATTTCAATCTTATATTGTAATAAGTCCGGAGTTGGCTCCAAATATGACCAAATATATTCCAGACCGTTTAGGGAAAATAGATCGTAAAACGTTTTATTATTTGGCAACTACTACAGACGATTTAAAATCTGTAAAAGCGGGAACCGAATTATTAAATAATAGTTTAAAAGTTATTGAAAACGACTATTTGCAATACGATTTTGATGAGTTTGAAGGGTTAACCCATTATTCTGTAGTGGCTCAAGCTATACCAAAAGCCTTAGAGCGAATTTTTTATGTATTCCAGCCTATTACGTCTCGTGAGTTTGAAAAAGATATTATGGCAGGAGATAAACCTGCGATAGATTATTTAAAAGATAAGTATGAATCTATTAAAGAATTATACGGTGTAGATAAAACCATATTGGTAAACGATTATAAAGCTATTGCTGCGGCTATTGAAAAGAAATCGGAATTTAAAGATTTTGAAGAATTGGGTAAAATGGCTAGAAAATCGTATCCAGAAACCATGTTAGGTCAATATTACATGGCACGTTATTACGAAGAAAATAACCAACCTAAAAAGGCTATGAAAACCTATCAATCCTCGTATATTTTCGATGAAATTGCGGGCTTAACAAAGGATGATATGATAGAACGTGCAAATCGAATTAAAGCAGATTTCGGATATTAATGGCGAAAGTAAAAACCACATTTTATTGTCAGAGTTGCGGGGCACAATATGCGAAATGGCAAGGGCAATGTAACTCGTGTAAAGCGTGGAATACTATAGCCGAAGAAGTGATTCAGACTCCAGAAAAAAGCGATTGGAAAACCCCTTCTGCAACCCAAAATAAGCGAACGTCGAGGCCTTTATTAATAAACGAAATTGATGCCTCTCAAGAAGCGCGATTAGATACTTTCGATCAAGAATTAAATCGAGTACTTGGTGGTGGTATTGTTCCGGGGTCGTTAACGCTTTTAGGTGGTGAACCAGGAATAGGAAAAAGTACATTACTGCTTCAGGTGGCATTAAAGCTGCCTTATAAAACACTTTATGTTTCTGGAGAAGAGAGTCAGAAACAAATAAAAATGCGTGCCGAGCGCATCAATCCTAATAATAGCAATTGCTATATTTTAACCGAAACAAAAACACAAAATATCTTCAAGCAAATTGAAGATTTACAGCCCGATATTGTTATTGTCGATTCAATTCAGACTTTACATAGCGATTATATAGAATCTTCGTCTGGAAGCATTTCTCAAATTAAAGAATGTACTACAGAGCTTATAAAATTTGCTAAAGAAACTTCGACACCAGTGGTGTTAATTGGGCATATTACAAAAGACGGACATATTGCAGGTCCAAAAATATTAGAACATATGGTAGATACTGTACTTCAGTTTGAAGGCGATAGAAATCATGTGTTTAGAATTTTACGAGCTAATAAAAATAGATTTGGGTCGACTAACGAATTAGGGATTTACGAAATGCAAGGGTCCGGATTACGGGAAGTGTCTAATCCTTCAGAGATTTTAATTTCTAAGAAAGATGAAGAATTAAGCGGAAATGCCATTGCTGCAACTTTGGAAGGTATGCGTCCGCTCATGATCGAGGTTCAAGCCTTAGTAAGTACTGCTGTTTATGGGACACCGCAGCGTTCGGCCACAGGTTTTAATGCCAAACGATTAAATATGTTGCTAGCAGTTTTAGAAAAACGAGCAGGTTTCCGTTTAGGTGCTAAAGATGTTTTTTTAAATATTACTGGTGGAATTAGTGTCGATGATCCGGCTATAGATTTAGCTGTAGTAGCTTCAATTTTATCTTCTAACGAAGATGAGGCGCTTCAAAAAGATTACTGTTTTGCCGCCGAAGTTGGCTTGTCGGGGGAAATCCGTCCCGTGCAACGTGTGGAACAACGTATCTTAGAAGCCGAAAAGTTAGGATTTTCTACTATTTTTGTATCGAAGTATAATAAAATCACTTTAAAGCCTAAGGCGATAAAGATTCAATTAATTTCGAAAATAGAAGATTTAGTTGGGCATATTGTTTAGTAAAAGGAAAATGAACTCGTAATTTGAGTAACATTTTAGAAACAATTCAGACTAAGTGTATAAGTTTACTTCAGAAAAAAACAAATATAAATCAAACTAAAATTTATGAAAACAAACATTCTAAGATTATCAATCCTGGGGACAATTGCATTTGGAAGTTTTACAGCTTGTAAAAACGATCCAAAACAAGAAACCGCAGTGGTTGTTAAGGAAGAAGTGGTGCCTGGAATCAATTTAGATTACATGGATACCACGGTAAAGCCTAACGAAAATTTCTTCGAATACGTTAATGGAAACTGGATAAAAAACAATACAATTCCAGACGACCGTACACGATGGGGTAGTTTCGATGAGCTTAGACAAAAAACAGACGAAGATGTTTTAAATATTTTACAATCTGCAATGTCTGACGATAAAGATTTAGCAAAAACAAATATTCTTCCGGGCTCAGACCAAGAAAAAGTCGTGTTTCTATACGAAACCATTATGGATACGGTTGCAAGAAATAAAGAAGGCATTGCACCGTTAAAGCCAGTTTTAGCTAAGATAGACGCTATTAAAAACGTAAAAGATTTAGAGGCGTTTTTAATAGAAATGGAACCTAAAGGAGGAGCAGGGTTCTTTGGTTTTGGTGTTGGTGCAGATGCAAAAGACAGTAATAAAAATGCAGCACGTATAGGTACAGGACGTTTAGGACTTCCAGATAGAGATTATTACGTAAAAGACGATGCAGATTCTAAAGATAAAAGAGAGAAATATGTAGCTTATGTTACAAAAATGCTTCAATATTTAGGCGATTCAGAAGAAGTTGCAGCGGCAGAAGCGAAACAAGTTTTAGCATTCGAAACCAGTTTAGCAGAGCCTAAAATGGATAAGGTAGATCGAAGAGATGCTAGAAAAACTTACAATCCAACATCGGTTGCAGATTTACAAAAAATGGTTCCTGCAATTAACTGGAAAGCGTATTTTGATGGCATAGGAGCTAAAAATTTAGATACTGTAATAGTACGCGAACCTAACTACATGAAAGCGTTACAAGGTATTTTAGCTAAAAATAATGTAAGCGACTGGAAAACCTATTTACGTTGGAATGCACTAAACGGATCTGCTGGTATGTTAAGCGATGAGTTAGAAGAAGCGAATTGGGAGTTTTATAGCAAAACGTTACGTGGAGCTAAAAAACAACGCCCAAGAGACGAGCGTGCTTTACAAACAATAAATTGGACGGTTGGTGAAGCTTTAGGGAAATTATATGTAGATGAAAAATTCCCGCCAGAAGCAAAAGCAAAGGCAGAAAAAATGATTAAGAATGTAATTTTAGCTTTCGAGCACCGAATTACAGCCTTACCATGGATGAGTGAAGAAACTAAAGCAAAAGCTATAGAGAAACTTAAAGCGACTCAAATTAAAATTGCCTACCCAGACAAATGGAAAGATTATTCTGCTATGGAAGTTAAAAGTCCTAAAGACGGCGGAACCTATCTTCAAAATATGCAAAATGCCAAGGCTTGGGATTTTCAACAAGATTTAGATAAATTAGGTAAACCTGTAGATAAAACAGAATGGGGCATGGCGCCACAAGTTGTAAATGCTTATTTTAACCCATCTTACAACGAAATTGTATTCCCTGCAGCTATTTTACAACCACCGTTTTACAACTATCAAGCAGACGACGCTGTGAATTATGGTGGAATTGGAGCAGTAATCGGACATGAAATTTCTCATAGTTTCGATGATTCTGGTTCAAGATTCGATAAAGATGGAAACCTTAACAACTGGTGGACAGATGAAGATTTAGAGCAATTCACGAAATTAGGAAAGGCTTTAGCCGATCAATATAGTGCTATAGAAGTGCTTCCAGAAACCTACATTAATGGTGAATTTACTTTAGGTGAAAACATTGGTGATTTAGGCGGTATAAATGCGGCTTATGATGCATTGCAAATAAGTTTAAAAGAAAATGGATATCCTGAAAATATCGATGGACTTACAGCAGATCAACGTTTCTTTATGTCTTGGGCAACAGTTTGGAGATCGCTTTATAGAGATGATGCTTTAAAGAATCAGATTAAAACAGATCCACACTCACCTGGTATGAATCGTGCTGTACAACCACTTTTAAATGTCGATGCATTTTACGATGCTTTTGGTATTGTAGAAGGCGATAAAATGTATATCGCACCAGAAAACAGAGTTAAAATCTGGTAATCGCATTTGAGTTAAAAATTTTAAAACCCCCGACATTTTGTTCGGGGGTTTTCTTTTACCTTTGATATACTATTGAAAACGAGGGCGTAAAAACAAACGTGTTTGTGCTTTATTAAAACTAATTCTTATGAAAATTAAAGGTATTATAATAGCTGTGTTATGCGTAGCCATGTGGTCTTGTGGTGCACGTATGCATGAAAAAGATGATAAACTAGTAGGCGAATTAAATGATTACATGGTTAAAGTCGATGAGAATCATACTCTAGAACAAACGGTTGTAGAAGGCGCACTAGCCGACACAAGTGGCCAAGAAGATATTGGGACTTTTAAATACGTTGTAAATTTCGATAAAGAAAGTAAACAGCTTTGTCATATTAAAAACATAGAGGACACTGGAAATACTAGAGAAGAAGATTACTATTTTAAACATAATAAATTGGTCTCTATTTTAGTGAAATCATCTGTGGCTAGCGATAAAAAAATCTATATCAATAACGGACGAATCATCTCATCTTTAAATATAGATACTAAAGAACAAGATTTGCTTTTAACCAAAGCAAAACGCTTTCAAAACGAATATCAAAACAAGTAAAATCTCCTCTATTTTATTACAGGAAATAGGGCTTGTTTTTATCAGAAATAGAAATAAAAATAACGACAATAAAACAAAAGTATAAACCGATTATTTTCAATCGGTTTTTTTGCTTATAAACCCCTCTGTTTTCTCAAAATTCATTAATTTCGCGTTCGTATAAGAAAATAGAAAGAATGAGCATGAGATTTCCTGAGTATAAAGGTCTTAACTTGCCAAAAATTGCTGAAGAAATTCTAGGTTTTTGGGAATCGAAAAATATATTTGAAAAGAGTATCACAACTAGAGAAGGTCACGAGCCTTTTGTCTTTTTTGAAGGGCCTCCATCTGCAAATGGATTGCCGGGTGTACACCACGTTTTAGCACGTTCTATTAAAGATATTTTTCCGCGTTATAAAACCATGAAAGGATTTCAAGTTAAGCGTAAAGCAGGTTGGGATACACATGGTTTACCTATTGAATTAGGTGTAGAAAAAGAATTGGGCATTACCAAAGAAGATATTGGTAAATCTATTTCTGTAGAAGATTATAATGCAGCCTGCCGTAAAGCTGTGATGCGTTATACCGATGTGTGGAACGACTTAACGCAAAAAATGGGATACTGGGTAGATATGGATAATCCATATATTACTTACGAACCTAAATACATGGAAAGTGTTTGGTGGTTGTTAAAACAAATTTACGATAAGAAACTTATCTATAAAGGCTATACCATTCAGCCATATTCTCCTAAAGCAGGTACAGGATTAAGTTCTCACGAGTTAAATCAGCCAGGAACTTATCAAGATGTTACAGATACAACTATTGTTGCACAGTTTAAAGCCAACGAAGACACTTTACCAGATTTCTTACAAGATGAAGGCGATATCTTTTTCTTAGCATGGACTACAACACCTTGGACACTTCCAAGCAATACAGCTTTAACCGTAGGGCCTAAAATTGATTATGTTTTAGTAGAAACATATAATCAATACACGTTCGAGCCTATGAACGTGGTATTGGCAAAGCCGTTAGTGGCTAAGCAATTTGCAGGAAAGTATTTCGAAGTGGACTCTAAGCCGCCATTATTAGATTATAAACATGGCGATAAGAAAATCCCGTTTTACGTTGTAAAGGAGTTTAAAGGAAAAGACTTAGTAGGGATCACTTACGAGCAATTAATGCCTTATGCCTTACCAAACGATAACCCTGAAAATGCATTCAGAATTATTGCTGGAGATTTCGTTACTACAGAAGATGGTACAGGTATTGTACATACCGCGCCAACTTTTGGAGCAGACGATGCCTTGGTGGCTAAACAAGCTGTTCCAGAAATTCCACCAATGTTGGTAAAAGATGAGAATGGAAACTTAGTACCGCTAGTCGATTTACAAGGAAAATTTCGTCCAGAAATGGCAGAATACGCTGGTAAATACGTAAAAAACGAATATTATAACGATGGCGAAGCACCTGAACGTTCTGTAGATGTTGAAATCGCTATTCAGTTAAAAGAAGAAAATAAAGCCTTTAAGGTTGAAAAATATAAGCACAGTTATCCGAATTGTTGGAGAACAGATAAGCCTATTTTATATTACCCACTAGATTCTTGGTTCATTAAGGTTACCGATGTTAAGGAACGTATGTTCGACTTAAATGAAACCATTAACTGGAAACCAAAATCTACAGGAACTGGACGTTTTGGAAACTGGTTAGCAAATGCAAACGACTGGAATTTATCGCGTTCGCGTTATTGGGGAATTCCGTTACCAATTTGGAGAACCGAAGATGGTAAAGAAGAAATTTGTATAGGTTCTGTTGAAGAGCTTAAGTTAGAAATGCAAAAAGCTGTTTCTGCAGGCGTTTTAGCAAAGGATATTTTTGAAGATTTTGAAATCGGAAATAATGCCGAAGAGAACTATGCTAAATTAGATTTACATAAAAACATTGTCGACCAAATTACTTTGGTTTCTCCTTCAGGACAACCTATGAAACGCGAAAGCGACTTAATAGATGTATGGTTCGATTCTGGTTCTATGCCTTACGCACAATGGCATTACCCGTTTGAGAATAAAGAGAAAATTGATGGGAATGAATCTTTTCCTGCCGATTTTATTGCTGAAGGTGTAGACCAAACTAGAGGATGGTTTTATACACTGCACGCTATTGCCACTATGGTGTTCGATTCTGTGGCCTATAAAAACGTCGTGTCTAACGGTTTGGTTTTAGATAAAAACGGACAAAAAATGTCGAAGCGTCTAGGAAATGCCATCGATCCGTTTGAAACTTTAAAAGAATATGGGCCAGATGCCACACGTTGGTATATGATTAGCAATGCGAACCCATGGGATAATTTAAAATTCGATTTAGAAGGTATCGAAGAGGTGAAACGTAAATTCTTCGGAACACTTTACAATACGTATTCATTCTTCAGTTTATATACTAATTTAGACAAGTTTAGCTATAGCGAAGCCGATATTCCTTTAGCAGAACGTCCAGAATTAGATCGTTGGATCTTATCAGAATTACATACTTTAATTCAGCGTGTAGACCAATATTATGCCGAGTACGAACCTACGAAAGCGGCACGTGCAATTTCAGAGTTTACTCAAGATTATTTAAGTAACTGGTATGTGCGTTTAAGTAGAAGACGTTTCTGGAAAGGCGATTACGAGCAAGATAAAATTTCGGCGTATCAAACCTTGTATACTTGTATGTTAACTATAGCGAAACTTGCGTCTCCAATTGCGCCATTTTTTATGGATAAACTTTACCGAGACTTAACACAAGTAACACAAAAGGAAACTTTTGAAAGTGTACATTTGGCCGAGTTTCCAGTATATGATGAAGCATTTGTAGACAAGGCGTTAGAGCGTAAAATGGAAAGCGCACAAACCATCTCGTCTTTAGTGTTGTCGTTACGTGCTAAGGAAAAAATTAAAGTCCGTCAGCCATTACAAAAAATCATGATTCCTATTGATAATAAACAACAAAAGGAAGAGATTTTAGCAGTTGCCGATTTAATTAAACACGAAGTTAATATTAAAGATGTTGAGTTGCTAGAAGATGCTTCAGATATCCTTGTAAAGCAAATCAAGCCAGATTTTAAGGTTTTAGGACCACGATTTGGAAAGGATATGAAATTGATTGCTAGTGAGATAGCTAAAATGACATCAGAAGATATTAAAAAAATTGAGCAAACTGGGGCACTAAACATTGAAATTAATGGAAAAAGTGTTACATTAGGACTGGAAGATGTTGAAATTATATCGCAAGATATAGAAGGCTGGTTAGTTGCAAACGAAGGTAATTTAACAGTCGCATTAGACATTACAATTTCTGATGATTTAAGAAAAGAAGGAATTGCAAGAGAATTAATAAATAGAATACAAAATTTACGTAAAGATTCAGGTTTCGAAGTTACCGACCGTATTAATGTTAAACTTCAAAATCACGATGGTATTGTAAATGCTGTACATTCGAATTTAGAGTATATTAAGGTAGAAACATTAACTGCCGAATTAGATATTATTGAACAGGTAAACAATGGGGTTGAAATTACGTTTGATGATATACAAACCAAATTGTTTATAGAAAAACACTAACATTATGAGCGTAGATGTAAACGTAAGGTATTCTGACAAAGATTTAGCTGAATTTAGGGAGTTAATTCAGGACAAGATTGTAAAAGCTAAGCACGACTTAGATTTAATAAAAAGTGCTTATATGAACGATTTAAATAATGGGACAGACGATACGTCGCCAACATTTAAAGCCTTCGAAGAAGGAAGCGCGACTATGAGTAAAGAAGCGAATTCGCAATTGGCCATTCGTCAAGAAAAGTTTATTCGCGACCTTAAAAACGCATTAATTAGAATAGAAAATAAAACCTACGGAATTTGCCGTGTAACAGGTAAGTTAATTAATAAAGAGCGTTTAAAATTAGTGCCTCATGCAACCCTAAGTATCGAAGCCAAAAATATGCAATAATATTACTTTTAACCTTATAATATTAAACGCCTTGCATGTCTATGCAATGGCGTTTTTTTGCTTATAACTATTAGGTTTTTTTTTGAATTGAGCCAACTTATTTTGAGCTGAAATTAATTGTGTACATGAAACCCATATTTTTAATTTTCGTAACTCTGTTTTCTTGTACCATTATGGCACAAAAACAAGTAGATAAAATTATTGATGCTCAAAATATTTCAACCATTTATATAAACGGTGCCAATTGTTTTAAAATTCATGTGGTTGCTTCACAGTCTAACGAGATTCAATTGCAAACTAAAATTGAAGGCGAGCACAACGAAGACATGGTTGTGGTTTCTAAAACTAGTAGAGATACCCTTTATATCGCCACTATTTTTCATCCATCTTTTATAGCAGATAACGATAAATTAAGTGCGCACAAACTCATGTCTATAGAGCTCGAGTTAAGTATTCCTGAGCAATTAAATTTGTATGCAAAAAGCGATATTGCGAGCTTTTGGGCAGAAGGTCGTTTTAATACAGCGGTTATAGAACTTAACCAAGGCAACTGCAACTTAAAAAATTTTTTAGGCTCGGCCACGGTTAACACCGTAAACGGTTCTATTTTTGTAGAAACAAATTATGTGTTAGTACAAGCCTTATCAAAGCATGGATCCGTTAATTTAGGTCCTTTAGTACCTGGCGAAAGCCACATCGATCTAACTTCTATTCATGGAAATATTAAAGTTATAAAATCGGAATAGTAACGATTTATATAGCTTAAATGGAGTTCTAATGGGAAGAATATCCTATTTTTGCTGAAAACCCAAAACATGTCATTAAAAAAATCGTGTCTACTTATTTTCGTTATTTTACTAATCGATCAAATAAGTAAAATTTATATTAAAACACATTTTGTTTTAGGGGAAGATATTAGGGTTTTCGATTGGTTTAGAATCTACTTTATAGAAAATGAAGGTATGGCTTGGGGAACCAAGATTAGCGATTTTACTTCTGCCATTTCAGATAGAACAGCGAAAACATCGCTAACCGTTTTTAGAATTTTTGCCATTTTTGGAATAGGCTATTGGTTGTACTCTACCATAAAAAACAAAGGTCATTATTTATTGACTTTGGCTATTGCTTTAATTTTTGCTGGAGCTTTAGGGAATATTATCGACTCTGTATTTTACGGTGTAATTTTTAACGACAGTCATGGACAAATTGCTACACTTTTTCCTGCCGAGGGAGGTTACGATACCCTGCTTCATGGAAAAGTAGTAGATATGCTATATTTCCCAATCTGGAAAGGCTATTTGCCAGAATGGTTACCGTTTTGGGGTGGTAAATTTTTCACCTTCTTCGAGCCCGTGTTTAATGTCGCAGATGTGGCCATTAGTACTGGATTTATTATGTTAATTGTGTTTAATAAAAAGGCTTTTCCGAAGGATTAGTCTGATTTAATTTAAAGACACCTTAGTAGGTAATTAAGGTTTTAAGGCTTAAGAAGTTGTGTTTACTAATCCTGTTGGGTTATCTTTGTAAATACCTAATTCAATATATAATTTTAAATAATTTACTTATGAAACAAATAGCTGCATTTGCTTTAATTTCGGTTGTTATTTTAACCACTTCTTGTCAAAAAGAAGAGAAAAAAGTAGTGACTGAAGATAACACATTACTAGCTTCAAATCCGTTTGCAAAAGCTAGTGAGCTTCCTTTTCAAGCACCAGATTTTAATGCTATTAAGGATTCAGATTTTCAACCAGCCATGGATGCCGGTATGAAAGAACAATTAAAGGAAATTGAAGCTATTGTTTCAAATCCTGAACCAGCAACTTTCGAGAATACGTTTATTCCGTTGGAAAAAAGCGGACAATTATTAAATCGTGTTAGGGCGGTATTTGGTTTACTGTCTAGTGCAAATACAAATCCGGAGTTACAAGCGATACAAGAAACACAAGCACCTAAATTCGCAGCACATCGCGATGCCATTTATTTAAATCCAGAATTATTTAAACGCGTAGAAACGCTTTATAATACTAGGGAAACTCTTAACTTAGATGCGGAATCTTCACATCTTATAGAATATTATTATCAGCGTTTTATATTGTCGGGAGCTAATTTAGAAGAGGCCGAAAAAACAAAACTTAAAAAGTTAAATGGGGAGGTCGCTTCTCTTAGTGCAAAATTTACGAATCAATTATTAGCTGCGGCTAAAGCAGGAGCTTTGGTTGTAGATAATAAAGAAGCTCTTGCGGGCTTGTCTGATGCTGAAATTGATGCCGCTGCAAACGAAGATAAAACGCAATGGACTATTCCGTTACAAAATACAACGCAACAACCCGATTTACAAAACTTGACAAACCGCGATACACGAGAAAAATTATTTAAAAACTCATGGACCCGCGCAGAGCAAGGCGATGAAAACGATACACGTAAAACCATAGAACGTATAGCTGAAATTCGTGCAGAACAAGCTTCAATTTTAGGATTTAAAACTTATGCCGAATGGAAACTGCAGGACCAAATGGCCAAAACGCCAGAAGCGGTGTTAGATTTTTTAGGGCAATTAATTCCGGCTGCAACAGCCAAAGCAAAATCAGAAGCAGCCGATATACAAGCTTTAATCGATAGCCAAAATGGTGGGTTTAAACTTGAAGATTGGGATTGGAATTTGTATTCAGAACAAGTTAGAAAAGCCCGCTACGATTTAGATGAGAGCCAAATTAAGCCATATTTCGAATTGTATAATGTATTAGAGAATGGTGTATTCTATGCGGCAAACCAATTATATGGTTTAACGTTTAAAGAGCGTAAAGATTTACCGGTGTACCAAGAAGATGTCCGTGTCTACGATGTTATGGACAAAGATGGTAGTCAAATAGGATTGTTTTATGGCGATTATTTTAAACGCGATAATAAATCTGGAGGAGCTTGGATGAGTAATTTAATCGAGCAGTCTAAACTATTGGGGACACAACCTGTTATTTACAATGTGTGTAATTATACAAAGCCAGCAGAGGGTCAACCGGCATTAATAAGCTTCGACGATGTAACTACCTTGTTTCATGAATTTGGGCATGCCTTACATGGCTTTTTTGCCGATCAGCAATATGTTAGTCTTTCGGGTACCAATACACCAAGAGATTTTGTAGAATTTCCATCTCAGTTTAACGAGCATTGGGCATTGTACCCTAGTATTCTTAAAAATTATGCTTTTCATTATAAAACGGGAGAAGCCATGCCTCAAACTTTAATTGATAAAATTAAAAAAGCATCAACATTTAATCAAGGGTATGCCTTAACTGAAGCACTGTCTGCAGCGAGCTTAGACATGGAGTGGCATACTTTAACTAAAGAGGATACTATTGAAGATGCAGATAGTTTTGAGAAGGCTGCGCTAATTCGTACACATTTAAATTTAAAAGAAGTGCCTCCGCGTTACCGTTCAAGTTATTTTTTACATATCTGGAGTAATGGCTATGCGGCTGGATATTATGCATATTTATGGACAGAAATGTTAGATAACGATGCCTTTGCTTGGTTTGAGGAAAACGGCGGATTAACACCAGAAAATGGCCAGCGTTTTCGCGATATGATTTTGTCTCGCGGAAATACAGAAGCTTTCGGAAAACTATACCATGATTTTCGAGGTCAAGAGCCAAGTATAGAGCCATTGCTAAAAAATAGAAGCCTAAAGTAAACGGCTAAAAACAAAATAAACAAAAGGAACCAAAAGCTCGCAGCATTGATTATGCGGGCTTTTGTTGTTTTAAAAAGTGTAGATGCGTTTTGGAGTTACACAATAATCTAAAGGGATATCGGTATCATAAACATCAGAAATAGTGTCTTCGGCTTCAAAAAACGACAATCCAATTTTTATGACGCCTGGTTTACATGCCTTTAAAAACCGGTCGTAAAACCCTTTTCCATAACCAATTCGGTTTCCTTTTTTGTCGAAAGCTAACAGCGGTATAAAAACCACATCTATAGATGTATTCGGGATAGGAATGCCATCTACAGGTTCAGGAATGTTATAGGCATTTTTCTTAATGGTGGTAGCATCGGTAAGAAGAAATTGATGCATTAATCCGGTTTTAAAATCACTTTTAGAAATAACGATATTTTTATCTTTCCCAGAAAGGATATTCAGTATGTATTCGGTATTAATTTCTTTTTGTTCTTCAATGGTTAAAAAGATATGATAAAACGATTTATCCCAAATAGGAAGTGATAAAAGTTGATTAGAGATGTCTAAACTAAAATCGTCGCACGTTTCTATAGCCAAAGCTTTTCGTTTGGCTTTATATAAAGATCTTAACTCTGATTTTGTCATGAATTAACGTTTCAGTTTGCGCGTTATATGAAATAAAGCATCCCCTTGGTATACAATTGGAGCTTCGTTTACGTTGATGATATAGCCGCTAATTTCAGCTTTTACATAATCGTTAAACTTACCATACGGGTCGGTAATATTTCCTAGTATATCGCCCTTTTTTACTTTGGTAGACATCAGGTCTAAAGCAGGTCTAAACATACCGGAATAGTCGGCACGTTGCCATCTACTTTCTAAAATAAAAACACAAGGCTTTTTAGGTGGCGAGGATTTAAATTTAGCGTTTAACATATTTAAATACGCTAAGACACGTTTGGCGCCGCTTACTCCTGTATTAGTAACGTTTACATCGAGGTGAAAGGATTTTCCGCCTTCAAAAAGCAACATTGGGATTCCTAGTTTATAACATGTATTCCGAAACGATTTGTTTAAATTTTTAGAGTACATCACAAACGGAGCTCCAAACGCTTTTGCTAATTCGTCTAATTCTGAATCGTCTTTTGCAATTCGAATTTGTGGGGCATTAAATCGGCCAGCTCCACCCGTGTGAAAATCGACAACATAATCTACCGATGGGATTACCTCATGTATAAGTTTATAAGCCACTTGACTGGCTAAAGAACCATTTACATTCCCTGGAAAAACGCGGTTTAAATCGCGGCCATCGGGGAATTCTCGTTTTAAATTTATAAACCCGAAAATATTGATTACAGGAATGCAAATAATGCTCCCTCGTTTAGGTTTATTTATGCCTTTCGCAATAATCTGACGTACAATATCTACACCATTTACCTCGTCGCCGTGTATGCCTGCTGTAAATAAAACGGTTGGCCCCGGACGTTTAGATCGTTCTATAAAAACAGGAACGTCTACGCTAGAAGAGGTGTGTAAATTAGCAACGTCGAAGCTAATTTCGGCACTTTCTCCAGGATAAATTTTCTTCCCTAAAATGTGTAAAATATCTTTGTTAAATAGCATTTATCGTTTTGCATTTCGTTCAATAAACGTAATAATACTTTTTGCAATATTTTTTCCTGTTGCCCCTTCAATACCTTCTAACCCTGGGGTAGAATTTACTTCTAAAAGTAGCGGTCCGCGAGCAGATTGTAACATATCTACGCCACAAACAGGTAACTTTAATGCATGGGCGGCATTTATAGCCAATTTTAATTCGGCGGCATCTAATTTAATAATATTTGCCGATCCCCCACGATGTAAATTCGATCTAAATTCGCCGTCTTTACCTTGGCGTTTCATGGCGCCAACGACTTGTCCGTCTACAATTAAAGCTCTTAAATCGGCACCGTTAGCTTCTTTAATAAATTCTTGAACAATAACACGGGCTTGTAAACCATTAAAGGCTTCAAGTACAGATTCTGCCGCATTTTTAGTTTCGGCCAAAACCACGCCTAAACCTTGAGTTCCTTCAAGAAGTTTAATAATTACGGGTGTGCCACCTACATGCGCAATAACCTCTTCGACATCTCTAGAGTAATTTGTAAACACGGTTTTAGGCATACCAATTCCGGCTTTACTTAAGCGTTGTAAAGACCGTAGTTTGTCTCTAGAGCGTTGTATGGCATCAGAGGTTACAATGGTAAATACGTTCATCATTTCAAACTGTCGTACTACTGCACAACCATAAAATGTTACCGATGCACCAATGCGAGGAATAATAGCATCTACATAATCTAAATAACGATTTTTGTAATAGATGGTAGGTTTTTCCTTTTCTATAATAATGTCGCATTTTAGCGGATCTATAACTTCCATTCGGTGACCGCGTTTTTCGCCTTCAAATACTAGGCGGTCTGTGGAGTAAAGTTCTGCGTTTCTTGATAAAATTACAATATTCATTAGGCTTTTAAATTATGAGATAAGTTTTGAAGATCGACATCGACTAAAAACTTTCGTTTTAAAAACTGTCTTCCTATAAGTACGGGAAAACGCATGTCGTCTCGAGTACTTAAAGTTAAATTGATCTTGTAGGTTTTATCAAAAATTATCACTTCAGATTTTATTTTGTATCTATTTTCTTTAATTCCGTTGCTGCTTTTTACGTTTGTAAAACTATATTCTGTAAAAACCACTTCTTTACTACTAAAATTAGGGTGACCTTTACTATAAAAAATGCAACGCAAGGTGTTGTTTTCTTCTATAATCTTAGAACAATGAATGGCAGAAGTATACGCTCCTGTATCTATTTTTACATCGATGTTAAATAAATCTAGTTTAGGAAAATCAAATTTATCTACACGACCAATTATGTGTTTGTTCATGCCGGTGTTAAAAAGGCGAAAGATATTTAAAGTTGAATTAAAACTACAATATTATATGCTAAATTTTATACAATGAATAGGTTTTAATATTGTTGTACTATCTTTGTTTTATGGACGAAAACACCTTACAAATTCAGTTAAAAACCTTGCCCTCTTCTCCGGGTGTATATCAATATTTTGATTCCAACGGTACCATTATTTATGTGGGTAAAGCTAAGAATTTAAAAAAACGGGTATCGTCTTATTTTACCAAAACTCACGATAGTGGTAAAACAAGAGTGCTAGTAAAAAAGATTGCCGATATTAAGCATATTGTTGTAGAAACCGAAACAGATGCTTTGTTGCTGGAAAATAATTTAATTAAAAAGCATCAGCCACGTTATAATGTTTTGTTGAAAGATGATAAAACTTATCCGTGGATTTGCATTAAAAAGGAGCGTTTTCCTAGAGTGTTTAGTACGCGACGTGTTATTAAGGATGGCTCCGAGTATTTTGGGCCTTACACCAATTTTAAAACCATTCATACGCTTTTAGATTTAATTAAAGGGGTGTATGCTTTGCGGACGTGTAATTATGATTTGTCTGAAGCTAAAATTGAAGCCGGGAAATATAAAGTGTGTTTAGAATATCATTTAGGAAACTGTAAAGGTCCTTGTGAGGATTATGAGACTATTGAAGAGTACGATGAAAAAATAGCTGCTATTCGCGAGATTTTAAAGGGAAATTTTAAAGATTCGTTGCTTCAGTTTAAAAATCAGATGAAACAATTGGCTGCCGATTTAAATTTTGAAGAGGCACAAAAAGTCAAAGAAAAAATCGAGGTTTTAGAAAATTATCAGGCGAAGTCGACGATAGTGAACCCGAAAATTAGCAATGTCGATGTGTTTTCTATTATGAGCGACGAAAGTTTTGGGTATGTAAACTTCTTACAATTATCATATGGTTCAATTATTAGGTCTCATACCTTAGAAATCAAGAAAAAACTAGACGAAACCGATAAACAATTACTAGAATTGGCAATAACCGAAATTCGTCAGCGTTTTCATTCCAATTCAAAAGA
Source organism: Formosa haliotis (assembly GCF_001685485.1). Classification (NCBI taxonomy): domain Bacteria; kingdom Pseudomonadati; phylum Bacteroidota; class Flavobacteriia; order Flavobacteriales; family Flavobacteriaceae; genus Formosa; species Formosa haliotis. Next base: position 2,380,953 of record NZ_BDEL01000001.1, on the reverse strand, counting down.
AATATATGTACCTTTTAAAGTGAGTTTGGGAGAAGATTTAAAAGTGACTATTCCGCAATTAGGAGATAAAAAACGAATTTTAGAATTGTCGCTTCGCAATGCAAAATATTACCGTATGGAGCGTTTTAAGCAAATTAAACTTACAGATCCAGATAGGCATGTAAACCGGATTATGGCACAAATGAAAACCGATTTACGACTGCACGAAGAACCGAGACATATAGAGTGTTTCGATAATTCGAATATTCAGGGAACACATCCTGTTGCGGCCTGTGTAGTTTTTAAAGATGGTAAACCAAGTAAAAAAGATTACCGCCATTTTAATATAAAAACGGTTGAGGGTCCAGACGATTTTGCATCTATGGAAGAAGTGGTATTTAGGCGATATAAACGTTTGCTAGACGAAAAACAACCCTTGCCACAACTTATTATTATTGATGGAGGTAAAGGGCAATTATCATCGGCTTTAAAAAGTCTAGAAGATTTAGGTTTGCGCGGAAAAATTGCAATCATCGGAATTGCAAAACGTTTGGAAGAATTATTTTATCCAGACGATCCAATTCCGTTATATTTAGATAAAAAAAGCGAAACTTTAAAAATTATCCAACAGTTGCGTAACGAAGCGCATAGGTTTGGTATAGAGCACCATAGAAACAGGCGTAGCAAAAGTGCCTTAAATACCGAATTGGAAACCATTCCGGGTATAGGCGAAAAAACAATTGTAAGCTTGTTAAGTCATTTTAAGTCTGTAAAACGAATTTCGAATGCATCTCTAAAAGATTTGGAAGCCGTTGTAGGACTGTCTAGAGCACATAAAATTTATAATCATTATCATACCTCATAATTACATGCGCGTAATTTTTCTTCTTAGTGTTCTTTTTATGGGTGTTATAACTCATGCACAGAACCAAAACCGTTTAGACGCTAAAGACCTAAAAGTGGGTTTGGTGCTAAGTGGTGGTGGTGCCAAAGGTTTGGCACATATTGGGGTGCTTAAGGTTATAGACAGTTTGGGTGTACGTATAGATTATGTTGCGGGAACCAGTATGGGTGCAATAATTGGGTCTATGTACGCCTCGGGATATACCGGAAAAGAAATCGATTCTATTTTTAAAACCATCAATTTTGATAATATTATCATTGATAACCTTCCGCGTGAGTCTAAAACGTTTTACGAACGAGAAAATTCTGAACGCTACGCCTTAACCTTGCCTTTCGACGACTTTAAAATTCGTTTGCCATCGGCTTTATCTCGCGGTCAAAATACCTTTAATTTACTATCGGAGCTCACTTTGCATGTTAATAATGTTTCAGATTTTAGCGAACTACCCATTCCATTTTTCTGTATGGCAACAAATATGGAAACGGGTGAAGCTGTACAGTTAGAAAAGGGGAATTTGGCTCAAGCTGTTATGGCTAGTGGGGCTTTGCCAACATTATTTCAGCCTGTTCATATAGACGGAAGTGTTTATATAGATGGGGGTGTTGTAAATAATTATCCGGTAGATGAAATGAAAGCTAAAGGGGTCGATGTTATTATAGGAGTCGATGTTCAGGACGGATTATCTAAGAGTAAAGATTTGCAATCGGCAACCGAAATATTATATCAGATTCAGAATTATAACACACTAAGTGATATGACTGAAAAAATTAAAGAAACCGATGTATATATAACTCCAAACATCGAAAACTTTAATGTTATTTCTTTCGATCAAGGTACAGATATTATAACTAATGGTATAGTAGCAGCAAATAGAAAGGCCGATGATTTATTAGATATAGCACATAAACAACGCATAAAACGCAAGCCATTTCCGCATATAAAACATTTAGATTCTATTTCTATAAATGGTATTCAAATTCATGGAAACGAAAAATATACACGGGCCTATATTCTAGGAAAGCTGAAATTAAAAAGCGATACTCGTATTAGTTATGCCGATTTTTCTAGCGGCGTAAACAACCTAATTGCAACCAATAATTTTGATAGCTTTACATATGATTTAAGATCCTCTAAAGGAAAAAATGGTTACGATTTAATAACCTATGTAAAAGAAAGCACTAAAAAAACAGCTTTAAAATTTGCCTTACATTACGACGATCTATATAAAAGTGCTGCCCTAGTTAATGTTACAAGCAAACGGCTTTTAACTAATAACGATGTGGCTTCTTTCGACCTTATTTTAGGTGATAACCTTAGGTACAATTTTGAATATTATATAGATAAAGGATTTTATTGGAGTATAGGGTTACGATCTCGATTTAATCAATTTAATAAAAATGTATCGGCCTCTTTAATTGCAGAAGATGAAAACTTAGGTGTAAATAAAATAGATGCAGAATTAAGAGATTTTACCAATCAGTTTTATGTGCAAACTCAATTTTTAAGAGATATGGCATTAAGTTTAGGTGCCGAACATAAATATTTAAAAATATCGTCTGAAACCCTAGCAGATACATCTAGTGATATTAATAGAATTTTTGAAGACAATAATTACTTTAGCGTGTTCGGGAAATTAAATTACGACTCTTACGATAACAAATATTTTCCTTCGCAAGGTTTTTATTTCAATGGCGATTTTCATTTGTATTTCTATTCTACAGAAGAATTGGGCGATTTTAGTCAGTTTTCAATAGCAAAAGCTAAACTGGGATATGCGTTTAAATTAGGTAGAAAAATTTCAGCAGTTATTACCAATGAAGGAGGATTTAGAATTGGAGAAAACGACAGCCCATATTTAAATTTTGCCTTGGGTGGTTATGGCGAGAACTTAATAAATAATATAGAATCTTTTTATGGCTACGATTGGTTGTCGTTATCGGGCGATAGTTATGTAAAATGTGTGCTTAGAGTAGATTATGAGTTTGCTAGAAGACATCACTTTAATGCTTCGGCAAATTTCGCAAATATAGACGATAATATTTTTGATTCCGGCGAATGGTTTACTTTACCAGACTATACCGGATATGCCTTTGGTTATGGTTGGGATTCGTTCTTAGGACCTATTGAAGCTACATATAGTTATTCTCCAGAAACCAAACGAAGTGTATGGTTTTTAAACATCGGATTTTGGTTTTAGAATTTATAGTTTAAATTAAACATTACGATCCTAGGCATAATAAAGGTTTTGCTATCGCTAATTAAGAAATTATTAAAGCTGTTGTATTGTTTGTAAGTGACGTTAAATATGTTTGTAGCCGTCATTTCGAAACCCCAAGGACTGTCTTTTTTTGATAAAATAAGGAAGCGTTTGCAACTTCAAAAGTATTGTTGCTATTGTTGTTGTAATTTTTAAAATGTGTTAACGTATAATCGGCTTTTAGAGTGAATGCTTTAAAAAAGACGTATTCGAGATCGATAAAAAAGCTGTCGTTACTAAACTTGTTTTCTAAACCTACCGAACGATAGAAACTAAAATCTTTGGTATAACCCGTTTCAAAATTAGGTAGCGCTTTAAAAAAAGTTTGAGCACTTAAAGTGGCACTAGTAGATTTAGAAATATTTAGGTTGCTTTGGGCATTTAATAATTGGTAAAAGTCATTGTAGTTAAACTGGGTTTTAAACTGGTATTTTATACGATTTATTTTTTTTGAAATTTGCCCGTTTATACGCCAATTATGTTCGGGTTCGTAAAACATGAGGAAGCTGTTGTATTGGTTTATGCCCTCTAAAACAGTAACGGTTTTAAACTGTTCTAATTTTTTGTTGAAACTGCTGTTAAGGTGAATGTTTAATTGTTTGAACAAACTGAATTTGTAATAACTCACATTTAGGGAATGGTACAACTGGTTTTCTAAAGTGGTATTGCCACGAAGTACACTGTTAAAACTACCTAAAACAAAATTACCTGCCAATTGATTAATTCCTGGAAACTGACTCTGTAAGCTGTAATTGAGGTTTAAAGCTTCACTGTTGTTAAAATCTATTTTTGTTGTAATTTGTGGTAGTGCCACTGTTTTTTGTTGTGTTGTTTTGCTATTTTTTTGTGCAGTAGTCCAAAAGTAAAAATGTGTATAGAGCATGGGTTTAAAGGTGACAATTCCTATTTGAAATTTGTATTCCAATCCTATAAACATGTTGGTGCAATTGTAATTAAAATCGTTGCCAAAACCGGCAGTGTTAAAGTCATTTATTGCTCCATTACTTAATATTTGCGCATCGTTACTATAAAAATGACTAAAAGCTGTATTAAAACCCACGCTGCTGTATAGATGGTTAAAGTTGTTAAGCACCCAATAGTCTTTTATCATAGAGCTAGCGTTGTGGGTGTTGTATTTTTTTGTTTGGGAAATATTATAAATTGAATCAGGTTGTAGTGGAATCAGTTCTTGTAAAATTTCTTGGTTTGTAAACCAATCTGTTATAGGTTTGTTTTGTGTTATATTATAATTTGCCTCCAGAGTAGCGGTGTGTTGTTTTGATAATTTTAAGTTGTAACTCAGGTTTTGTTTTAGTTGTAAACCTTCTGAATCTGTAAGGGTGTTAATCGTGTTGTTTTGGCTTGGATTTTTGGTATTTATAAGGCTTTTACTCGTGTTGTATGTAAATTTTACAAAGCTGTTAAACCGTAAATCGGTATTGTTGTTAGGTTTATGTTCTAAATTGATTTTTCCGATGGTGAAAAAATTATTGAAAAGATTAAAAGTACTTCGGTTTTCTGTAAACGGATTGTTATTATTGGTGTATTCGTTTAGTGTTTTGGTTTGAGTTTCGGTTTTATCTTTAGAGCTGATAATGTATGCATTGATATCGGTATTTTTGGTTAAACCTTGTTGCAGATTTAAAGCACCAAATTGATTGCTGTTTGCTTTAAAATCTTGATTGTTTAAAAATTGTGTAAAATCATTATTCATTAAATTAAAATAACTAGTTGTATTGGTAATAAGTTTGTTAAATCCGCCTTCAAAATCTAAAAAATCTTTAAAAGTGAAATTTTTTATACCAATATTATTGATATCTACTATGGCGTTAATATTGGTTTTTGGACTGTAATAAAATACATTAGGATTAGCTAAATAACGATCGCTTAGGTCGCTACCGAGTTCTACATCTCCAAAGGCAAATTGCTTTTTATCTTCTTTTAACTTGATGTTCATAGCCACTTCGTTGCTGTCTTCTAGATTTTTTAACATAGCTATTTCGCTATAATTTTCTAAAATTTCTATTGCTTTTACAGCGTCTGCAGGAATGTTATTGACGGCGAGTTTACTATCACCTGTAAAAAAGGTTTTGTTTTCTACCATTACTTTGCTAATGGGTTTACCTTTTACAGTTACATTACCTACTTTATCAACCTCTACTCCTGGTAATTTTTCTAGGACTTCTCTAAGTTTACGTTCGTTTCCTGTGGCAAAAGCATCTACTTGGTAGGTTGTAGTATCTTGTTTTATGGTTACCGGTGGGGTGTAATTAAGTGTGATTTCCGATAACTGATCCGGTTTTTCTTTCAGGTTAAAATCCTTTTGCAAATCTTGGTTATTCGTGTTTAGTTGAAAGGATTTTGGATGGTAACCCAAATAACTAATGGTAATGGTGTAACTTTGGTGGCTTGCTAGTTTAAGCTGAAATCTCCCTTTAGGATTTGTTATGGCAAACCGAAGCTCTTGGTTTTCGGCCATTGGCACCGCTAAAATATTGGTGTTTACCAAGGGTTGTTGTAACTGGTCTGTAACCATCCCTGAAAGCATGATGTTTTGAGCTTTAACCGTAATAGTTACAGCCCAAAACAAAAGTAAAATTAGGCCTTTTATGGATGTTGACGGGTTTATATTTATTACGTGTTTTTAAAAATAAATATTCAGAATGAAGTTATCTGTTTTTTCTAGAATTAAAAGCATTTTTTATCATCTCGTTAAAATCGGTTTCCGAAATGCTTTTACCTTTTGTTGGTGGGTCTATAGTTACGGGATTGTTAGCTTCAAATTTTAGACGTTTTAAAGTGCTTATTACACCATTGTGTTCTAGCTGAAGAATTAAGCCAGGTAGTTGTCCGTAACCATCGGGACCGTAGGACAGCGGCAGTTCTGGAGAATACCAAGCTGTAATTTGTGTTTTTTGTGGTCCTTCAACGGTTTCAAGTGTTTTTGTTGCCGTGGCTTTATAGCAGGTATAGCGATCTATTTTCAAGGTGTCTTTACTTAGTTTCCACTCTATGGGTTGTTGTTGTACTAAAAAGGTGGTTCCAGAAATTTCTTTTTGCTGTGTTATGGTTTTGTTTTTGGAGTTAAAATAAACTTGACCTGAATATTGAGCAAAACCTTCTGCATAAGCAGTAATTATGGGGTTTTGCTCGGTAGTTAAGGTTTTTTCTTTTTTAAATAGTGCGCCATTACCGTTAAATGCAAGTTGGTATTCTTGTTCCTCTAAAAGGCGAAATGCCTTTTTAATTTGTGGGTCACTAACGGATTTAGTATCATTTGCTAATTGTTTCTTGTAGTAGGCGTAGCCATTTTGAGCGATCCCGAAATGATAGTTAACACTGAAGCAAAGGATTAAAAGTAGGTAATTTAGTTTCATTTAGTTAAGTTAAAAAAACACTATCTATTATTGAACGATTTATTAGAATTTCTGTTGAAAATGACCAACATGTTGGAATAGATCTATTTGTTTTTATTCAACATGTTAAACTTAAAAAAAAAAAAGAGTTGTCAAAAAAAACTGACAACTAAATAATTTTCCGAGGCTAAATTATGTTATTAGAAAATAACATCCGATATATTGTCATATTAGCAATATTTCAATTATTTTTATGATAAATATGTTTTTTGTATTAGAAATACTAATAAGTGGAGTACTGTAATTAATTTTCAAAACCCCTTGTTTAATCATTAATAAAAGACCTATGCCTTTTTATCATAAACTTGGAAAAATTCCACCTAAACGCCATACGCAGTTTAGAAAACCCGATGGTACGTTATATTCCGAACAATTATTCGGAACTATTGGGTTCGATGGCATGTCAACAAATTCGTATCACGAACAACGCCCTACGCAAGTTAAAGCCATTACAAATCAATACAGTGTTGCACCCAAAATTGCAAAAGCAAATAATATACAATCTTATCGGCTAAAAGGATTTCAAGTGTCGCCTGAAGATGATTATTTAGAGAGTCGGAAAATTGTACTTACCAATAGTGATTGTCATATTATTTTGGCGGCTCCAAAACAATCTACTTCAAATTATTTTTATAAAAATACAGATTCAGACGAATTGATTTTTATTCACCGTGGTAGTGGAACATTGAGAACGCATCTAGGGAATCTCGATTTTAAGTATGGAGATTACTTGCTAGTGCCTCGTGGTGTTATTTATAAAATAGATTTCGATACTGAAGATATCAGACTCTTTATTGTAGAATCGCACCGGCCAATTTATACACCAAAACGTTATAGAAATTGGTTTGGGCAATTATTAGAACATGCACCTTATTGCGAACGCGATATTCGCAGACCTGAAGTGTTAGAAACCTATAATGAAGTTGGCGATTTTTTAATAAAAGTAAAAAAACAAGGCGATATTTTCGATATGGTGTATGCGTCCCATCCGTTTGATGTGGTAGGGTACGATGGATATAATTATCCGTATGCCTTTTCTATTCACGATTTCGAACCCATTACTGGGCGTATTCATCAGCCGCCACCAGTGCATCAAACTTTCGAAACCGATGCGTTTGTAGTATGTAGTTTTGTGCCGAGACTTTACGATTATCATCCAGATAGTATACCAGCACCTTACAATCATAGCAACATAGATAGCGATGAGGTGCTGTATTATGTCGATGGCGATTTTATGAGTAGAAATGATATTACCGCAGGACATATTTCTTTACATCCGGCAGGGATTCCGCATGGTCCGCACCCCGGAGCCGTAGAACGAAGTATTGGTAAAACTAAAACTGACGAGTTGGCAGTTATGGTAGATACTTTCAAGCCGCTTCAGGTTACAGAAGAAGCTATGAAGATAGCCGATGAGGAGTACTTTAAATCTTGGTTAGAGCCACCTAAATCCTCTCGATAGGAAGGAGATTGATTGCTCAGCTGCTTAGTTTTGAGGGAAGATCTTTATTCCTAAAAGAAGGTTGTGAGAATTAAAAGTTGTTAGAATTATAAGAAAAGAGAAAATAGATAAAAGAGCAAACGAGTGAAAATTTAAATGAGTTGATGAGACAAAGGCATAACTATAAAAATCTAAAAATTTGGTTTAAGATCGCAACTTAATTGAAGTTCTGTGTCAATGCCAAGTAATATAGCTGAAGGTTCTTCTAGAACAGATAAGTCGTTTTCTTATTTATAGATAGTTCTTTGGGATGATCTTTTGAATTAGAAACACAACTGATAATTGCTAGGAATAGAAAATACATTACAGAAGAACAATTAAATAATCTTGTAGAAATGATAGAGGAGTTTCAAAAAATGACGATGAGTTTTCAAAATAAACTATAGTTCTATCTTCTCTAATCTAATTTCTATAATCTGTTAAAATAATATGAGTAAGAATATAAAATTTGGAAACTCCGGTCTAGAAAAAATATTTGAAGGAGCAGAAGATTTTCTTCCGCTTTTAGGAACCGATTATGTCGAGTTTTATGTGGGAAATGCAAAGCAAGCAGCTTATTTTTATAAAACGGCTTTCGGATTTCAATCGCTCGCCTATAAAGGTCTAGAAACTGGAAGTAAAGACACCGTGTCTTATGTGTTAAAGCAGGATAAAATTCGGTTGGTTTTAACGTCTCCACTAAATTCTAAACACCCTATAAACAACCATATTGTAAAACATGGCGATGGGGTAAAAATTGTTGCCTTATGGGTTGAAGATGCTAGAAGTGCCTACGAAGAAACTACAAAACGCGGAGCGAAATCGTATATGGAACCCACTGTTGAAACAGATGAGGATGGGGAAGTGGTTCGTGCAGGAATTTATACCTACGGAGAAACGGTGCATATGTTTGTAGAACGTAAAAATTACAAGGGTGTGTTTATGCCTGGGTTTACGCCTTGGGAATCTGATTATAATCCGGAACCTGTAGGATTAAAATATATAGATCATATGGTGGGTAACGTAGGTTGGGGAGAAATGAATACTTGGGTAAAATGGTACGAAGATGTCATGGGATTTGTAAATTTCTTATCCTTTGACGATAAACAAATCCATACCGAATATTCAGCACTAATGAGCAAGGTTATGAGTAATGGAAATGGCAGAATTAAATTCCCGATTAACCAACCTGCCGAAGGCAAAAAACGGTCGCAAATTGAGGAATATTTAGATTTTTACGAAGGGCCAGGCGTACAACATATTGCAGTTGCGACCGACGATATTATTACCACCGTTTCTAATTTGCGTTCTCGTGGGATAGCGTTTTTATCTACCCCACCAGAGGAATATTATAACGCAGTGCCTAAGCGATTACAAGAACACAACCACGAATTAAGAGAGGATATTGAAACGCTTAAGGGCTTAGGAATCATGATAGATGCCGACGAAGAAGGCTATTTGCTTCAAATATTTACAAAACCTGTGGAAGACCGACCAACCTTATTTTTCGAAATCATTCAACGCATGGGCGCCAAGGGATTCGGAGCGGGGAACTTTAAAGCGTTGTTTGAATCTATAGAACGAGAACAAGCAAAACGCGGAACGCTTTAACAAAAATTTAATAATCTAATACTTAAAACTCTATCATTAATTTTGATGGAGTTTTTTCTTTTAATACATTTGGAATACTTATTGATTTGATTATTACCAAGCAATAAAATAGTCTATCTGTAGTTTATTGAATAAAATAATAACGTCTATGAAACACATCTTACTTTTTGTAATATCTGGTTTAGTTTGGGTTTCAGGTTTTGGGCAGCACGAGAGTGCTTTTCAAGAAGGTGAATGGTTTAAATTCGAGATGAGCTATAGCGGATTCCTGAAAGCAGGGAATGCGACGTTAGAGGTTAAAGACCAACATTACAAAGGAAAACCTGTTTATCATATCGTTGGAAAAGGTTGGACTACAGGCGCGATAAAATGGTTTTTTAAGGTAGAAGATCGCTATGAATCTTATATCGATAGAGATACTTATGTTCCATATAAATTTATTAGAAAAATAGATGAAGGCGGACATACTAAAGATCTAGAAATAGAGTTTGATCGTGAAAATAATCTCGCTTTAGTACATAACAAAAAGCACCATAAAAAGCAGACTATAGAAACGAAACCTAATATTCAAGATATGGTTTCTACGTTTTATTATCTTAGAAATGAGATGGATATTGGCAGTCTTGAAGCTGGGAGTGAAATTTTTGTGAATATGTTTTTCGATGAAGAAAACTATGCCTTTAAACTGAAATATCTAGGAGAAGAAACGATAGATACTGATTTTGGGAAAATAGCATCCTTAAAATTTAGACCTTATGTTATGGCGGGTCGCGTATTTAAAGAAGAAGAAAGTTTAACCTTATGGGTGTCTAACGATAGAAATAAAGTGCCTTTACGTATAAAAGCAGATTTGGCTGTAGGCTCTTTACGTGCCGATTTAACAGCTTTTAAAGGGTTAAAATATCCATTTAAAGTTGTTGCAAAACCTTAAAAAAAGAAACTATTCATTTTTGGAAATACTAATAGTAATGGAGTTTTCTAAACAAAATAATACGCTTAATCGTGAATTAGAGGTTGTTTAAGGAGAAAATGAGGGGTAAAACTGTAGAATTAAGCTATATATTAACATTTTTGAAAGGTGATTCAGTGTTGAATTTATTAATTTAGCCGAGTTCTAAAATAGGCATAACCAGGAATTACGGTTTGTTATTGTCTAAGGGCGTATAATAAGAATAATATCGTATTGCTAAAACTACGCGTTTTTATTGGGTTGAATTTGTGTTCAACTTAAATTTAAGCAAAATGCAATACGGTTATATAAAGTATAATAAGAGAGAAACAAGCGTGTACACTTTTAGTGAAAGCGCTAAAAAAGTAAGCTCTCAGAACATCAAAAAAAGTAAATATTTTTTCCAGATTTATGGACCAAACAAAAATTATCAGATTGGGGAAAAGATGTGTCATTATGTTTGCAGCAACACTAAGTTTAGTGAGTTGTAAAGATGAGCCTCAACAACAAAAACAAATTAAAGACGAATTAGCGGTAGCCGTTAAAGATATTCCAGAACCAGATGTCTATGAATTTGGTTTTAAATTAAACGATTATATTGTAAAACGCGATACCGTTAAAACGGGTGATAGTTTTGGTCAGATTATGGCTAAAAACCATGTTGGCTATTCATTAATTCATCAAATAGCAGAAATCGCAAGAGATAGTTTCGATATCCGAAAAATTCAAATCGGAAAACCGTATACTTTGCTTTGCGACAAAGATTCATTACAAACACCAAAATGTTTTGTGTATCAGCCAAACAAAGAGGAATATATTGTTGTAAATTTTCAAGACTCGATTCATGCCTACACGAGTAGAAAACCTATAAAATATGTAGAAAAGGAATATTCAGGGGTTATTAATAGTAATATTTCTCAAACTCTAGCCGACGACGGCTTAAGTTTAATATTAGCTTATAAAATGTCTGATATTTATGCTTGGACTATCGATTTTACGAGACTTCAAAAGGTGATCGGTTTAAGGTTATTTACACCGATAAATATATAGATGATACCATTTATGCCGGAATAGATAAAATAAAAGCGGCCTATTTTGAACATAATACAGAACCTTTTTATGCCTTCGAATTTGAAACAGATTCGGTACATGGCACTACAGATTTTTATAATGAAGAAGCAAAAACACTACGTCGTGCGTTCTTAAAAGCACCGGTAGAATATAAGCGAATTTCATCACGATTTAATTTAAACAGACGAATTGCTTTATACGGTAACCGTGTAAGACCGCATAAAGGAACAGACTTTGCTGCCAATGTAGGGACACCAATTGTAGCTACGGCTAGCGGTCGTGTTTCAAAGTCTAGTTACACAGGTGGTAACGGTAATTACGTAAAAATCCGTCATAATAAAATTTACGAAACGCAATACTTACACATGCAAAAGCGTAAAGTAAAAGAAGGCGATTACGTAAAGCAAGGTGATGTAATTGGTTGGGTAGGAATGACTGGAAATACATCTGGGCCTCATGTTTGCTATCGTTTTTGGAAAAATGGAGTGCAAGTAGATCCTTTTAAACAAAAATTACCAGCAGCAGAACCTATTTCTGAAAATTTAAAAACACGTTATTTAGAGTATATTAAACCTATTCGTGTACAACTAGATGCTGTACCTTTTAAAACCAAAACAGATACTCTAACCGAGCAAAACTTAATTACACAAGCATATTAATCATGGCCTTACCAACAATCAACCCAACAACAACGCAAGCATGGAAAAATCTTCAAAAACATTTTGAAGACATTCAACACACCCATATGAAAGATTTATTTGCTAACGACCCGAATCGTGCAGATAAAAACACAATTATATGGGAAGATTTTTATGTAGATTTTTCAAAAAACAGAATTACCGAAGACACTATGACTTATTTGCTACAATTAGCAGATGAGGTAAAGTTGAAAGAAGCGATTCAAAGTTATTTTTCAGGAGAAGTTATTAACGAAACAGAAGGTAGAGCTGTTTTACATACAGCCCTAAGAGCACCAAAATCGGCTAAAGTTTTGGTTGATGGTGAAAATGTAATGCCTGAAATATATCGTGTTAAAGCAGAAATTGAAGCCTTTACAAATAAAGTTGCAAATGGCGAATTAAAAGGGTTTACAGGAAAAGCCTTTACCAACGTTGTCAATATAGGTATTGGAGGTTCAGATTTAGGGCCGGCAATGGTTGTGGAGTCGTTACAGTATTACAAAAATCATTTAACAACACATTTTGTAAGTAATGTAGATGGTGATCATGTCAATGAAGTTATTAAAACTTTAGATCCTGAAACCACATTATTTGTTGTGGTTTCTAAAACTTTTACTACTCAAGAAACACTGTCTAATGCCAATACCTTACGGGCTTGGTTTTTAGAGCATGCTACGCAAGAAGCGGTAGCACATCATTTTGTAGCGGTGTCTACAAATATTGAAAAGGTTAAGGAATTTGGAATTAACGAGGCTAATATTTTCCCGATGTGGAATTGGGTTGGTGGGCGTTTTTCACTTTGGAGCGCAGTAGGTTTAACCATTAGTTTAGCTGTAGGTTATAAAAATTTCGAAAGTTTATTAGAAGGTGCTCATGATATGGACGAGCATTTTAGAACAGCAGATTTCGATAAAAATATCCCAGTTGTTTTAGCACTTTTAAGTGTGTGGTATAACAATTTTTTCAATGCCGAAAGCGAAGCAGTTATAGGGTATAGCCAATATTTAACCCAGTTTGCAACCTATCTTCAACAAGGAATTATGGAGAGTAATGGTAAAAGTGTAGACCGAAATGGCGTTCGTGTTAACTACCAGACAGGAACCTTAATTTGGGGAGAGCCAGGAACAAATTCTCAGCATGCCTTTTTTCAATTAATACACCAAGGCACAAAATTAATTCCTGCCGATTTTATTGGCTATGTCGAGTCGTTATACGGTAATACCGATCATCAAGATAAATTAATGTCTAATTTTTTAGCGCAAACAGAAGCACTTCTAAATGGAAAAACCAAAGATGAGGTTCTGGCAGAAATGAAAGGTCAAAATTTATCTGAAGCCGAGCAAGCAAAATTATTGCCTTTTAAAGTTTTTGAAGGGAATAAGCCTACCAATACACTTTTTATTAAGAAACTTACACCTGCAAGTTTAGGTAAATTAATAGCGATGTACGAGCATAAAATCTTTGTTCAAGGTGTTATTTGGAACATTTTTAGCTACGATCAATGGGGTGTAGAGCTAGGAAAACAACTTGCAAGCAAAATTTTAAAAGAATTTGATGACAGTGAGAATTACGAACATGATAATTCCACTCTTAATCTTTTAAATTTTTACAAAAAAGGAAGGCTTTAAATTGTAAAGCCTTAATAAATACTCTAAAAGTTCTTCATTTTTGTTATTTGTCAGAATATCAGTATCTTGTGCGGTGTTAATTTTTTAACATTTACATAATGTTAGATTACGAAATAGCACTATTTTTGCACTCGTAAAATAAATCTCAAATAACAAAATGAAGAACATTACACAAAACTTATTTTTTGCAATTATCATGGTATTTAGTACCGTGTCCTTTGCGCAAAGTATTGTCTCGGGAACAGTCATTGAACCTGAAACAAACATGCCTTTACCAGGAGCTAATATCTTAATAAAAGGTACTTCGATCGGGGCAACTACAGATTTTGATGGTAATTTTACAATAACTTCAGATGCGACTTCTGGACAAATTGTAATTTCTTATATAGGTTACGAATCAAAAACAATTTCTTTCACTGGCTCTAAAGCACTTGGAAAAATCAGATTAGAGCAAAATGAAACATCTTTAGATGAAGTCGTTATCGTAGGTAGCGGAATCATCGATTTAGCAGAAGGTAGAAAAACACCAGTAGCGGTTTCTACAATTAGAGCTAAAGAAATTCAGCAAAAAATTGGTTCACAAGATATCTCTGCAACTATGGTAAATACACCTTCTGTGTATGTGTCTGGTGCATCTGGAGGTTTCGGAGATTCGCAAATATCTGTTCGTGGTTTCGAACAAGATAATACAGCTTACTTATTAAACGGACAGCCAATTAACGGAATGGAAGACGGTAAAATGTACTGGTCTAACTGGTCTGGAATGAATGATATTGCTAGTGCAATTCAAATTCAACGTGGATTAGGATCTTCTAAATTAGCGATTTCTTCTGTTGGAGGTACAGTAAACTTTGTAACGAAGTCTACAGAAAGCCAACAAGGTGGATTCTTATATGGAGGTTTTGCTAACGATAATTATTATAAGTCAACTGTTGGTTACAACTCAGGAAAGTCTGAAAGTGGATGGGGAACAAGTTTCTTATTTACACACTGGCAAGGAGATGGTTATAACGATGGTACTTACGGACAAGGGCAAAACTACTTTTTCTCTATTGGGTATACGCCAAACGAAAAACATAACTTTAACTTCTTAATTACTGGAGCTCCACAATGGCACGACCAAAACTGGTCTAAATCTATTTCGACTTACCAAGAATACGGAAGAAAATACAACAACAACTACGGGTACTACAATGGTGAGTATATGTCTGAAAGAAGAAACTTCTACCATAAACCTGTAGCAAACTTAAACTGGGATTATAAAATTTCAGAAAAATCTAACCTGTCTACTGTATTATATGCCTCTTGGGGTCGTGGTGGTGGTACCGGAAACCTAGGAAGCGTTATTAGAACAGACGATGGTTATATAGATTACGATGCTATTTACGCTGAAAACGAAGCTATTGAAGATGGTGCTGGAGGATATGGCTACGGTGGTGGTTATATTACAAGATCTAGTATAAACGCCCATAGTTGGTACGGAGCAGTTTCTAATTTTGAAACAGAATTATCTGATTATATAACTTTTAATGTTGGTTTAGATTTAAGAACATACTATGGTGAGCACTATAGAGTTGTTGAAAACTTCCATGGTTTAGAAACTTGGAATGAGAATATCACATTAAGAGATCAAAACAATAACCACCAACGTTATGGTTATGCAGGAGAGTATAAAATAGGTAGCACAAATAGAGATATGGCTGCAAATCCTTGGACTGCAATGTTTGCAGAATTCAGAGAAGATGAAAAAATTGGATATAGTAATGACGAGAGAATTTCTTACGGTGGATTATTCACACAAATGGAATATTCTAAAGATAACTTCTCTACATTCTTTCAAGGGTCTCTATCTAGTCAACATCACCAACGTTTCGATCACTACCAATATGCAGATCAATCGTTAATAGACGGAACATCTCCTCAAGGAACAGGGACGCCATTACCAGATAATATTACAGATGGTGTAGATTCAGAAAAAGTTAACAACGTAGGATTTAACGTTAAAGCTGGTGCCGCTTATATTATCGGAGATTCTCATAAATTCTTCGGAAATATTGGGTACTACTCACGTCAGCCTTACCACGATAATATTTACTTAAACTTTACTAACCAAATTAACCCATTAACTGAAAACGAAAAGATTTTTGGTTTAGAATTAGGGTATAGTTTTGCTAGCCAAAACTTCACGGCTAATGTTAACTTATATAGAACGTCTTGGAAAGATAGAGTGGTTACAACATCTTATATTGAAGACGAATTCCTTTTCTATAAAACAAACCAAGGTGTAGAACAATTACACTCGGGTATAGAAATTGATGCAGCTTACCGACCTATTATGGATTTAAAAATAAAAGGATTCTTATCTCTTGGAGATTGGGAGTACAAAGGAAATGCTGAAACACGTATTAGCGATGAAAACCAAAACGTAATTAGTACAGAAGTACAAGATGTAGATGGTGGTAAAGTAGGAAACGCAGCTCAGTTTACTGTTGGTATTGGTGCAGATTACCGTATTTTCGAAAGATTCTCTGTAGATGCAGATTTCAGATTCTACGATAAATTATATGCTTCTGTAGGTGCTGTAAAAGATAACTTAGAATTACCATCTTATAACTTGGTAGATATGGGAGTATCTTATTCATTACCTTTAGATAATGACTTTAAAAAATCTATAGATTTCAGATTTAACTTAAACAACGTGTTTGATTATGTTTACTTATCTGATTTATCTTCTAACATCGCTGCAGAGCCAGAAGATGAAACTTATAAAGGTATTAACGTAGCAAACCAGGGGTACTTTGGTTTTGGAAGAACTTGGAGTGCAAGTGTGCGTTTCAACTTCTAATCCAATTAGAAATACTTAAAAATATAACGGCTGCTTCAGTTTTTGAAGCAGCCGTTTTTTTGTAAAACATATTTGTTATATTTACCATCAATAAATTCTTAAAAAATAATCATGTATAGTGTACTTCGAAATTTACATTCCTATTGGGCATTTTTAGTTCTTGCCGTGTTGATTGTAGCTACAGTTAATAGTATTATTAAGTTAGCTAATAAAAAGGAATATGGCCCTAAAGATTTTAGAATCGCCTTATTTACTATAATCGTTTCTCATATTCAATTATTAATTGGATTAATATTGTATGTAGTTTCACCTAGAATGGCATTGTTTAGCGAGCTTGGTATGGGAGGTATAATGAAAGATTCTGTAAGCAGATTATATTTAATAGAGCATCCTATAATTAATATTATTGCACTTGTTTTTATCACCATTGGATATTCAAAGCATAAAGCGAAACTTACTTCTGCATCAAAATTTAAAACTATTTCTATATTCTACACCATTGGTCTAGTACTCTTATTATCGAGAATTCCATGGGGTATGTGGTTAGGTTTCTAAAACTATAAAATATTATATAGCGGCTTTTAAGTCGCTTTTTTTATTTAATCTTTTTCCTTAATAACATAAATGTAAACAGGAAAATGATCGCTATAACCACCGGTAAATCCTTCGTAACCAAAACTTCTAAACGGATAACCTTTATATGGCCCTGTTTTAGTAATAAGAAATTGGGCATTGTAAATACCGGCTTTATAAAACCGATACGATGTATAATTAGAATCAAGCCAAGCTTGCGAAACAATAATCTGATCGAATAAGCTCCATTTGTCTCTGTAAGCCGTTGTTCCAAATCCATCTTTATACAATTGCTCCATAGGGTTGTAAAAGCCTTTTAAACCCACTTTGTTTTTCTTATTCTCGGTTTTTAAAACGGTTTTAATACTTGCATCTGTTGGGTCGTCATTAAAGTCGCCCATACTTATTATTTTGGCATACGGATTTGAGGTGAAAAGAGAATCTGTAATATGTTTATTAAGTGTTGCTGCGGCCATACGTTTTGCATTACTTTTCGTTTCTCCACCGCGTCTAGATGGCCAATGATTTACAATAATATAAATCTGTTCTTGGTCTAAAATACCACTTACTACCAATTGATCTCTGGTATAAATACGTGATCCTGTTAGGTCATCTTTTAAATACAGCGGATAGGATTTTGTAGCTACGGGCGTAAATAATGATTTTTGATATATTAACGCCACATCAATACCTCTGCGGTCGGGCGAATTAAAATGAATATAGCCATAATTGTAATTTAGCAACAAGGAATCGTTAATCATAGCTTCAATAACATGTTTATTTTCAATTTCTGAAATTCCTAGTATTACCGGCGCATTATGGGATGTTTCAAAGCCAATTTCTGCAATAACTTTGGCCATATTATTTACTTTCTTATTGTAGATTTCTATATGATGATCTGCTAATTCCATTATCGGACTAGTTTCATCAAAAGTTAGAGGATCGTCTTCAGTATCGAATAAATTTTCCAGATTATAAAAGGCTATTGTGTGTACTATGAATTCACGGTCTTGTGCCCACATTAATGGCATATTAATGAGACAGAATAACCAGATTAAATATTTGATTCTGTTACACATACAAGAAAAAATTACATATAAATATAGGATAATATTAATAAAAATTATTAAATTAAAGTCTCCTAAGTAATTGATAGCTAGAAAGTAATAGGTTTTAATGTGGTTCCGATGAAAAATTTTGTTCTAGCAAATCTTTGTGCCCTTTGGGTGATACATTCCGTTTTTGGGCAAAACCAAACAATTTCTGGTAGCGTTAAAGATGCGGTGTCATTACAACCTATTTCTCAAGTTTTAATTCAAATAGAAGGTGCAAATACTACCACAGAGACCAATATAAATGGTGAGTTTATAATGGCTGTTACTGCCATTTACGGAGAACAATTTCTTAAAATATCAAAAGCCGGATATGCTACAAAACGGTTTCCAATAACAATACTTAAAAATGTTCCTTTACATATAGATGATATGTTTTTGAATATAGATGCCACGGCTAATCAAGATTTGTACACTATAATTTTAACCGATGACGAATTAAATAATGATAGCAGTTCTGCCGATAATATTTCGGGTTTGCTTCAGGCTTCCCGCGATGTATTTCAACGCACTGCTGCCTTCGAGTTTAGTGGTTCATTCTTTAAAATTCGTGGGCTAGATTCTAGCGAAGGGAAGTTGTTAATTAACGGTGTAGAAATGAATTCACTCCATAATGGCCGACCGCAATGGAGCAGTTGGGGCGGAATTAATGATGTACTGAGGAATCAAGAATTTAGTTTTGGTTTAGCCGCTTCTTCCTTTGCCTTTGGCGATGTTTTAGGAACAACAAACATAAGTACAAGGGCCTCAAAATATCGACAAGGCGGACGTATCACGTACACCTCTTCTAACCGGAGTTATTCTAATCGGTTTATGGCAAGTTATGCTTCTGGTCTGCTTAAAAAGGGGTGGGCCTATGCGCTAAATATAGGTAGACGGTGGGGTGATGAAGGGTATCAAGATGCTACGTTTTACGATGCAAATTCATTTTTTATTTCGGTGGAAAAGGTTTTAAGCGATACTCAAAGTTTAAATTTTACAGGTATTTATACGCCTAATAGACGAGGTAAATCTTCGCCAAATACTCAAGAGGTTTTCGATTTAAGAGATATAAAATACAACGAATATTGGGGATTTCAAGATGATGAAAAACGAAATTCTAGAGTTAAGGAAATTGCCGAACCCATTTTAATGTTAAGTCATTATTGGGACATAGCCAAAGCAACACAAGTTCAAACAAACGTTAGCTATACGTTTGGGAAACAGGGAAACAGTCGGTTAGATTATCCGGGAGGCGCCAACCCGAGTCCTGCCTATTATCAAAAACTGCCAAGTTATTACCTAGCGGATTCTGCAGGTCCAGATTATGCAAACGCTTACTTAGCAGAGCAAGAATTTAAAAGTAATGGTCAAATCGATTGGAACACTATTTACGATTCAAATATCACGAATGCAAGTCAAGGTCTAGAGGCTGCTTATGTGCAATACGAAGACCGTACAGACGACAAATTATTCACTGTAAATTCAATTTTTAATACCCAGCTAAATGCTCATATTTTGTTTAGCGGATCTTTAAATTATAAGCATTTAGTTTCCCGTAATTTTGCTGAAATTACAGATCTTCTGGGGGCTACAAGTTATTTAAATGTCGATGCTTTTGATGGTTGGCAGTACGATTTAAATAATCCTGATGCCCTAGTTGGCGAAGGGGGTAGGATTAAATACGATTACAATTTAAATGCCAATATAATTTCAGCATTTGCTCAAGCGCAATTTAGTTACCAAAGGTTTGATTATTTTCTTGCACTAGAGCTTAATCATACCACATATCAGCGCGACGGATTATTTCGGCACGAAGCTTTTCCAGATAATTCTTATGGAAAAAGTGCCGCTTTAAATTTTTTAGGGTATGGTTTAAAAGGAGGATTTACTTATAAGTTTACCGCAAAACATATTGTTAATTTACATGCCGCTTATTTACAAAATGCGCCAAATATTCAAAATTCATTTTCTAATCCTAGAGAAAATAATGCGGTTGTCAAAGACATTTCCGAAGCACAAACGTTCGCTTTCGATGCGAGTTATTTTTATAGATCTCGTAGTATTACAGCAAAACTAACAGGGTTTTATTTAGATAAAAGGGGAGGCAATGAAATTGGGTTTTATTATGCCGATGGTTTAACATCGGCTGGGATAGAATTCAATGAAACATCGGCCTTTGTTCAAGAAATTTTATACCATGTAAACACTTTGCATTTTGGATTAGAATTAGGGATCGAAGCCAAATTAACGTCGTCTTTTAAACTAAAGGCCGCCGCTTCTCAAGGTCAGCATGTTTATAATAATAACCCCAATTTGTATTTAACCTCTTCGAGTTTCGTTACCGAAGATGGTTCTATCGATTTTGGTTCATCTCAGCTTAAAAACTACAGAGTTTCGGGAGGCCCGCAATCTGCGGTTTCATTTGGTTTCGAATATAGCGACCCCGAATATTGGTGGTTTGGTGCTACCGCAAATTATTTTTCGAACACTTATGTCGATGTGAGTCCGCTAACAAGAACCTCCAATTTTTATTTAGACGATGACGGCTTACCTTTTAATGATTACGACGAAAATGTGGCGAAACAACTTTTAAAACAAGAACGTTTTGGCGATTATATTGTGGTGAATGTAATTGGAGGAAAAACGTGGCGTATAAAAAAGTATTACCTCGGATTATTTGTTAGCATTAATAATGTGTTGAATGAAACCTATAAGACTGGCGGATTTGAGCAGGGTAGAAATGCAAATTATAGAGAACTGAAAGCCGATGAAGAACACCCCATTCGCGTATTCGGACCGAAATATTGGTATGGACGGGGAACAACCTATTTTGCAAATGTGAATATTAGATTTTGAAATTAAATTGTTAAGACTATGAATGGGATGAGAATTATAAAGAAGGTTTTAAGTATTTTACTAGTAAGTGTATTGCTAACTTGTGTACAAGACGATGATTTTTCGGTACCATCAAATTTAAATAAAGACGAAAATGTGGCCGTAAGCGAGCTTTTGGAGGGGGTGAAAGATGGAACCTTTTCAGAAATTTCAATAGCATCCTTAAAGGCGCAATTTGTACCTGGTGAAGTAGTGCAGTTCGCCTCCAATAGCGTGGTGAAAGGGTACATAACGTCATCCGATAAAACAGGGAACTTCTATAAAGAGATGTATATTCAAGACCTACCAAGTAACCCGACGGCTGCGATACATGTTGTTTTAAATCAGGTAGATTTATACAATCAGTTTAATTTTGGGCGTGAAGTTTATATTAAATTAAAAGGCTTGTATTTAGGAGAAACCGCTTCAGAAGTGTTGGCAATTGGAGGCGCAATAGATGGTAGTCGTGTCGATTTACTAAGCGAAAATCAGATTAAAACACATGTGCTTAGAACTTCAGAAACATTAGAAATCGAGGCCTTTACACTTAATTTTTCCGATATAAATGATAATTACATTGGTATGTATGTGGCCATTCATAATGTGGAATTTCCGGAGTATCTAGAAGGACAATCGTATTTTAATCCCGTTGACGATTTCGATACGCACAGGATTATGCAACGCTGTGAAGGTTTTAGTTATGAGGAATTTATTTTGGAAACCAGTTCGTTTTCAACCTTTAAAAATGAAATACTACCAAGCCAGAACGGAACTATTAAAGGTGTAATTTCTAAAAGTTATGGCGGCGATGATTTTGTTTTGGTACTAAATAATACTCAAGATGTAGTTATGACCGATTCGCGTTGTTCTCCCTTAAATCCCGACGATTTTACCATTGTTTTTGAAGAAACTTTTAGCGATGCGATTGATAATGAAACCTTAAACACAGAAGGCTGGATTAATTTCTCTGAGCGTGGCCAAGTCCTGTGGACAGAACAAATTTATAGTAAAAATGGCTATGCCGAATTCGGAACGTTTGGTGCCAATGATACCGCCAATGTGGGGTGGTTAATTTCTCCGGGAATCGATATGGATTTGTATGTCAATGAAATTTTAAACTTTAAAATGGCACAGCACCACTTAGATTCTGTTCGAAATACAATTGAAATTTTAGTATCTACAGATTTTAACGGTATCGATGTTTTAAATGCGACTTGGACTGAAATCGAAGCGAAGGTTCCAACCAAATACGATGAATGGTATAAGTTTAAAGATTCTGGTTTAATTGATCTCTCCAAATATTCAGGTACACTTTATGTGGCCTTCAAGGTTACAGGATCGGGAACCAATGAAGCTTTAGACGGGTCTTACCAATTAGATGATTTTAGAATTTTAACCGAAAAATAAACTAATCTTGTGGTGGACTCGGTACAGTTCTTAATAATAAATACACTGGAAAATGGTCGCTATAACCGCCCTTATATTTTTTGCCAGCATAAGTTCTAAACGGTTGTCCTTTAAAACGACCTCGGTATTGTTTTAAAAAATCGGGGTCGAAAATATTAGCGCTATCAAAATTATGTGTTCCGGGTCTGTGATCTAGAAAATTATGAGTGAGCATAAATTGGTCGAATACATCCCATTTAAAATGATAATTTACAGTACCGCGATCAAAAGATTTTAAACTTTCCATTGGGTTAAAAAGGGCATTATTATTAACCAAAGCCTGTACACTATCGCTCGAAGAATTATCGTTAAAGTCGCCCATAACTATAACTTTTGCGTTGGGATCTTCAGCTTTTAAACCTTCTATAATTTCTGTCGCTTTGTTAGAAACTTCCATGCGTTTCGGGATGTTAGATTCTTCGTGTTTAGACGGCCAATGGTTTACTAAAAAATGTATCAGTTCGCCATCAAAAAATCCCGACACCCGTAAAATATCTCGAGTATAATCTACTAGGCCATTTTCGTCGATTAAAGTAATAGAGTAAGGCGCAGAATCGGTTACAGTAAATTGAGTTTTGTCGTAAATAAAAGCCACGTCTATACCGCGTTCGTCGGCAGAATCGTAATGCACAAAATCGTACGGAATATCTTTTAAATGTTCAGAATCTATAAGATCTTGAAGCACTTTTGCGTTTTCTACTTCGGCAACACCAACAATGGCAGGATGGGTTTCTGTTTCGGTTTTTCCTATGCTAGAAATGGCTAATCCTAGTTTAAATAATTTGTTTTCATATCGCCTTAAATTCCACCGTTTTTCTGAAGTCGATAAAAAATCGTCGTCATTTGTTTTTGGATCGTTGGTAATATCAAATAAATTTTCTAAATTAAAAAAAGCAATGGTTTTCATGTATTCTAATAAATTTCTATCGCAAGGTAAGACATCAAAAGTAAAAAGGAATCTTAAAAATATAAAAATTAATCAGCGTACAATTATGTAACTTTGTGCTTTAATTCAATTTATGCTAGAAAAAAAAGATATAGATTTAGAACGAGCGGTTTTAATAGGTGTTATTACCAAAGATCAAGACGAAGAACAATCTAAAGAGTATTTAGATGAATTAGAGTTTTTAACCTATACGGCTGGTGGTGAAGTGATAAAACGTTTTACTCAGAAAATGGAAATGCCTAATCCCAAAACCTTTATAGGGACGGGGAAAATGGCAGATGTACAGCAATTTATAGATGAAAATGATATAGGTACAGCGATTTTCGATGACGAATTATCGCCGGCTCAAGAACGTAATATTAGTAAAATTTTAAATTGTAAGGTTCTAGATAGAACAAATTTAATCCTCGATATTTTTGCCCAGCGTGCCCAAACAAGTTATGCTAGAACTCAAGTAGAATTGGCACAATGCCAGTATTTGTTGCCACGATTAAAAGGAATGTGGACACACCTTGAGCGTCAAAAAGGGGGAATTGGAATGCGTGGACCTGGAGAAACCGAAATTGAAACAGATAGACGTATTGTAAGAGAGCGTATCGCATTATTACAGGCTAAAATTAAAACAATCGATAAGCAAATGTCTGTACAGCGCGGTAATCGTGGTGCTATGGTACGTGTGGCTTTAGTTGGGTATACCAATGTTGGTAAATCGACCCTAATGAATGTGATTAGTAAAAGTGAAGTGTTTGCCGAAAATAAATTATTTGCCACTTTAGATACCACGGTTAGAAAAGTTGTAATCCATAATTTGCCGTTTTTGTTAAGTGATACTGTAGGGTTTATTAGAAAATTACCAACGCAATTGGTCGATTCGTTTAAAAGTACTTTAGATGAAGTTCGCGAAGCAGATTTATTATTGCATGTGGTAGATATTTCACATCCAAGTTTTGAAGAGCATATAGAATCTGTAAACAAAATTTTAGGTGAAATTAAAGGTGCCGATAAGCCAACTATTATGGTGTTTAATAAAATTGATGCTTATAAAGCAGAACCTTATGATGAAACCGATTTACAGGAAGTACGTACCAAATCGCATTACTCTTTAGACGAGTGGAAGCGTACTTGGATGAGTAAACTGGGTGAAAATGCCTTGTTTATTTCGGCTTTAAACAAACAAAATTTAGAAGATTTTAGAAAACGTGTTTACGATGAAGTTAGAGAAATTCATGTTACACGATTCCCCTATAATCACTTTCTTTATCCCGATTACAACGATCTTGATTTAAGTGAAGAAGAATAAATAAAAATACGCTGCGAAGCGTATTTTTTTTGTTTTAACCTGAAAGAGATTACAGCATTTGTTTTTATACGGAACAATAAATTTGTGTAACTTTAAACACAAACCATTACTATACTTATGACAAGATTTAGGCACCGTAACGTTAAAACACAAGGATCTGATGAATTTACAGGAATAGAATTAAAGTCGCCTGCCGATCATGCTGCCGGGTTTACTGCCGTAAAAGTTGCCATGAGTCATGTATTTAAAGAAATGGGTGTAGTAAGGTCTTTAAGGACCCTATCGCATATGAATCAGATTGATGGATTTGACTGTCCAGGCTGTGCTTGGCCAGATCCAGAAAAGCGATCTAAATTAGGGGAATACTGCGAAAATGGGGCCAAAGCTTTGGCTGAAGAAGCTACGAATAAAGAAGTGAATGCCGATTTTTATGCAAGGCATTCTATAGAAGAAATTTCTACATGGACCGATTATAAAATTGGAAAAAGTGGCCGGATAACACAACCCATGTTGCTAAAACCAGGAGCCATATATTACGAACCTATTAGCTGGGAGGATGCGTATGATGTTATTGCAGATCATTTACATGAATTAGAAAACCCAAACGAAGCTATTTTTTATACATCAGGACGATCTAGTAACGAAGCTGCATTTTTGTATGGATTATTTGCCAGAGCTTTAGGTACAAATAACATGCCCGATTGCTCAAATATGTGTCATGAATCTAGTGGTGTAGGGCTTTCGGAGACTTTGGGTATAGGGAAAGGATCGGTGAAATTAGACGATTTTGATAAGGCCGAGGTTGTGTTAGTTATTGGTCAAAATCCGGGAACTAATCATCCAAGAATGTTATCGGCTTTAGAGAAATGTAAAGCCAATGGCGGGCATGTAGTCAGTATTAATCCCCTAGCAGAAGCGGGTTTAGCAAGATTTAGAAATCCACAAGAAATTTCGGGTATGTTGGGTAGCGGACATGCACTTGCCGATTATCATCTGCAAGTCCGAATTAATCAAGATGTGGCACTTTTAAAATTAATCCAGAAGAAATTAGCAGTTTTAGATGCTTTTAAAAAAGAGGTTTTCGATCATGAATTTATCGAAACCTATACCGAAGGCTACGAGGCCTTGGTGTCGCATTTAGATGAACAATCGGAAGCCCAATTGTTAGATTTATGTGGTGTAGATATCGAGAAAATAGATGAAGTTGTAAGTCTGTTAGCCAATTCTAAAAAGATAATTATTTGTTGGGCCATGGGCTTAACACAGCACAAAAATGGTGTAGACAATATTAAAGAATGCGTGAATTTACTGCTGTTAAAAGGTAGTTTAGGAAAACCAGGTGCAGGTACATGTCCTGTTCGAGGACATAGTAATGTACAAGGCGATAGAACGGTTGGGATTATGCATTATGTGTCTCGTGCATTCAATGATGCCATTAAAGAGACCTTCGGATTTAATCCGCCAGAAGACCAAGGTGTCGATGTTGTAAATGCTATTCAGGCGATGTATAATAAGAAAGCAAAAGTTTTTGTGGCTTTGGGCGGAAATTTTGTTTCGGCGGCTTCAGATACGGAATATACGGCTCAAGCGCTCCAGAATTGTGACCTTACAGTACAGATAAGTACCAAATTAAATAGAAGTCACTGTATTGTAGGAAAAACAGCCTTAATTTTACCAACTTTAGGACGATCGGAAAAAGACTTTGTAGGAGGAAAACAGCGTCATTTTACGGTTGAAAATAGTATGGGAATTGTACATCAATCTAAAGGGTTTCTGCATCCTATTTCTGAAGATATAAAAAGTGAGCCCGATATTGTAGGTGGAATTGCAGCAGCCTATTTTAAAGGTAATCATCCGGTAGATTGGAAAACCCTAAGTACAGACTACGAATTGCTACGAGAAAAAATGGGAACTGTAATACGGGGCTTTAAAGATGTGAATACAAAATCTAAAGGTTTGGGGTATTATTTGCCAAACAATGTTCGAGATTTAGATTTTAGTCGCTTGCCAAATAAACGCGCAAAATTTACCGTAACTAGTTTGCCAATACACGATTTAAAACCCGATGAGTTTTTATTGATGAGTATTCGCTCTCACGATCAATTTAATACCACCATATATGGTTTAGATGACCGATATCGTGGAGTACATAATGAAAGACGTGTACTCTTTATGAATGAAACAGATATGAATACCTATAAGTTTAAAAAATTTGATGTTGTAAATTTAATGAGTAATTACAAAGGAGTAGAGCGTAAGGTGTTTAACTTTTTAGTGATTCCGTATAACATTCCTGTAGGAAACTTAGCAGCTTATTATCCAGAAACAAATCCGTTAATTCCAATAGATGAGTTTGCCGATAAAAGTAATACGCCCATTAGTAAATCGGTGCGAGTAAGGGTCGAGTACGCTTAATTTTAAATAAAAAGCTGTCTAAAAAGTAAGATTCAGGTGCTCATAATGATAGAGGATCACTATGATAAATTCTGAAATAAATTCAGAATTACGGTTTCCTATTCCTTTTAAACAGCCTCTTTTAGCTACTAAAAGTTTGGGTTATTCTTTTTTTGGAGGTCTTGCAGAAAACTCGTTTAAATCTAGAAAACCATCAGAGTTTGTATCTTTTTTAGCAAATACTTTTTCGTTGTCTGCAGGTTTCTTGTCTTCGTTTCCAGGTTTTTGTTTTCTAGCCGAGAACTCCTCTAAGCTTAATTTACCGTCATTATTGGCGTCCAGTTTTTCAAATGCTTTTTCAGGATTTCTATTTCCTTTTTTGTCTTGCGCATTAACATTAGTAAAGGCAAGCAATCCTAATACTAAGGTGCCTATTTTAATTAGTTTCATACAATATGGAATTTTATTGTTAATAATACTATGAGACTCCAAAATGTCGAAAAGGTTTAATGCGACTATAAATTAATAGGTTACAGCATAAAAAAAGAGCTTCAAAAATTCATTTGAAGCTCTTCTGTATAAAAATATGGTTTAGACTTAGAATGCGTAGCTTAGACCAAATGTCCAATAAGATTGTAATTTGTTATCTACATTGTCGAAAGTTGCATCTTCGATTCCTTCTGTATTAATGGCGTAATTAAGTGCTTCTTGTTTGTTGTCTCTTAAACCAAATTCGAAACCTAGACCAATACCTTTCCAGATGGTATAAGATAATCCGTTGGTCCAAGTCCAGTTAGAAAGATTAGAACTATCGTAACTTAAGAACATAGATAAATTAGAGTTTACTTTTAATTTCCCCCATGAATTAGCATAGTTACCTACGATTTTTGCCCCTAAAGACGAATCGAAAATAACGTCGTCATTACTAAACACGAAGTTGTAGTTTAAAGGATGTACTACTACTATTAATTCTGGTACCGGTGTCCACGTAATACCAACCCCTAAATCTAAATATCCAGGATCGTTAAAGTTGTTTAATAGTGTAGTTCTGTACTCTCCAAGTGCAGAAGCAGCTAATTTACTGCTAAATTTATATCCGTATAAAGAGGTCAGTGTAAAGACATCTGTAGCCTGTCTGTAATCTTCATTGTCTGTTGGGTCGTCTTTGTCATCAAATTTTACCCAGCTTAAGTTAATGTTTGCTGTACTGTACCAGAAAAACTTTTCTCTGTTAAGTTTAGCAAATGGATTTGCAGTAATGGTAATATTACCTGCCGAGTTATTTGGAGAACCTTGCGCATACCAATTACTGAATTCAGATAAATTAGCACCTATGGTTCCGAAGGCACCAATATGCCATCCTGGGTATGCATCAATTTTCTTTTGTAAAGCATCTACTTCAGATTGAAATGCGCTTATAGAATCTTTTTTAGCCTTTTTTAAAGCCTCTAACTCGCTCTTGGTTTGAGCAAAAGAAGCAGTTGCTACCAATAGGAAGCAAATAGTAAAAATTCTTTTCATAATCTTTTATGTTATAATAACGTTTAAGTTGCAAAAATATAAGTTGTGAACTAAAAAGAAAGTATAAATCTTATTTTCTTTTAAATAACGGAACACTAGAACATGCTTCGCCAAACATAATAGAACGTGCTATTGGTTTAATTTTATTAGTAATCATAATATAAGCACTTTCGGGTACAGGCTTTTTGGAGCAGCCTTTTATGATTACCGGTGCATCTTGAAACTCTGAAACATCTAAGGAGTTAATAATATCTTGAAAAATAGCAGTTTCTAGAGCCTTTAAATTACCCAACACTATTTTTTTTGCAACAGGTTGTAGTTGAATTGTAATAAGCATGTAAGCCCACGACGGGATAATGGCATCTGTACTACAATGTAAAGCAACATATGCATTTTGGTATTGTTCCCAATTATGAGCAGCAACATGGGCTCTAAAATCGATTTCTTTAAGGACAATGCCTTCTAGAAGCCAATCTTTAATATCTAATAGAATTCTAGATCCAGAAGGGTAATAATCCTCTAAATCTAGAACTTTTAGCTTACTATTAGCTATTCTATTTACAATGTCGTCTGCCATATTAAAGCATCCCTAATTCAAGTTTCGCCTCTTCGCTCATCAAATCTTGACTCCATGGCGGATCGAAAGTAATTTCTACTTCTGCATCCTTAACCATGTCTAACGATTTTACTTTTTCTTCTACTTCTAAAGGCAAAGTTTCTGCTACCGGACAGTTAGGTGTAGTAAGCGTCATAAGGATTTTTACCTCATAATCTTCATTTACAAATACATCGTAAATTAACCCTAATTCGTAAATGTCTACTGGTATTTCCGGGTCGAAAATGGTTTTTAAAACCTTTACAATTTTCTCTCCTAATTCGGCTGTATCTATTTCTGTACTCATCTTAACTAAGTTGTGTTTGGTATGCAATGGCATACATTTTTAATTGTTTTACCATGCTAACTAAACCGTTAGCACGTGTAGGCGATAAATGCTCTTTTAAACCAATTTGATCTATAAAATTGGTGTCTGCATCTATGATATCTTTTGGGTGCTGATTAGAAAACACTCGAATTAATATAGCAATAATACCCTTTGTAATAATGGCATCGCTATCTGCTGTAAATTGAACAGCATTGTTTTTTAATTCGGCGTGAACCCAAACTTTGCTCTGGCATCCTTTAATAAGATTGTCGTCGGTTTTATATTGTTCGTCAATAAGGGGTAAAGATTTCCCTAAATCGATCATATATTGATAGCGTTCTTCCCAATCGTCAAACATTGAGAATTCGTCTATAATGTCGTTTTGTATGTCTTGTATAGTCACGCGTTTTTTTTGTTAAAATTACAAATAGTAAGTGTGTTATTCAACCTTTTCGGCTAGAGATAAAATATAATCAACTAAAGCCTTGATTTTAGTATTCGGATGGCCATGATCGAATTCTGGAGTCGCATAAATATTATCATCTTCAATAACTTTTAATCGGGCTGCAGCTGCGCCATCATGCATGCGTTTAGATGAAGGTGCTTCTAAATCTGAAAACGTATTTAAGTCGGTGGCATGTAACCGATCCATTAATAAATCCCATTCTATACCCGAAACACTTCTTGTTTTTGGCTCTTTATGTTGATCTCTTTGAACAGATATTTGCTGGTCTTCTAATTTAATAAGTAGAAATTTTCCCCTAGTTATAGCACTATATTCTATAAATACATCGCTTTGGGTTTTTTCTATTGCTTTAGTAGTTGTACTGTTTTCGGCTACCGTAGTATTCGTTTTATGAAGACCACAAGTGCTAAATAAGATGATGCTTGCAAGTATTGTAATGAATTTCATAATTTATGATTTAAAATAGAAAATTACAAAAAAGAGAATAAAGTTGGTCTTACGACAACATCATTTTTGCTTTTTTAACACCAGCAACTAAAGCATCAACTTCTGCTTTAGAGTTATAAAATGCAAACGACGCTCTTACCGTTCCAGGAATATTAAAGAAATTCATGATAGGCTGAGCACAATGATGACCAGTACGCACAGCAATACCTAATTTGTCTAAAATAGTACCTATATCGTAAGGATGTATACCTTCTAAATTAAACGAAATTACAGAGGTTTTATGTTTTGAAGTACCGTAGATTTTCAAGCCTTCTATTTCTGATAATTTAATAGTCGCATAGGCTAGCAATTGGTGCTCATAGGTTTCTATAGCATCAAACCCAATAGCGTTCATGTAATCTATGGCTGCACCAAAGGCAATACCGCCACAAATGTTTGGCGTTCCTGCTTCAAACTTATGGGGTAAATCGGCATAGGTTGTTTTTTCGAAACTCACTTCGGCAATCATTTCGCCACCACCTTGGTAAGGAGGTAGTTTATTTAGCCAAGCTTCTTTACCGTATAACATACCTTGACCTGTAGGTCCGCACATTTTATGGGCAGATGTTACGTAAAAATCGACATCTAAAGCTTGAACATCGGGTTTAATATGCGGGCAAGCTTGCGCGCCGTCTACTAAAACCGCAGCACCTACTTGATGCGCTTGCTCTATAATGTATTCGATAGGATTAATGGTGCCTAAAGCATTCGAAATATGATTTACAAATACCAATTTAGTATTTGGAGTGAGTAATTTATCGTATTCAGACATGATTAGCTCACCTTCCAAATTCATAGGAATGACCTTTAATTCTGCTCCTGTACGCTCGCATAACATTTGCCAAGGCACAATATTACTATGGTGCTCTAGTGCCGAAACAATAATTTCGTCGCCTTGCTCTAATAGTGAAGCGAAACCGTTGGCAATTAAGTTTATACCATGTGTAGTCCCTGAAGTAAAAATAATTTCGTGACTAAATTTTGCATTTACATGCTTTTGGATTTTTAGCCGTGCTTGCTCGTAAGCATCTGTTGCTTCTTGGCTTAAACTATGTACACCACGATGGATATTAGCGTTGTAATTGCTGTAATAATCTACAATAACATCGATAACCTGTTGTGGGGTTTGCGAAGTTGCTGCATTATCTAAATACACTAAGGGTTTACCATTTACTTGTCGGTTAAGTATCGGGAAATCTTTTCTTATGTGTTCAACGTTAAACATAGTTAGTTTTTATAGCCCGGATAGAGGCAGTTTGTTGGAGCTCTTTTTCGAGTGAGCGAGAAAAAAGCGACTGCCGAAAGCCGGAATTAGCTTCAAATTTTAAAGATCGAATCCTAGATTTACACCTAATTTTTGTGCGATAAGTTTATTAATTCTTGTTTTAACTTCTGGAATTTTAACCGAATCTAAAACATTATTACTAAACGCATACATTAATAAGGCTTTGGCTTCTTTAGCAGGAATACCACGAGAACGTAGGTAAAACATAGCACTTTCGTCTAACTGGCCAATAGTACAACCGTGAGAACATTTTACGTCGTCTGCAAAAATTTCTAACTGTGGTTTACTGTTAATCGTGGCTTTGTCGCTTAACAAAATGTTGTTGTTAGACTGAAACGCATTTGTTTTTTGAGCTTCTTTATCTACCACTACTTTACCGTTAAAAACACCTGTACTACTGTCTGCAAAAATACCTTTGTAATCTTGGTGACTCTCGCAATTTGGTTCGATATGGTGTACCAATGTATTGTGGTCTACATGTTGTTTGTCGCCAATTATGGTAATACCGTTTAAGGTAGAGTCGATACGTTCCCCGTTTTGGTAGAAGTTAAGATTGTTACGTGTTAATTTCCCTCCGAAAGAAAAGGTATGCACAGAGCAATGGCTTTCTTGTTTTTGGTTAACAAACGTATTATCTATTAACGACGCATTTTGGTTGTCGTTCTGAATTTTGTAATAATCTACAATAGCACGTTTGTTGGCAAAAATTTCGGTTACCGAATTGGTAAGTACCGGATTGTCTGTTAAACTTTGGTGACGCTCTATTATTTGCACATGGCTATTCTCGTCTACCACAATTAAATTTCGTGGTTGATGCATCACAGCCTCTTCTGTACCTGTAGAAAAATGTATAATTTGAATTGGTTTTTGAACCAATTTATTTTTAGTAACATGTATGTAAGCCCCTTCGTTGGAAAATGCCGTGTTTAAAGATGTTAAACCATCTTTTTCTGCTACTTTATTGAAATAATTCTCAATAACTAGTCGGTATTTTGGCTTCGTTAAGGCTGTAGACATCAAGCACACATCGATACCTTCATGTGTGGTTTGCGATAAGTGCGATGAATATTTACCGTCTATAAATATGATTTTATACGAATCGATTTCGTGTATTAAAAAACGTTTTACATCGCCGTATTCTATGGCATACTCTTGTTGAGGGAATAAACTATAATCGTGTTTTAATACACTGTTTAATGACGTGTATTTCCATGCTTCGCTCTTTTTGAAGGGAATCCGTTAGCTTCAAATATTTTGATGGCTTCGTTTCGTATTTGATGTACAGGTGTA
This sequence comes from Formosa haliotis, assembly GCF_001685485.1. NCBI lineage: Bacteria > Pseudomonadati > Bacteroidota > Flavobacteriia > Flavobacteriales > Flavobacteriaceae > Formosa > Formosa haliotis. The sequence goes on along the minus strand of NZ_BDEL01000001.1, from coordinate 2,347,535 downwards.
TCGACATCGACTTTATTTTCGAATGCCATAAACGAAGACATTAATTTTTCTTTTAAATCCATTTGTCTTTTGTTGTTAGTTTTTTGTTATTAGTTTTTAGTTTGCATCTACAAACTTGAAACCTTAAACTACAAACTAATTTTACGCATTAACTTCTTCTTTAATCCAGTCGTAACCTTTTTCTTCAAGTTGGTGCGCTAATTCTTTTCCTCCAGATTTAACTATGCGTCCGTTGTACAATACGTGTACAAAATCTGGAACGATATAATCTAATAAACGTTGGTAGTGTGTAATTACAACAACAGCGTTGTCTTTGCTTTTTAATTTGTTTACACCATTTGCTACTATACGTAAAGCATCAATATCTAAACCAGAATCGGTTTCATCTAGAATGGCTAATTTTGGATCTAACATCGCCATTTGGAAAATTTCGTTACGTTTTTTCTCTCCACCAGAAAAACCTTGGTTAAGCGAACGCGATAAAAATTTTCTATCAATTTCTAACAGCTCTGCTTTTTCGCGAATTAACTTCAACATTTCGTTAGCTGGCATATCTGGTAAACCTTTAGCTTTACGAGTTTCGTTAATCGCAGTTTTCATAAAATTGGTTACAGAAACACCTGGAATTTCTACAGGGTATTGAAACGATAAAAAGATACCTTTATGTGCGCGTTCTTCTGCAGATAATTCTTCAATGTTTTCTCCGTCAAAGAAAATCTCACCATCAGTTACTTCATATTCTTCTTTTCCAGCGATAACAGCAGATAACGTACTTTTACCAGAACCGTTTGGTCCCATAATAGCATGAACTTCTCCAGGGTTAACTTCTATGTTAATGCCCTTTAAAATCCCTTTATCTTCTACGCTTGCGTGTAAATTATTAATCTTTAACATTACTCTTTATCTTAATTATTGGTGTCTTTTATTTTTATAGTGTGCTCGTCTTGGTTTTTCGAAGCACTAACATTTATAATGTCTGTTATTTCTACTTGAAACGGCCAGCCTTCTTGTCCTTCTGGTTTCGGCTTTATAAGACCTTTTACTTCTACAAAAACCATATCGGTGTCTTCTTTTTTAAATGCTTTAGCTTGGGTATCTAAGTCGTGCATTTTTTTGTTTATAATAACACCATAAATCTGATCTGTTGTTTGTAAAACGGCAGCATCTGCATAATACACAAATTCTCCTTTTAAAACTTTAGAATCTTCATTGTGTTCTGTTGAAGTAGTTTCTGAAGTTGATTTAGTATCGTTTTTACAGCTTATAAATACCGAAAGGCAAAGTAAAACTATAAGTGCTTTTTTCATATTAATACGAATTTTAAATCTGTTTTTCTTGAATTTTTATCCTACTGAACCTTCTAAACTAATTTCTAAAAGTTTTTGAGCTTCTACAGCAAATTCCATTGGTAATTTGTTTAAAACGTCCTTACTAAATCCGTTTACAATTAAAGCAATCGCTTTTTCTGTATCGATACCTCGTTGGTTACAGTAAAAAATTTGGTCTTCACCAATTTTACTTGTTGTAGCCTCGTGTTCTATTTGTGCGGTTTTGTTTTTAGCTTCAATATATGGGAAGGTATGTGCACCACATTCGTTACCCATTAATAAACTATCGCACTGCGAGAAGTTACGCGCGTTTTCTGCTCTTGGACTAATTTGTACTAAACCTCTGTATGAGTTTTGAGATTTACCTGCCGAGATTCCTTTACTAATAATGGTAGATTTAGTGTTTTTCCCTAAGTGAATCATTTTTGTTCCGGTATCGGCTTGCTGATAATTATTGGTTACTGCTATCGAGTAAAATTCTCCAATAGAGTTATCTCCTTTTAATATACAACTAGGGTATTTCCAGGTTACTGCAGAACCGGTTTCAACTTGGGTCCAAGATATTTTAGCATTTTTTTCGCAAAGTCCACGTTTGGTTACAAAGTTGTAAACCCCTCCTTTACCTTCAGCATTTCCTGGAAACCAGTTTTGCACGGTAGAGTATTTTATTTCGGCATCGTCTAAAGCAATTAGTTCTACAACAGCAGCGTGTAATTGATTTTCGTCACGGCTTGGTGCTGTACACCCTTCTAGGTAGCTAACATAACTACCTTCGTCTGCAATAACTAAAGTACGCTCGAACTGTCCGGTACCAGCTTGGTTAATTCTAAAATAGGTAGATAATTCCATTGGGCAACGTACGCCTTTTGGAATGTAACAAAACGAACCATCGCTAAAAACAGCACTGTTTAAAGCGGCATAAAAGTTATCTTTTTGCGGCACTATAGTCCCTAAATATTTCTTTACTAGTTCTGGGTGTTCTTTTATTGCCTCACTAATTGAGCAAAAAATAATACCTTTTTCTCCTAGTGTTTTTTTGAAGGTTGTTGCTACAGAAACCGAGTCTACTACAACATCCATAGCTACACCAGCTAATTTTTTCTGTTCGTCTAAAGAGATTCCAAGTTTAGCAAATGTGGCTAATAATTCTGGGTCTACTTCGTCTAAACTATCATATTTAGGTTTGCTATTTGGTGCCGAATAATAGGAGATGGCCTGAAAATCTGGCTTGGTATAATGTACATTGGCCCATTCTGGTTCAATCATTTCTTCCCAAGCACGAAAAGCTTCAAGTCGCCATTCGGTCATCCATTGTGGTTCTTCTTTCTTTAGTGAAATAGCGCGTACAATATCTTCATTTAAACCTACAGGAAAGGTGTCAGATTCAATATCTGTGTAAAAACCATATTCGTATTCTTTGGTTTTTAATTCTTCCCTTAAGTCATCCTCTGTATACTTACTCATGTGTTTTAATGTTATATAAAGTACTAATTATAAACTTGTGTTTAAATAAAAATGAAACACCTAACTATACTTTATTTACTTTAAATTTTAATTTTTTTGTCGTTTTCTTAAATTCTAAAAACAATTGAAAGACGTTGTTATAATGAAAAACTTTCCCCACATCCGCAAGTTCTGTTTGCGTTAGGATTGTTAAACACAAAGCCTGTACCATTTAAACCTCCAGAATATTCTAGTGTGGTTCCAATTAAATACAAGAAACTTTTTTTGTCGACAATTATTTTTATGTCGTTAGCCTCGAAGACCTTGTCGTCTTCTTGTTGTTCTTTGTCAAATTTTAAATCGTATGACAAACCAGAACAACCACCACTTTTAACACCAACACGAACATAATCGGTGGCTGCATTATATCCATCCTCGGTCATTAATTCAATGACTTTCTTTTTGGCTGTTTCAGATACTTTTATCATAAATTAAATAGATTAATTCTAAAGAGTGAGCAAATATACAATTTAAGTAGGGTTTAACCATAGAACCTTACATTATATTAGTTAATGGTGAGATTGATTTTAACTATTGTATTTTTATGACTAAAAAGTTTACGAATTCTTCAGCCAAAGACCTGAAACACGAGTACTTTTAAGTCTTTTTTTATGGTTTATGCAAACATGATGTAAATATAAGTAATTGTGAGACTTAACCTTGTTATTGGTTCGTTAATACTATACAATTTAAGGTTAAAGTAAAATTGGTATCTGCCGGTTCTTACGCTTAAAATTTTAATTGCAACATTCTTGAAATAGCCGAAATTTGTACTTTTTCGTCGATATTAATATTGTTTTGGCATAATTATAAATAAGCTTCTTATTTTTGCAGTATGATAGAAGATAAAAACCAACAACGTACAGATTTAAGTCAGTTAGGGGAGTTCGGCCTTATCGATCACCTAACGAAACATTTCGAAATTAAACAAGACTCAACAGTTAAAGGTGTTGGCGATGATGCTGCTGTTCTAGATTTTAAAGATAAACAAGTGGTAGTTACCACAGATTTATTGGTAGAAGGCGTACATTTTGATTTGAGCTATGTACCGTTGAAACATTTAGGTTATAAAGCAGTTATTGTGAATTTGTCTGATGTGTTTGCTATGAATGCGCAAGCCACGCAAATTACGGTATCTATAGCCATGTCTAACCGTTTTCCTTTAGAAGCGATTGAAGAATTATATGCAGGTATAGAAACGGCCGCAAAGTTATACGGTGTAGATCTTATTGGTGGAGATACGACTTCTTCTACAACAGGTTTACTAATTTCGGTTACGGCATTAGGAACTGTTTCTAAAGAGGATGTGGTGTATAGAAATGGAGCAAAACCTAACGATTTGTTAGTGGTAACCGGAGATATTGGAGGTGCGTATATGGGACTTCAGGTGCTGGAAAGAGAGAAAGAAGTTTTTAAGGTAAATCCTAATAACCAGCCGGATCTCGAGCCTTATACGTATATAATTGAGCGTCAATTAAAACCTGAGGCACGCCAAGATATTGTTAAGTTACTTAAAGATCTTGATGTAAAACCAACCGCTATGATTGATATTAGCGATGGATTATCTTCTGAAATTATACATATCTGTAAGCAAAGTAAAGTGGGGTGCGATTTATACGAAAACAAAATTCCGTTAGACCCGCAATTTATCAGTACTTGCGAGGAGTTTGATATTGATGGTACTACAGTTGCATTAAGTGGAGGAGAAGATTACGAATTGTTATTTACTATTTCTCAAGAGGACTTTCCTAAAATTAAAGCAAACCCAAATTTAACTGTTATTGGATTTATGACTGAAGAAAGTGCAGGAATGCATCTTGTAACACGAGCTGAAACCAAAATTCCATTAAAAGCACAAGGTTGGAACGCATTGAGTAAAGACCAATAAAACATTGAAATAACAGATTGACGTTGCTGTGTAGCCGTGCTTTTTGGTTTGTAAAGCATCTGAATTTAAGTAAACCGGAGCTATAAAAGCTTTGTTTTTTTGGAGCTACGCTCGTTAATCATATACAAAAATAAAATCCTCAGAGTTTTAAAGCTCTGAGGATTTTTCAGTATTTGAAATTAGGTGTAAATGCTTATTTAGAAATAATAACCTTGCTTACAGCTCTGCTGTTACCTCTTGAAATTTCTACAAAATATAAACCTTGAGATAATGAAGATACGTTAATTTCTTCTTTATTTAAAGATGAATTAAGAGTTCTGGTTAAAATAGTTTTACCAGAAACATCATAGACTCTTAAGTTATTGTAATCGTTCGATTTTTTATTTAAGTATAAAACGCCATTAGTAACAGGGTTTGGATATAATTTTAAGTCGTTTGCAGTAAAATCATTTGAAGATAAAGTTTTCGATCCGAAAAATTCAATCTCTCCAACAGCAGTCCAAGCGCTTTCTCTTTTCGTTCTATCCTCATTAAATCTTCCGTATCCAATAATTTTAACGTAACGTGCTTCTGCATCAATTTCGTACTCGTTAAACTCTGTCGTTCCTGTAGCAGTATATAATAAATCACCTGCAGTTGGTAAAATCATAGAAAAATCGGCGTCATCGGTACCGGTAGCGGAAACTAGAATTTGGAATCCGAAAGCGTCACTTTTATTGGTAGTGTTAAATTGTAAGAAATCTAAAGTATAAGAGTCTCCTAAATCGTAAATTACATATTCTCCATCACCCTTAATATCACCAGCTACAACAGAACCATCATCGGCAGTCCAAACAGAATTTGGGTCTTTATCTAAAGAGTTTGTTGCCACTTCATCTTTAGACGAGTTTTCTTTTGAAACGTAAAATACAGATACTGGGTCGTCTGATTCACCCGTGTTAATTAAATTGGTACGCGGTCCGCCATCCTGATTTACAGTTAAGGTTTTTACAATGTCGTCTCCACCTGGAACCTGAGTAAAGGTTACCGTACCAGTTCTGGTAGATAAATCTGTATTCTCTGTTACGCTTACAAGAACAGTTGCGTTTCCATCTGCTCCATCTGTATCAATAGTAATCCAATCGTTATTAGAAACTGCAGTCCATCCTACATTTGCTGTTACATCAACACTTTCAGCTCCTGCTTCAAAAGTAAAAGTTGGTACACTTCCAACAACTATAGATTCTGGAATTTGAATGGTACAATCTCCATTGGTAATGTTTGCTCCCGTACTGTCTAAGAAACAAGCTCCAATACCATGACCAACCATATCGTCTGTAGTGGGTTTGTAAATACCCATATCTGCACCTTTTCCGTCTGCTCCAGAAAATGTAAAGATTTCGCCATCTACATCGGCCATAATTCCGTTGTCTTCGGCAAAACCATCGTTTTCTACACCTAATGCTGTTCCTGTATAAACGTTACCCAAATAGTCTAGTTTTGTACCAAGATTTTTATAAGCATCATCAGTATCACCAGATATAACATCGGTAATATTTGGATTATTAGCAGCGAAATAAATTAAATTATCTGTAACTGCTCCAGTAGGATCTGTAGAACCTTTATCTTCGTTATAAAATAACGGCGCATTCGTGTTTACAATAGTATTTCTAGAAAGGTTAATGTTTTCTGTTTTTTGATACCCGTTTGAAACACTTGTTGAAGTACATTCTACCGAATTATTATCGCCACCACCCATAAAGGTGATACCGTTATTCCATTTTGCTTGATCTAAAACGGTAATACAATCTTGTATATAATTGTTTGTAATGGTGTGTTCGCTGTCTGTAATTCTAATTCCTCCTGTACCATCAACGTTTTCTCCTAAAAAGTAATTGCCTTCTACAATAGCATTAGATCCGTGACGTAATACTAAAGACCCTCTACTTCTTCTAAAGGTATTATTAATGTAAGAGTTGTTTTTACTTTTATTGGTAATAATTTCGTTTTCACCATCGCATTGCACAAAATAGTTGTTGTTTACTAAAGCACCACTATTTACGTTTTGGTATTCACTAGTACCAATACGAATGGTTTCGCTATCTCCAGCATTCTGGAAAGACTGATCCTTTTTTCATAATTATAAAAGTAATTATTACTAATCGTATGGCCTACTAAATCGCAGCGTGTATTGTTGGTTTCGTAATCAGGATCGTCACTGTTGTATGGTGGTCCCCAAGCATTATATGCATATTCTGCCAGTACTAAGGCTCCTGCGCTAGTTTTGTTCATAAACGAACAATTTAAAACACTATTATAGGTTCCAAATAATACGACCCATCTATGTTTTTCATATTTTCCTTCTTCAATGTCGTCAGGGTCAATTCCTAAACCATCGATAGCACAATTTTGAATGGTACTGTGGTGAGCCAAGTCGTAACCATTTCTAAACTCAATAAAGTTACTTGCGCCATAGCCGCCTTTCCAGTGAAACCCATCAACGATTAAGTATTCTCCGGTAGCTAATTTTTCTCCTGTTGTTTTATTAGATGAACCTCCAATGGTTAATCTTGGTCCCCCAGTAAAAATAACACCTCCTGGTGTTTCAGCTCTAAATGTAATTGGGTTATCTGCCGTTCCCGACCCTAAAAAATGATACGCTCATCGGTATCGTAAACTCCATTTTTTAAAATTACGACATCTCCGGCTTGGTACTCTACATCCCTAACGTCTTCAGGATCATCAAGGAGATACGTTTTGTTTTGTCCTATGACTGTTACAGTACATAGCATTAAAATTAATAATGTAATTTTTTTCATCATGTTTAGTTTCTAGTTTTAATTATTTAGTTTGATTTTTAATTGGTCAACCTTTTTGGTTAACCAATCTGGATAACCAAATATAGGCTAAAGCATATAGATATACAAATAGAATTTTTTAGTATAACGAGCTTAGAATCTATTTTTTAGGAATAATCTATAGCTTAAACTATTGAATTAATGAAAAAGCCAAAAAAAATTGGAGGGTTTTTATAGATTTGATATTTCGGTTGTTTGCAGAAATTTGTTCTGAAAATGAAGTTATTTTTAAAGCTTATACTTAAATTTCAACCTATTTTCGAACGTTGTTTGTGCTTATAAAGAACGTGGCGATATGTATTTTGAGCTTCTTTTTAGGATTGTAATACTAAATATTGAACTTATGAGAACTATTAAAAGGAACTAAGACTATGGAAATAAAATTTTATAAGATAGATGTTTCCGAAAAGGATATGGTTTTAGACTTATTTATAGAAGCGGCTAAAAGCATTGCAAAAATGAATATAGATCATTGGCAATATTGGATGGATCCGCCAGAAGAGAAGTTGAAATGGGTAGCTTCTGGTTTACGGAATGGAGCGTTTTTTGTTATAAAAACAGGCGATGATAAAACAATCGGGATGGTTCAAATTTTAAATGAAGATGAATTGTATTGGGGTAAACAAACCGAAACCGCATTGTATGTACATTCTTTAGTTGTTAAAGATACGTATAAAGGTCTGGGCTTAGGACAGCAAATTCTTCAAGATATAGAACAGCAAGCTAGACGGAAGGACTGTCGATATTTAAGGCTTGATGCCGATGCTAAAAACCCGAAACTTTGCAGGTATTACGAAACCATAGGCTTTCGTAAAGTAGGGACAAAAGTACTGCCGCTGTCGGTATACAATTTGTATCAGAAAGATGTAAGTTCAGATCATTAAAACCTTTTAAGATGGTTTAAAAATAAGAAGGTTCTGAAAAAGATCGTTCTTTAAGTCTTGCTATTTTCGAGCTATGTATGCGTTCTAAAATAGAATTAATTTCTTTAAACTTAGGCGTAAGTTCTATTAAATTGCCGTTACTATTTGTGGTTAATTCTCGTTTGCAATGCGAACATTTGTATTCCTTTACATGGTAGGTAACTTGCTTGGTTACTTCGTAATTATGACCAAACAAATTACAATAAAGCTTTGGTAAAGCACTGGTTTTTTGAGTAGAATTTTTCATAAGTATTAGGTATTAGGACTTTAAACTTAGAAAAAAAAAATCAAATAATCGATAAAACAGTGTGTTTATTCGATGAAATGCATTAATTCTTGTAGTACTTCGCTCTCGTTTTCAATATAACTCATATGTCCGTCTGGAAGTTCTACCAATTTTACTTCGGTGTTCAGCGTTTGTTGAATAATAGATTTAGGATCTAAAACAGGATCGTTTAACCCGTATATTATCATTTTTTTGTAAGGCGAAAAATGTAGCAATACATCTAAATCCTGTCTAATCTTCATGCCTTCCTGGGCTGCGATATACCCCTGAAGCGGAGTTCTTAAGGCTTCTTGTTTTAGCCACTCAATTTCATCTGCAAATTTCTCTGTGTTTTCAGGTCTGAATAAATTAGCGATAGACATCGTAACCAAGGTTTCGTAATTTTGTTTAACCACTTCAATAGCCCGGTTTCGTAAAGCGATGCGTTCTGGAGAATCTGGTTTAGTAGTCGAATTCATTAAAACCAATCCTTTAATATTATCGGGTAAACGTTCGGCCAAAACTAAGGCAACGTAGCCACCCATAGAATGGCCAACAATATAATAGCGTCTTATTTTTAAATGATTCAAAACGGTCTGAACCGCATCGGCCATCTCGTCCATGGTGTGAATATATCCAATACATGCTGTGTCTCCATGGCCTAATAAGTCGATACAAATAACTCTGTGTTTCTTCGCAAGTTTTGGTGCTAGCCGTTTCCACATGCTGCTATTTTCTAAAAAACCATGTAGTAAAATTATAGCTGTGCCTTTACCTTGATCGCTAAAATAGATAGGAGAATCTTTGTGTTGTAAAATCATGTTTGTTAAAATGAGAAACAAATATAATAATCGTACATTATATATAGTATAAATTATATGTTCCTAAAATTCTGGAATACTATAAATTATCAATTTAACTACTAAACCTCTTCAACTTTGAATTCTTTTAAAGCGTTTCATTTTTGATCGTATGTAATTTAGGTTACATATTATGTACAGAGTTTAGTTGACCTTTGTAGAGAAATAACGAAATCGAAAATGAAACGAATTATAGTAATTGGTGGTTTGTCTGCAGGTCCATCGGCAGCAGCAAAAGCAAGACGAGAAAACGAACATGCAGAAATTATTTTATTTGAAAAAGGAGCAAATATAAGTTACGCCACTTGTGGTATGCCCTATGCTTTTTCTGGAGTTATAGAAAGTAGAGATAATTTGTTGGTGGTAAAGCCTGCATTATTAAAACACCGATTTAATATTGATGTTCGTTTAAATGAAGAGATTATTAAAATAGACACGACGCAAAAAATTGTTTATACCAATTCTGATGCCTACAGATACGATACTTTAGTTTTTGCCACTGGCGCAAGTTCGGTTGTGCCACCTGTAGAAAATATTAAGTTTGCTCATAGCTGGTCTACCTGTAGGTCTATGGTCGATTTTGATAAAATAACTAAAGAGGGACTTACAAGTACGTCTAAACATATTACTGTTGTTGGAGCCGGTTTGATTGGGGTTGAGGTTGCCGAAAACTTGAGCGAAATAGGTAAAAAAGTTACACTAATAGAAGGTAGTTCGCATGTGTTGAATATGTGGGATAAGAAGTTTGCGAAATTTGCAGAAGATGTGTTGGTTTCTAATGGCGTAGATGTGTTGTCTAATACGTTTGTCAATAAGTTTGATATCGATAAAGATGGCAAAATTTTGGCAGTAATAACCAGCGATGGTAAACGTATTCCAACAGATTTCGTGATTTTAAGTGCGGGAATTAAGCCTAACACACAAATGTTAATAGACGAAGGTGCAGAGGCCATTGAAAACGGCGCATTGAGAGTCGATGAATTTATGGAAACCTCAATTAAAGATGTGTATGCTGCGGGCGATAATATCTCTATTAGAAACCTGCAAACCAATCAAGAAGATTATTTTCCGCTGGGGACGCACTCAAATAAAGCAGGACGGGCCGCTGGTTCTAATGCAACCGATGGACAAATAACCTTTAAAGGAGCTTATAAAACGGCCATTGTTAAGGTGTTCGATTATACTTTGGCTAGAACAGGAATGAATGCTACGGCATTAACTAAAAACGGAATAGATTTTCAGTCGGTTTTAATTGTTGCGGGATCGACACCTAGTTATTATCCTGGTCAGAAAGATTTAATTATAGAATTGTATTACGATTCTAAAACTGAAGAAATTTTAGGTGCCGAGTTGTTTGGAGAATATGGTGTAGATAAACGTGTCGATGTATTAAGCACTGCAATTTATGGAAAACTGAAAGTGACAGATTTACAACGTTTAGATTTAGCTTACGCACCGCCATTCTCGCCAGCTAAAGATCCTGTTGTTGTTGCTGGTTTTGTTACCGAAAATATATTACATGGTAAGTCTGAACAGATTTCTGTGGAAGCTTTAGAAGCCTATATGGCCAATACTCCAAAAGAAAATTATGTCTTGTTGGATGTAAGAAATGAAGGTGAGTTTAATAACGGAACTATTCCTGGTGCTGTAAATTATCCGTTAGATACTTTAAGAGAACATATTGATAGCGTATTAGCTCAGGAGAAAAAAATAGTAGTGTTCTGCCAAAAAGGATTACGCGGATATCTAGCAGAACTTATTTTAAGACACAACGGTGTTACCGATATTGTAAATGTTGGTGGCGGATTTAAAATATGGAGTATGTATAGCGATCAGATAGAATATCCGAGAGCATAATGTTATAGATTGGTTATAACTGGCATTATTTTAAAACAAGGCTGTCCAAAAAAGTAATAAACACGTCGTTCTGAATGTATTTCAGAATCTCATCAAGGTGATTCCGGTTGACGAAAATTTTACTTAATTAGATAGCCTCGTTTTTAATGGGCTATTGAGATGCCGAAATTATTTAACTATGTAGTCTTTTAATAGCCGAAAAAGCTTTGTTTACATATAATTCTTCAACCAAAACAGTAAATTCGTTGGTGGTAGAAACAACTTCGTAAAGGGTGATACCTTCCCAAGCCAAACGTTTAAAAATCTGATAATACAATCCTGCAATTTTGGTGTTATCGGCAGGTAAATTAATACTAATAGCCGATAGGTTATTCTGTAAGCCCAATTTGTGTTCTTTAGCAAATAAAGTTTCAATATGGTCTTGTTCAGAGCTAGAAATCACAATATTACTCTCGTGAATTCCTCTCGTAAATGCATAAAAAATATTCAATTTATCACCTATTTTATTAATCACTTTGGCATGACTCTCGAATAGGGTTGTAGAGTTTTTAAAAGTGTAATTCGATAAATTCGAACGTACGGTAATATCTCCTAAACTATTTAATACCTTTTTTAAACGCACAGAATTTCCTAAATCTTTAGGAGGAGAATATCGGCGTAACGCCATCATAATTGCACCGGGTTTTACGGGTTTTCTTAACATTTCCGAAATGGGGTCTACCAATTCGTTCGCTAAGGCCGAGTAGTTTACAATGTTTCTAGATATGGCTTCTTCTAAAAATGGTTGTGCTAATAAAATTTCTTCAACACAAGAGGCGATGGTTCTCATTTGTTAACTATTTAACATTTTGTGTAAATTTAGAACAATTTTTTCAATTTTATTTGTATTACCTTGTTTGTGTTTACTTTTGGCACTTTAAAATTAAGAAATTATGCTTGTATTAAAATTTGGAGGAACTTCTGTAGGGTCGGTAAAAAATATGACCAACGTTAAAAATATCGTTTCAGAAGGCGGGAGAAAGGTAGTTGTGTTATCAGCCATGTCTGGCACAACGAATGCATTGGTTGAAATATCGAATACCATTAAAGATGGAAAGGCAGCAGAAGCTTTAAGTCAAGTAGAAGCCTTATACCAAAATTATGTTCAGGTTGTAAACGATTTGTTTTCTAAAGACTCATTTAAAGAGGAATCTTTAGCCTATATAAAAGCGGTTTTTGAAGAGTTAAGAACATTAACTTCTCAAAAACACAGTACATTACTTTATAATAAAATAGTATCTAAAGGAGAATTGCTTTCTACTTTTATGTTTAGTCGTTTTTTACAGCAAGACGGACTAAAAGCAAGCTTAATTTCGGCTTTCGATTTTATGCGTACCGATAGATTAAACGAGCCAGATTCGTTTTATATTAAACAAAATTTAAACCGTGTGTTAGAAGCGCATGCCGATACCGATATTTTTATCACACAAGGCTTTATTTGTTTAGATGCCGATGGAAATGTGTCGAATTTAGAGCGTGGAGGAAGTGATTATACAGCAAGTATCGTTGGTGCTGCTCTTGAAGCTAGCGAAGTTCAGATTTGGACAGATATAGATGGGTTCCATAATAACGATCCTAGATTTGTTCAAGATACCGATGCTATTTCGCATTTATCTTTCGATGAAGCAGCAGAATTAGCTTATTTCGGGGCAAAAATTTTACATCCACAAACCGTGATGCCAGTTCGTGATTTAGAAATCCCGGTACGTATAAAAAATACCATGGAGCCAAAAGCTCACGGAACTTTAATTGACAGTTCTGCTGAAGGTGAAGGAATAAAAGCTGTAGCGGCTATTGATGGTATTACGGCTATAAAAATTAAGTCGGCGCGAATGCTTCAAGCAAGTGGATTTTTAAAGAAAGTTTTCGAAATTTTTGAAAAATACCACACGTCTATCGATATGATTACAACGTCTGAGATTGCGGTGTCTTTAACTATAGATGATGCAACGTATTTAAAAGATATTGTTTCAGAATTAGAAGAGTTTTCTAAAGTAGATGTCGATACGCATAGAACTATTGTGTGTTTAGTGGGTAATAACATTGTGCATCATCCAGATACGCATAAATTATTCCAAATTTTACAGGATATAAATATTAGAATGATTTCTTACGGAGGTAGTAATAATAACATTTCATTACTTATAAATACTAGCGATAAAACTGAAACGCTTCAGAAATTACACCGCTATGTTTTTGAAACCGCTTTGGCTTAATATTTCAATATGAGCATTAGAAAAGCTGTAGAAGGAGATCTGAAATGTGTTGCTGAGTTGTTTGATGCCTACCGCGTTTTTTATGAAAAAGAATCTGATGTAGAAGGTGCAGAACATTTTTTAGCAGAACGGTTTAAAAATAAAGACTCCGAGCTGTTTGTTGCTCAAAATGAATCGGGTAAGCTTATAGGCTTTGTACAGTTGTATCCTTTGTTTTCATCGACACGCATGCAAAAATTATGGCTTTTAAACGATTTGTTTGTACAGCCAGAATATAGAGGTCAAGGTGTTTCGGTGAATTTAATAGAACGGGCAAAGCAATTGGTGAAAGATACCAAGGCTTGCGGCATGTTTTTAGAGACCGGAAAATCAAATGAAATAGGGAATAATTTATATCCAAAAACAGGGTTTATCTTAAACGGTGGCTCTAACTATTACGAGTGGAATAGTTAATAAAAGATTACAAAAGGTATCTAAAAGGCATGTTTACGTCAACCGGAACGTGTTTCAAGTGCTCTCAATGAATTGTTTTCACGATTATGAGATTCTGAAACGGGTTCAGGATGGCGTTTTCAATGTTTTTTTTAGATGCCTTTTTTAAGTAAAATGTCTTGTGTTCCGTCTAAAACGTATAGCCAATACGTAGGTGTAAATTAACAGCGACTACGTTCTTGTCGCCATAATATTCGTAGCCATCACGATTGGTTAGGTAACGGCCGTAACCAACTCCAATTCCTGTTTCGTAGTTAAAATGATTTCCAATATGTCTGCGAATTCCCCATGTTGGAATAATGGTAAAATCTCCTATAAAGTTAATGTCTTCTGCATTCGTTATTGTAAACCAATCGGGATGGTAGCTCGTTTTTATCGAGACAAAATTTCCGCTATTATTGCTTGTACGTCTGCCTTTATCTACGCGTTTATTAAGGTTGTAATACCAACGGGGTTCAAGGGTTAGTACGGGAGTTAATAAAAATCCATAAATATCGTTAAAGTCGCTGCCCCAAAGACCGGCATCTAAGCCAATTTCACTACGCAAGGCAATGCTATTTGTTAAACGGGCTTCGTTATTTACATAAAGTCCAAAAAAACCTGTTTGTACTCCAAAAATAGATTTCTCGACTGTGGTTGTTTGCGCATTCGTGGTTAAAGCTATTGCGAAAAAGAAAATGGCAAGGTATAGGTATTTCATCATGGTTTGTTTGCTTGGTTTTTTTATTGAGTGGTGTAAATATCAATAAAAAAGCAAAACTTTGTAATTAAGTTTTGCTTTTAATATTATTGGGTATTTTGAATGTTATGAGTTCATAAGCTCTTCAATTTCATCGGCTTCTATAGGGATATTTCGCATTAAATTGAATGGTTCTCCAGAGCTTTGAATTACAACGTCGTCTTCTAGGCGAATCCCGAATTTTTCATCTGGGATATAAATGCCTGGTTCTACGGTAAACACCATGTTAGCTTGCATAGGTTCTGTTAAAATACCGTAATCATGCGTGTCTAAGCCCATATTATGCGATGTGCCGTGCATAAAATATTTTTTATAAGCTGGCCAATCTGGATCCTCGTTTTGTACATCGGCTTTGTCTAGTAAACCTAGTCCTAATAATTCCGATGTCATTAATTTACCAACCTCTACATGGTAATCTGCCCAAATAGTGCCAGGAACTAACATTTTTGTAGCTTCATTTTTAACGCGATTTACGGCATTGTAAACTGCTTTTTGTCTGTCTGTAAATGTTCCAGAAACTGGAATTGTACGAGTCATATCCGAAGCATAATTGGCATATTCTGCACCTACGTCAAGTAATATTAAATCGCCAGCTTTACATTCTTGATTATTTTCAATATAATGTAAAACATTGGCGTTGTTACCTGATGCTACAATTGGGGTGTAAGCAAATCCTTTAGAGCGATTGTTTAGGAATTCGTGCATAAATTCCGCTTCAATATTAAATTCCATCACGCCTGGTTTTACAAAATTAAGGATGCGTCGGAAACCTTTTTCTGTAATATTACATGCGTTTTGAATAAGATCTATTTCTATTTGATGTTTTACAGAACGTAAGCGTTGTAAAATGGGATTACTTTTAGCAACTGCATGTGCAGGATATTTTTTCTTAGCCATGCGTTAAAACGGGCTTCGCGAGTTTCGGTTTCTGCATTGGCTCTATAATGTTCGTTGGTGTTTATATAAACGGTGTCGCATTGCGTCATGATCTCTTTAAACACACGCTCAAAATCTTGAAGCCAATACACGGTTTTAATTCCCGAAGTTTTAAAGGCCGCCTCTTTGTCTAGTTTTGCGCCTTCCCAAACAGCTATGTGCTCGTTGGTTTCTGTTAAAAATAGCATTTCACGATGCTTAGGGTTGGGGCAGTCTGGGAATAAAACTAAAATACTGCTTTCTTGATCTACACCACTTAAATAGAATATATTTCGGTCTTGTTGAAATGGTAAAGCACTGTCTGCACCTATAGGGTATACGTCGTTAGAGTTAAAAACAGCCAAACTGTTAGGTTTCATTTGTGCTGTAAAATTAGCTCTATTTTGTATGAATAAATCTGAGTTGATTTGATGATATTTCATTCGAATTGAAGTTTAAATGAGATGTTTTTTCAAAATTACATATATAATAGGTATTGGTTAAAATAGAAACCTTAAAATGCTGTTAAAGGTTTTTTGCACTATTTTTTGTCTACGTATTTATACTAAGAAACATCTAAGTATTTGAATTAGATTTGACGCATTTTAGCCGAAATTTCTATCTAAATTTTCAAAGGGAATGCGTTTCTTTTTGGTTCAACGTTTGAATAAAAAAAATGAAAGCTGAAATAATTTGATATTCAGGTAGTTGTATTGTTCTTTAAAATGGTTCTAAATATAAATTTAAATGACTTAGTTTTTGCCTATAAAACTATTCTAAGTTAAATTTGTTGGGAATAAAACTAATTATAAAAAAATGAGCGGATTTTTAAATTCATCAATAGGAAGAAAAGTCGCTATGGCGCTTTCAGCCTTCTTTCTTATGTTTTTCTTGCTTCAGCATTTTGCCATCAACATTTTATCGGTATTTAGTCCTGAGCTTTTTAACGAAGTGTCCCATTTTATGGGAACAAATCCTTTAATTCAATTTGCTTTACAGCCGGTTTTAATATTTGGAGTTGTATTTCACTTTGTAATGGGGTTTGTATTAGAAATTAGAAACAGAAAAGCAATTGGTGTAAAGTATGTACAAAACAACGGTGCAGCAAATTCTACTTGGATGAGTAGAAATATGATTTGGAGTGGTGTTGCTATTTTAGCATTCATCATCTTACATTTTATCGATTTTTGGTTTCCAGAAATTAACACAAAATTTATTAAAGGCGATTGGTCAGGTACCATGGAAGGTGTAGAAGGTTACCGTTATTACGAAGAATTAGTTCATAAATTTGCAAGTCCTATTCGTGTAGGTGCTTATGTAATAGCCTTTGTGTTTTTAGCATTACACCTATTGCACGGTTTCACATCTGCGTTCCAATCTATGGGAGGAACAGCCGGAAGAAAAAAGACATTACAAGCTATTGGTAAAGCATACTCAATAATAATTCCATTAGGATTTATCTTCATTGCACTTTATCATCATTTTTTTAACCATTAATCTTCAATAAGTATGGCTTTAGATTCAAAAGTACCAGAAGGTCCAATTAAAGATAAATGGACAGATTATAAAAATCATATTAATTTAGTTAACCCTGCAAACAAACGTCATATCGATATTATTGTTGTTGGTACAGGTTTAGCTGGAGGTTCGGCAGCAGCAACGTTAGCCGAATTAGGATATAACGTAAAAGCATTTGCTTATCAAGATTCTCCTAGACGTGCACACTCTATTGCTGCACAAGGAGGAATAAATGCAGCGAAGAACTATCAAGGTGATGGTGATTCAAACTACAGATTATTTTACGATACCGTAAAAGGTGGAGATTACCGTTCACGTGAGGCAAACGTACACCGTTTAGCTGAGGTGTCTGGAAATATTATCGACCAATGTGTGGCTCAAGGTGTTCCTTTTGCACGTGATTATGGTGGGTTATTAGATAACCGTTCGTTTGGTGGTGTATTAGTGTCTAGAACATTTTATGCTAAAGGACAAACAGGACAGCAATTATTATTAGGTGCATATTCTGCAATGAACCGTCAGATTGCTCGTGGAAAGATTGAAATGTTCAATCGTCACGAAATGTTAGACGTTGTAAAAATTGGTGGAAAAGCAAGAGGTATTATTGCTCGTAATTTAATTACTGGAGAAATAGAACGTCATTCTGCACATGCTGTTGTTATTGCAACAGGAGGTTATGGAAATGTATATTTCTTATCTACTAATGCTATGGGTTCTAATGCTACTGCAGCTTGGAAAATTCATAAAAAAGGAGCGTATTTTGCAAATCCTTGTTTTACACAAATTCACCCAACATGTATTCCGCGTTCAGGAGATTATCAGTCTAAATTAACATTAATGTCTGAGTCTTTACGTAATGATGGTCGTATATGGGTTCCTGCAAAAATTGAAGACGCAAAAGCAATTCAGCAAGGAAAATTAAAACCTACAGATATTGCAGAAGCAGATAGAGATTACTACTTAGAAAGACGTTATCCTGCTTTTGGTAACTTAGTGCCTCGTGATGTGGCATCTAGAGCAGCCAAAGAGCGTTGCGATGCTGGATATGGTGTAAATGCAACCGGAGAGGCTGTATATTTAGATTTTGCATCAGCTATAGAACGTTATGGTAAGGAGCAGGCAAAAATTCATAATATTACCAATGCTACTCCAGAGAAAATATACGAGTTAGGTCAGAAAATCGTTGAGGAGAAATACGGAAACTTATTCCAAATGTATGAGAAAATCGTTGATGAGAATCCATACAAAACGCCTATGATGATTTATCCTGCAACACACTATACAATGGGTGGTGTTTGGGTTGATTATAATTTAATGACCACGGTTGAAGGTTTATACTGTATTGGTGAAGCTAACTTCTCTGATCACGGTGCAAACAGACTTGGAGCTTCTGCCTTAATGCAAGGTTTAGCAGACGGATATTTCGTATTACCTTATACCATTGGAGATTATTTATCTCACGATATTAGAACAGGAAAAATCCCAACAAATACTCCAGAATTTGATGAGGTTGAAAAAGAAGTGAAAGATCGTATCGATTTCTTCATCAATAATAAAGGAACAAAATCTGTAGATTATTTCCACAAAAAACTTGGAAAAGTAATGTGGGATAAAGTAGGAATGTCTAGAAACGCACAAGGTTTAACAGAGGCTATGGCCGAAATTAAAGCCATTCGTGAAGAGTTCTGGAAAGAAGTTAAAGTACCAGGAAGTGCGAACGAATTAAACCCTGAGCTTGAAAAAGCTGGACGTGTAGCAGACTTCTTAGAATTAGGAGAGTTATTTGCCAAAGATGCTTTAAATAGAGCAGAATCTTGTGGAGGTCACTTTAGAGAAGAGTCTGTAGAACTAGATGGAGAGCAAAAAGGTGAAGCAAAACGTGATGACGTAAACTTTGCTTATGTTGCAGCATGGGAATATAAAGGAGAACCTGCAGATGCAGTGTTACATAAAGAAGAATTAGAATTTAAAGATATTGAACTAAAACAACGTTCATACAAATAAGATTGACATTATGAATATGAATCTAACACTTAGAATTTGGAGACAGAAAGACTCTAGTGCAAAGGGTAAAATGGTCGATTATAAAGTAACTGATATTTCAGAACATATGTCTTTCCTTGAAATGATGGATGTTTTAAACGAACAATTGGTAAACTCTGGAGAAGAGCCAGTAGCTTTCGATCATGATTGTCGTGAAGGTATTTGTGGTATGTGTTCTTTATATATTAATGGAGAAGCTCATGGTCCAGATAGAGGTATTACAACTTGCCAGTTACACATGCGTATGTTTAAAGATGGCGATACTATTACTATCGAGCCATGGAGAGCAGCTGCTTTCCCGGTAATTAAAGATTTAATTGTAGACAGAATGGCTTTCGAGCGTATTCAACACGCCGGAGGATATATTTCTGTAAATACATCTGGAAATACACAAGATGCAAACTCTTTACCTATTTCTAAACATGCTGCAGATGAAGCTATGGATGCCGCAACCTGTATTGGATGTGGAGCTTGTGTGGCTACTTGTAAAAACTCGTCTGCCATGTTATTCGTAGGTGCTAAAGTATCTCAGTATGCATTATTACCACAAGGACAAGTAGAAGCAGCAGACCGTGTTAGAAATATGGTGGCTCAGATGGATCTTGAAGGTTTTGGAAACTGTACAAATACAGGTGCTTGCGAAATAGAATGCCCTAAAGGAATTTCTTTAGATAATATCGCACGTATGAATAGAGAATTTATAAAAGCAAATGTAAAGGGATAAATTCCTTTTTAGATTGCAATACTATTAAAAATACCAAGCCATGTGCTTGGTATTTTTGTTTAGCTTTAGTCTTTTTTAAAACATTCTTTTTCTTAAAATGAAATCTCTACTCTCTTTTTATACCGAACAATCTCAAAATCATCAAATCAAAGCTGATGCTTTAAACAAGCAAATGCAAGGCTTAAGCTTTTTAAGATTATTTGTGTTTGTAGCTACGGCCTACAGTATTTATATCACATTTAATAATTGGCAATTGGCTATAGGTATTGGAGTGGTTGGTATTGCATTGTTTTTGTTCCTATTGGTAAAATATACCAATATTAAGCATAAGCGAAATTTAGAGAGAGCCATAGTAGCGGTTAACAATACCGAAATAGATATTATTAATAACGGATATTTTAATCGACCGACAGGCGAGGAATATCAAGATCCTAACCATGAGTTTAGTTTAGATATCGATTTATTCGGTAGAGGTTCTTTTTATCAGTGTTTAAATAGAACCTACATTAAGGAAGGCGCCGAGAAATTGGCAGACGCTTTAAAAGCAAACCATATTACCCAGATAGAAGCTAGGCAAGAAGCCATTAAAGAGTTAGCTAATAAATCTATTTGGCGACAAAATTATTCGGCGGTTTCTAGCCTTATAAAAGTGGAAACACCGGCGAGACAAATCAATGCGTGGTTGTCTAGCTATAAGCCAAAATTCCCGATGGTATTAAGGGTTTTACCTTATGTAGCAAGTGTGATTAGTTTAGCATTATTTGCACTAGTATATTTTGAAATTATTTCGGCAAATTACATTGGAGTTTTTCTTCTAATAGGTTTAGTAACTACCGGATTTTATTTAAAATCAATTAATGTCATTGCCTCTCAAACCGAAAAATTAAAAGAAACCTTTAAACAGTACGCAAGTCTGTTAACTCTTATAGAGAATGAATCTTTTACTTCAGAAATGCTATTGGCTAAGCAAAAGCTAATTACTCAGGAAGGCGAAAAAGCATCCCTTATTTTTTCTGACTTATCCCGATTATTAGATCGTTTAGATAATCGAAATAATCTCATTTCAGCCATTTTTGGGAATGGACTTTTTTTACTCGATATAAAGAATGCGTATGCCATAGAACAATGGATTAAAAAATATGCTAACAAAACAACAGAATGGTTTGAAGTGATTTCGTTTTTCGATGCTTATAATTCCTTAGGAAATTACACCTTTAATCATAAAGAGTTTGTGTTTCCTGTTATAAATGATAATGAGGATGTTATTCAAGCGAAACAATTGGGGCATCCATTATTGAAGATTAAAAAACGTATCGATAATAATTTCAATATTAAAAACGAGCAATTTTTTATTATTACCGGAGCCAATATGGCCGGGAAAAGTACGTTTTTAAGAACTGTATCGCTGCATATTGTTATGGCAAATGTTGGACTTCCAGTTTGTGCCAAATCTAGTGTCTATAACCCTATAAAGTTAATAACGAGTATGCGTACTAGCGATTCGTTAACCGACGATAGCTCGTATTTCTTTTCAGAATTAACACGATTAAAATATATAGTCGATGCCATTCAAACCGATAAATATTTTATTGTTTTAGATGAAATATTAAAAGGAACAAATAGTACAGATAAAGCTATAGGATCTAGAAAATTTGTAGAGAAATTAGTGGCTTCTAATGCCACAGGAATTATTGCAACTCACGATTTAAGTTTATGTGAAATTTCAGAAGAACTAGAAGAGGTGAAAAATTACTATTTCGATGCCGAAATTATTAACGACGAACTACATTTCGATTATACGTTTAAAACCGGTATTTGCCAGAATATGAATGCGAGTTTCTTGCTGAAAAAAATGGAGATTATTTAGGGCTAAAGCTTTAGAGTTATAGCTTTTTCAGGTTACAAGGGCTATAGTTTTAACCTTATATTTATTAGAAAAATTTGTGGCATTACAGTAGCAGATCCTTTAATTTATACATGATTTCGGTTGTAAGGTGTAACCTTTTAAAAATCAGTGTGTTTAGGATTTTAAGTTTTATTTAACAATTTTAAAGTAAACTTAGGGATAGTTTTGGAGTCTAAACCGGATAAACACTCCAGAATGAGAAAAATTATACTTGCTATTCTTGGTGTACTATTAATAGTAGCCTCCATATTTATTTCTAAATCCTTAATTGCAAACAAAAATAAAGTAAAACCTGTACCTCCAAAAGTTGTAAAGTCGGTCTTTGTCGATACGGTTAAAAATGGGGTAGTTCCTATTATTATTCCTGCTAACGGAAATTTAACGGCTAAACGTAGGTTTGAGCTGTATGCAGAGGTTGAAGGTGTTTTTCAGCCTGGTTCTATTTTATTTAAAGCAGGGCAGTCCTACAAAAAAGGGCAAACTTTAATTCGGATCGATGCTTCCGAATATTACGCTAGCGTGCAATCTGCTAAGAGTAATTTGTATAATTCGATAGCCGCCATCATGGCCGATTTACGCTTAGATTTTCCAGAGGTTTTTCAGAAATGGCAAGATTATCTTACTAGCTTCGATTTAAACAAAACAACGCCTACACTTCCAGAAATGACTTCAGAAAAAGAAAACTATTTCATTACCGGGAGAGAAATTGTTTCTAATTATTTCAACGTTAAAAATTTAGAGCAGCGTTTATCAAAATATGTTATTACCACCCCTTTTGATGGGATTCTTACTGAAGCTTTGGTTACAGAGGGTACATTAATTAGAAGCGGTCAAAAATTGGGTGAATTTATAGATCCTTCGGTTTACGAAATGGAAGTAGCCATAAGTAAATCTTTTGCAAGTTTATTAGAGGTTGGAGAATCTGTAGTGTTAAATACTTTAGAAGGTACAGAAACGTATTCGGGAACAGTGTCTCGTGTAAATGGAAGTATAGATCCTACTACACAAACCATTACTGTTTTTATTGAGGTGAAACACGAAAACCTAAAGGAAGGGATGTATTTAGAAGCTCAGCTAAATGCAAAAAAAGAACCAGATGCCATTGAAATAGATAGAAATTTATTGTTAGATACAAAAGAAATTTATGTTGTTCGAGACAGTATTTTAGATGCTATTCCGGTAAAACCTATTCATTTTAGCGATACAAAAGTGGTTTTAAAAGATGTGCCCGATGGGAGTGTTATTATTTCTCGTCCGGTGCCAGGAGCATACTCAGGGATGTTAGTTAAAGTTTACGACGAAAATTCTAAAAAACCTAACTAAGTCCTTATGAGAAAAATTATTGCTTATTTTATAAGGCATCATATTGCCGTTACCATTTTTATTCTAGGGTTCACCATTTTCGGAATCATTGGTGTGCTAGCCTTGAAATCGTCTTTCTTTCCTATTATTCCTTCTAAAATTATTACCATTCAAATTAATTACCCTGGAGCGTCTCCGCAAGAGATTGAAGAAGGGATTGTGCTTCAAATAGAAGATAATTTAAAAGGGCTTCGTGGTGTAGATCGGGTAACCTCTACTTCGCAAGAGAACAGTGGTACCATTACCATCGAAATAGAAAAGGGAGAGAATATCGATTTTATGCTTTTAGAGGTTAAAAATGCGGTAGATCGTGTACCTACATTTCCTACGGGTATGGAACCCCTCGTTGTAGCAAAAAATGAAAATGTTCGGGAAACCATCTCGTTTGCTATTAGTGGTACAAACATTCCTTTAGCTACTTTAAAGCAATTAGGGAGGCAAATTGAGAACGATTTACGTGCTATAGAAGGTATTTCTCAAGTAGAAGTTACGGGTTATCCAGAAGAGGAAATAGAAATTGCGGTTAACGAAAACAGCCTCTTAGCCTATAATATCACGTTTAACGAAGTCGCCACAGCGGTTAGTAATTCTAATATCTTGGTTACCGGAGGAAATATTAAAACCAATGATGAGGAGTTTTTAATTAGAGCCAATAACCGATCGTATTATAGCGACGAATTGTCGAACGTGGTGGTTCGTGCGTTTTCCGACGGAAAAACAGTCCGTCTAAAAGATGTTGCCATCTTACGAGATCGATTTTCGGAAACCCCAAATGCCACCTTTTTTAATGGTGATTTATCTGTAAATGTAAGTGTAACTAGTACAGATAATGAAGATTTATTGTCTTCGGCAGAAGCCGTTAAAGAGTATATAGATACTTACAACCAATCGCATAATAATGTGAAGTTAGATATTGTGCGTGACTTATCTATTACACTAAAACAACGTACACAATTGTTGGTAGAGAATGCGGTGGTGGGAATGTTATTGGTTTTGCTCTTTTTAGCCTTGTTTTTAAATACGCGTTTAGCATTTTGGGTAGCCTTTGGTTTACCTATTTCCTTTTTAGGAATGTTTATTTTTGCGAGTCAGTTTGATGTCACGATAAACGTCTTTTCGCTTTTCGGAATGATTATCGTTATCGGTATTTTAGTAGATGATGGTATTGTTATAGCCGAAAATATTTATCAGCATTACGAAGCAGGTAAAAACCCGATTGATGCCGCTATCGACGGAACGATGGAAGTTATTCCTCCTGTGGTTTCAGCCATTATCACCACGCTGTTAGCGTTTTCAACCTTCCTGTTTTTAGAGAGTCGGATTGGGGAATTCTTTAGTGAAGTTTCGGTAATCGTTATGCTTACGCTTGTGGTTTCTTTAGTAGAAGCGCTTATTATTCTGCCGGCGCATTTAGCGCATTCAAAAGCACTTCAAAAACCTGTTAAAAACGAAAGACAACAACAGTCTAAGATCAAGCAATTTTTCTCGAAAATGCGAGGGATTAATGCCCTTGGAGATCGGTTTATGGTCTTTTTAAGAGACAAGTTTTACGTGCCTGTACTAAATTTTATATTTGAATTTAAAATTTTAGCCCTTGGTATATTTTTGGGAGCTCTAATTTTAACCTTCGGAGCCATTGGTGGAGGAGTTATTGGAGTAACTATCTTTCCTAGTATTGCCAGCGACCGTGTGTCTATAGAACTCGATATGCCCAACGGGACCAACGTAAGGGTTACAGATTCTATCATGTCTTTAATAGAAGAAAAGGCCTATATGGTTAACGAAGAATTTACGGAGCAATATTTAAAGGGCACAGATAAAGTCTTATTCGAAAATACCATTCTAAATATAAACAGTGCCTCTAGTGCCCGATTAGATATAAATATGTTGCCAGGGGAAGAGCGTCCAGATGCTATAAATGCCTCTTTGGTAGCCAATCGAGTAAGAGAATTAGTGGGGCCAGTTATTGGTACAGAACGTTTAATTTTTGGTTCTGGTGGTAATTTTGGAGGAAGTCCGGTAGCTGTCTCTTTATTGAGTAATAATATAGAAGAACTTAAAGCGGCGAAAGTAGAATTAAAAGCTGTTCTTGAAGCAAATCCGTTATTAAAAGATGTTGCCGATAATGATCCGGCCGGAATTAAAGAAATCCGTTTAGAGCTTAAAGAAAGTGCGTATTTGTTGGGCTTAGATTTAAGTACGGTAATGAGTCAGATTCGAGCAGGATTTTTCGGGGTACAAGCACAGCGTTTTCAGCGTGGACAAGACGAAATTAGAGTTTGGGTACGTTACGATAAACCAAACCGTGCTTCGATTAACGATTTAGACGATATGCGTATTGTAACCCCAGCAGGCGAGCGTGTCACTTTAAAGGACATCGCTAACTATTCTATAGAACGAGGCGATGTGGCTATAAACCACCTTGAAGGGCGTAGAGAAATTGAAGTATCGGCCGATTTAAAAGATCCAAACACAAGTGCTACCGATATTTTAGATGAAATAAAGGCGACCGTTATACCAAGTTTACAATCTAAATATCCTACCATTTCGGCGTCTTACGAAGGGCAAAATAGAGAAGCAACCAAACTTAATCGTTCTTTAAAAAGTGCCGGATTAATCATTATTTTATTAATCTACATCACGATTGCCTTTACGTTTAGAAGTTTAAGTCAGCCATTATTATTAATACTGCTTATACCATTTAGTTTAACGGCTGTAGCTTGGGGACACTGGTTGTTAGGATTTCCGGTAAATGTATTGTCCTTACTAGGAATTATTGCATTAATAGGAATTATGGTAAACGACGGATTGGTGCTAATAGGCAAGTTTAATACTAATTTAAAAGCAGGTTTAAAATTAGACGAGGCTTTAAAGGAAGCCGGAAAATCTAGATTTAGAGCCATTTTCTTAACCTCGGTAACCACCATAGCAGGATTGGCGCCTTTACTTTTAGAAAAGAGTAGGCAAGCCCAGTTTTTAAAGCCTATGGCCATTTCTATTTCTTTCGGGATAGCATACGCGACTATTTTAACCCTTTTAGTGTTGCCGTTATTCTTATCGTTTAGCAATTCGATTAAGCAAAAAAGTAAATGGTTAGCCACAGGAAAACCAGTAACCCGAGAGGAAGTTGAACGCGCTATTAAAGAACAAAATGAAGAGCATGCACATTAAATACAAATTATTTATGCTGATGTCGTTTGTTATGGCATCGGTTTTCGCACAACAAAAATTA
The DNA here is from genome assembly GCF_001685485.1 of Formosa haliotis. Taxonomy (NCBI): domain Bacteria; kingdom Pseudomonadati; phylum Bacteroidota; class Flavobacteriia; order Flavobacteriales; family Flavobacteriaceae; genus Formosa; species Formosa haliotis. The sequence continues at coordinate 2,320,888 of NZ_BDEL01000001.1, read as the reverse complement.
CCGGTTTCTGAAGCTATAGAAATCGCCTTAGAAAATAATTATGGTATTAAAATAGCCGGGAATAATACTGAAATCGCCGAAAATAATAAGAGCATTTTAAATTCTGGTTACCTTCCAACGGTAACAGGAAATGCAGGAGCGAATTATAATTTAGATAATACGGAAGCCGAATTTTCGGATGGGCGCGTGACGACATTAAATGGAGCCGAAAGTTCGGGTTATAATGCGTCTGTAAATTTAAACTATACCATTTTTGATGGGCTTGGCAGACATTACAATTACAAACAACTTAAAGAGCAATATCAATTAACAGAATTGGAAGCTCGCGAAACTATAGAAAATACTATTGCACAATTATTTACAGTGTATTATAATGTGTCGCAGGTATCTGAAAATGTGCGGGCTTTACAGCAAACTTTAGATATCTCTAACGACCGGATTGTAAGAGCGCAGTATCAATTCGATTATGGTCAAGGGACTATGCTAGATGTTTTAAACGCTCAAGTAGATATTAATAACGACAGTATTAACTTAATGAATTCTGAACAAAACCTATTAAATACGAAGCGCGATTTAAATGTGGTTTTAGGTACAGAATTACCAATAGATATAGAAGTAGATACCATAGTAACTTTCCTGTTAGATATAGATAAAGCTGATTTGTATAATAAAATGAGAGCTAATAACGTATCTATTTTGCAAATCGATAAAAATATTACTATTAACGAGTTTACTATTAAAGCCAACAGATCGGGGTATTTACCTACGGTTGGGTTAGTAGGGTCTTATGGGTGGAATAAAAACAATAATAATGCAGCAGCCTTTGTGGCACAATCTACAAATACAGGGCTTGCGGCTGGCCTTAACTTAAGTTGGGATTTGTTTGATGGTGGGAGCACGATAACCAATGTTAGAAATGCAAAACTGAATTTAGAAAATCAGGAACTTCAAAAAGAATCGATTTTTATAAGTTTAGATCGCGATTTTGAAAATGCTTGGGGCGATTATCAAAACAAGTTAAAAATTTATAATATTCAGGAAAATAATATTATTACTTCCCAAAATAATTTCGATCGTACGAAAGAGAAATTTAAGCTAGGGCAGATAACATCTATAGAATTTAGGCAAGCGCAACTAAATCTTTTAACAGCAGAATTTAGTAGAAATAATGCAAAATACGAAGCTAAATTGGCCGAGTTGTATTTACTACAGTTAAGTGGCGAACTGCTGAATGTAAAGTTTTAAATGTGATTTATACATTTTAGGATTTAATAGTTATTTTGAATTGTATTATTTTAGATTTCAAGCTTAAATCATGTGATTTTTAGTATTTTAAATGGTGTTAACTGCTTTTTTCGATTTTCTTCAGATATTTTAGTTTGTTTAATTGGTCCGATATTGTTAATATTGTCTTAAACACTATATTTTATTTTACTTAAAACTATGCGGTCTTAGTCACGATCCTATTTAGTGGGATGGTTTTATCCGAATATAAGGCCTAAGATTTTTCGGTTTTAGACAAGGAGTGTGATAAAATAAATGGCAGTGGTCTAATGTTAATGGTGGGTTTTAATATAAATGAATTTAAGACAGGTTGATTTTATATTATATAATGTAGTTAGTAATATTGAACTTTGGTATGATACAATTTAAGAACAGCTAGCGCTTCTTTATATCTAACACTGAAAGTGTGTGTAGAAATTTGATAAATTATTAATATAAGAAATATATACCGTTATATAAGAGTCCTAGCTAACTTTAGTAAAGTCATTTAACTATGAAACAGAATTGTATCCTACAATTTTTATTCGTAATTTTTTTCCAATTAAGTTATAGTCAAATTGAAAATGACACTATTTTATATGCTATAAAAAATGAATTTATAGAAAAATACCCTAATAGAATTACAGCAAAAACCTTTTATATTAATACTTATAATTCGTATGTGTTTGGAGATCGAGATACAGATATGAGATTAGAAATGAATCCAAATAAACAAAATAGAATTGGGGCAAGTGTGTCTTACGGAATTGTTGCATTGTCATATTCTTTTGCACCCGATTTTATGGTGGAAAATAGAGATAATGAAGATTCAAGGCTATTTAATCTGAATTTTAAGATTTTCTTAGGGAAATGGATGCAGACTATCGATGTATATAGTGAAAAGGGATTTTATGAAACTAATAATTTTGATGTTTATTTGCCAGACACCAAGACCATTAAAATAGGAGGGTCTACTAATTATATTTTTAATGAGAACTTTTCCTTTAGAGCTATTTCAAATCAGGATGAAAAGCAGTTAAAAAGTACGGGAAGTTTTATTGCAGGTCTTACCACTTATTATTCAAAATTTAATTTAAGAGGAGAAACAGAAAATGGCTATGCAGACGAAGATTTATATTTATTCGATATCGCACTTACCCCAAGTTATTATTACAATTTTGTGCTATTTAGTAATTTTTTGGTTTCTGTTGGAGGAAATGTGGGTTTAGGTCTTAACTATTCTAAATCTGATGAAAATTCGTATACATCGTTATTAACGGAGTGGAGTGTGTCTTCAACTGCAACATATAATATCAATGATTTCTATTTTGGAGCGAATTTTAATTACCTAGCCATGAATCATAATACAGATAGGAGTACCTATACTGAAGATAATATCCCTTTTTTCAAAGCATTTATAGGATATAGATTTAAAGCTCCTAAAAAAATGGTTAAAACCTATGAGGATATTAAGGATAAAATAAAACTTTGAACTAACTATAAAAATTAAATAACATGAAATTAAAATTTAAAAACTTGATTGCATTAGCTGTATTTTTTGTACTAACTTCAGTTGGATACGCACAATCTTGTGACGGATATTATCCAACAACAAAAGGTGTTGAGTATGAGCATACTCGTTACGACAAAAAGGATAGAGTGGAAGCTAAAAAGTACAATATAATTAAAGATATTCAAAAAGAGGGAGGAAAAACAGTAGTTGTTGTACATACTGTAACCGAGGACTCAAAAGGTAAAGAAACCATTAATACAGATTATAATATGTATTGTGAAAATGGGAATATTAAAGTAGATCTTAAAACCTTATTAAAAGAGCGGATTTCTGCCAGCCTAACAAATACGAATTCTGATGCTGAGACAGAAGTAAATGGAACAAATATTGTTATGCCAAATAATTTAAAAGTTGGCGATGAGTTGCCTAATTCAGATATCCATATGGACATTATGGCAGGTACTACTAAAATGGGATTTGGAGCTAAAACTTTTAATAGAAAAGTTGTAGGAGAAGAAACCATTACTGTCCCAGCTGGAACTTTTGACTGTATGGTATTAACAGAAAATACAGAGATTAAGATGTTGATCACTAAAAAGGGAACTTCAAAACTATGGATGGCTAAAGGGGTTGGTTTAGTTAAGCTAGAGGAGTACAATAAAAAAGGAGATCTTGTAGGGAGAGAAGTGCTTACTGTTTACAAAAAATAAATACTGTTATATAAAATTTAGTACTCCAATATAAACATGAAAAATCCCGATTTCACAACTCCGAAATCGGGATTTTAGTTAATTAAAGTGATAACTGTTTATATAGGATGAGCTTCTAAAACTTCATCATCTTTAATTTCTTTTTTAATTTTTTTCAAACTTAGTGCTATAGAAATCTGAACCATTCCTAGCATTACTATAGATAAACCTGTGTAAATTACTATACTTAAACTACCAAAAGCAGGGTTCATTATCATTAAAGACGAGAATATTACGCCTAGGATAGAGCCAAATAATATCCATCCCCATTCCTGTACACCCCATTGTTTTAAATCTACAGAATACCCTATTCCTAGCATCGATCTAAAGAGTAACATAAAACCGATATAAATTGGTAGTATAGCAGCAGATAAACCTGGGTTAGCAAATAAAAGTATAGCTAAAAATAGATCTATAATTCCAGAAGTAAGTCCCCAACCCCAATTGGTTAAGACGGCTTTATTTGATATTGAATACACAATCTGAAGAATACCGGTTACTAAAAATCCGATTTCAAAGAAGATGGTAAGTGCTAAGTACGATGTAACAGGTGTCTTAAAGACTAAAATGCCTAAGAAAATAAATAAGAATCCTGAAACTAATGGAATCCACCAATGTTTTACTGTGTTACTAATTGTATCTTTCATGATGTTTATATTTAATTATAGCACAAAGGTAGGACGAGAATATAGTTTGAAACTTAATCTATATTAAGAAGCGACTTTTAAAGTAAAATTTCATTTTTTTCTATGGAAAAAAAATGAATCTATCTTTTTATGATGCTGTAGTTGGGGAAGATCTGTTATAAAAATGGAATCCAATGATCCCTTTCAAATAAATATATTGTTTAATAAGACTTTATGGGTATTCCTGCAGAGGAGAGGTTACAGAAGTCAAAAAAAATTAATGTTCTCTGGCGATTTCACCTCTAATTTTACTTAAAACTTCGGGGGTTATTCCTAAATAGGATGCTATCATTTTTAGAGGGATGCGATGAATCGCTTCAGGAAACCGATCTATAAAATAGAGGTAACGGTTTTTGGCCGTTTCGCTAATAAGAAGTATCAATCGTTTTTGTAAAATGCCTACCCGTTCGGTTAGGTCGTTATATTCGTTAAGAATAAGTTCGGCATTCAAATCTTTCGGATTTATTTTTTCTTGTGGCACTATAATAATAGTACTGTTTTCTATAGCATCAATAAATAAAGATGTAGGCGTGTGGTTATGGTAAGCCTCGGCATCTAAAATATAATGGCCTTCATGTGAAAAGTCGAAAATATGTTCTTTCCCTTTTTCATCAATAGTATAACTTCGTAAAAGACCTTCCTTTACATAATACACTTTGGCGTATTCATCGCCTACAAACTGAAGCATATCACCCTTATTTACGTGAATGGTTTTAGCTTCAGGAAATTGATTTAGTAGGTCTGAAAAGTGTTCCACAGAATAAATGTTTAGGTTTGTTAAATTGATTTTACGCGCTTTAGCATTCCTAAATTAATAAAAAGGAATTGAAAACAGAATGTAAAAGCGATTTAAATACGAAGATTAGAGCGCTATAGGCGTGACCCTAAATCCTTCATAGTTGCTTTAAATTTAGCCGTTATACTATCTGCATTAAGATGTTTTCCAGATTTTACAAGCCATTTACCATTAATTATAGTACCGAGCTGGTGGGACACATCGCTAGCATAAACAAACGTATTGCATAAATGTTTTGTAGAAGCTGTGGCCACTAAAGGAGCCGTTGCATCCATAATTACCGCATTAAAGGCATCTCCAATTTTAAAGAATTCGGTATTTTGTTTTCCCATGGCTTTACGTCCGGTTTTCCAAGCCATTTTTATAGCATTAAAACCGCTGTCTCCTAGATTGCTTTTGTAAAACGTGTTGCGTTTATGGGTGGTTAAACGTTGTCCGTAATCTAGAATACGTAATTCTTCAAACGGATTTAATCCAATATGGCTGTCGGTACCAATACTCCAATTACCATTTAGTCTTTTAAAATAATTAAAAGGAAATAAGCCATCTCCTAAATTACCTTCTGTAGACGGACAAATGACGACATTGGCTTTGGTTGCCGCAATGCCTTTAACTTCATATTCGTTTAAATGTGTGGCATGAACCAAATGGTAGTTGTCGTTCACATCGCAATGGTCTAGCAACCATTCTACAGGTCGTTTTCCATAAGTAGCCAAGCAATCTTCAATTTCTTTTAATTGTTCAGAAATATGAATATGGAAAGGCTTGTCTCCCTGTAAGGCGTTACAAAGCTGAATGATACTTTCGGGTTCTACCGCTCGTAAGGAATGAATACCAATTCCTACGGTTGTGTTTTTATATGATTTAGCAATGGCTTCTGTTTGCTCTAAAAGACGATAATAATCGTCGATAGTTTTAGAGATAAATCGGCGTTGTTTATCTTCTGCAGGCATATTAAATCCGCCTTGCTGATAAAACATCAGAATTAAAGTGATATGAATGCCTGCTGTTTGCGCTGCCGCCATTAAACGCTCACCCAATTCGGCTAAATTATGGTAAGGATTTCCGTTTGTATCGTGATGTAAATAATGAAATTCTGCAACTTCGGTATACCCATGTCGAACCATTTCTGCATATAATTGCGTTGCAATCGCTTCTAAATGTTCTGGTGAAATACGAAGCGCTAAATCGTACATTGCGGTTCTCCAACTCCAAAAATCATCCGGATCCCCAGTGCCTTCATGCAGTTCTGCCAATCCGGCCATAGCATATTGAAAGGCATGTGAATGGGCATTTTGAAATCCTGGTAACGCATAGCCATCTACACGTTCTCCCGCTGTTTCTGAATTGCTTTGAATTGCTGAAATTTCGCCTATTTCATTCACCGAAACAGTAACGTTTTCTAACCAGCCGTTCTCGGTTAAAAGGCCTTTAAAAGTATAATGTTGAGACATGGTATAATTTTAAGATAAGGTTTTAATTAATTCCTGAAACATATGTTTTAGTAGCGTTTGCATATGTTCTGCACGGGCATCATCATAAGCTGTTTCGGCATCGTTCATATAATTGGTTTTAGCCATTTCTAACTGAAGCGCGTGAATATGTTCTTGAGGTCTACCAAAAGAACGTGTAATTTGTCCGCCTTTAAACGGATGGTTATGTTCTACATGATAATCGCCGCTTTGTAATGCTTTATATGCCGAATCGATTATAGATTGCGACGCTGAGGTTTGTTCATTATCGCCTAAAATTAAATCGGGAAAAGGAGCGTCTTGTATACCAGGAACTTTTTTTCGGATGGAATGTGCATCGAAAAGCAAAGCTTTACCAAACTGTTTTTTTGTGTCCTGCAGTAATTCTTCGATTTTTTGATGGTAGGGTTTGTAATAATTTTCAATTCTGAAATTAATTTCGTCTTCCGAAGGTGTTTCAGATTTATATAAAGCTTCCCCATTAAAGTTTGTTGTAGGAACCAAGCCCGTTATAACACGACCATCATTATAAAGCGGTTTACTTTCGGGATCGCGATTAAGATCGACTACCCAACGGTTATAATTTGCTGTAATTAATGTAATTCCTAAATCTGAAGCAAAACTATAAAGGGTGTCTATAAACCAATCGGTATCGTCTGGGTTTGCAACGTATTCAGGATGCAATTTAGAACCGATTTCTGGCGGAAAATAGGTTCCAGAATGCGGAGAACTAATTATAATGGGAACGGTTTTTACCTTAGGTTTAGTAATGTTGTAAAGCGTCATCATACTGTTCTAGTTTGTTTGATGCCCGTTGTGAATTAAAACAAGTTAGATGAATATTTAGCTAGCTAGAGATGTTTACTTTTGGTTCAAACCGAACTTTGGCTATGGTTATCCCTCGTTTTTTTATTTTGGGCATATAAAATACAAATACAAAAGTACGGGTATTATGTCTAATATTGGAGTGAAATAAGGTGGAGATATAAATATTTAAATAGATTGCTAATGCTGTCTTGGTTTATAGATTTTAAAGCCTGTGGTGAAAATAAAAAAGGCTGTCCAAAAAGTATTATTATTCGTCAGTCTGAATTTATTTCAGAATCTCATCATATTGATAAACAACTATGTGAGAATCTGAATCACTGTGCCTATGGGCAGACGGGAATTCAGGTTAACGAAAACTCAACTATTCAGAAAGCCTTCCTAATTATAAAAATTATTATAATCGTTCTATTTCAATTCTAGTAAATCTAAACTGTGAAAGAAAAAATCTTTTTCGTCGTTCATAGATACAAATAATCCGTTAGGGAATTTATCGCCTAAAGCGGTTGTGGTAACGTCGCAACCATCGGTTTCTTTAGTGCCTAAGTTTAGTGTTTTTACAAAACTATTATCGCTGCGGTTAAAAATATTAAAGCTGTGATCTTGCTGATTTGACACTATTAAATAACCATGACCATCTGGATAAGTGGCTATGGCAATACCCTCGATATCGTCTTTAAAGTGCTCGCTTCCAAACATTGAAATCTGTTCGTCACCTTGCGCTGGGTCGGCATGAAATTTTCTAACACCTACACCTTCATCAGAGTAATAGACGTAGCCTAAAGCATCATCTACAGCTATAGCTTCAATTTCTTTGGTGCCGCTAAAGGTTCCAAATTTTCTTGTTAATGAAAGCGCAACAGCATCTGCTTTAGGTTGTAATTCATATTGGTATAAATAGCCCGATTTTGGTCCTTTTTTACGACTTACAATGGCATACACTTTTTGGGTTTCAGGGTTTTTATAAATGCTTATTCCCATAGGGCGTTTAAGTTCTATATCGGTTTCATCTTCGAAAACAGGGAAGCCACCGTTGTCTAGAGGGATCATATCTGGAATGGCATAAAGACGGATTTGATGTTTTTCACGTTCGGTAAACATCATAATATCTACAGTTGTAGAATCGTTTAAAGCAAACCCGTATTCAATATCAACATTGTTAGGATAGCTAACGTGAGTTAAACTTTTATCGTGCATGATATTTCCGTCTAAATCGAAAGCATATACACCGCCATTTATTTCGTCTTTATCGGTTCCGAAAACAATGCTTTTTGCTGGATTGTCTTTGTTTACCCAAATTGCTGGATCGTCGGTGTCGTGTGGCGTCTTTTCGGAAATAAGAGTGGGCTCTATTTCGGGTAAATTATTTTTACAAGAGCTAACAGCGGCTAAAATTAAAGCACTAAATATGTATTTTTTCATCGTATTATTTTCTTTTAAATAAGTCGTATTTTAAACCAAATGTTATGCGCGTTTGGTAATATTCCATTTGCATGGTTCTTTCGCGTACACCTTGGTAATAGCGTAATGGTTGGTTAGTAATATTATTAACATCGACATACAAACTTAATTGTTTTGTAATGTTAGCTCTTGCATTAAAATCTAAAAAGAATTGCTCGTCGTAATAACGATCCTCAAATGCACGGCCACCAATTTCGTCTATGTACGAATCGGAATAGTTAGCCGATAAACGTAAACTAAAGTATTTGTTAGCATATCCTAACGACCCGTTAAACATATTAGGAGCTGTATTTGGTAAATCTAAATCGTCGCGTTCTTCGCCATCTTCGTTTCTAATACCAGAGGCTTCAGAAGCAAGATAGGTATAGTTTAAGTACAAGTTTAAGTTTTTAAGAAACCCTGGTAAGAAATCTAACTGACGTTGGAAAGCTGCTTCGAAACCAAAGATAGAGGCCTCGTCTCCATTAAACGGTTGGTACACTTCGTAGCCGTCTTCGTTCTCGTATTGGAAGGTGTAAATGAAGTCTTTAATATCTTTATAGAATACGCCCCCAGAAACTAAACCAATAGAATGAAAGTAATGTTCGGCCATAAGATCTAAGTTCATAGATGAGGTTGGTCCTAAATCTGGATTACCCAGAATGATCTCTTCGTCTTCGTTGTTAATTTCTCTAGACGGTACAATATCTACATAGTTTGGACGAGCAATAGTGTTGGTCCAAGCAAATCTTAAGATTGTGTTTTCTGTTGCGTTATATTTTAAATGTATACTTGGTAAAACGTTTGTGTAGTCGTTTTTACTGTTAACAGGCGAAGCTTCTATATAATCGCCATCTGCGTTAAATATAATTTCATTTCCTGTAGCATCTGCAACTGTGTGTTCTACACGTACTCCTAAAAGAAAGCTTAATTTATCGGAAATATTTTGCTCGGTCATAACATAACCTGCGTATACGTTTTCTTTAACATTAAAGTTTGCCGTTTCGTATTCTTCGGGTTTGTCTTCTGCACTAAATAAATTGCTGTCGTATAGGTTTAAGCTTCCTAAGTATTCTGGTGTTGGGAAATACCCGATTTGGTATTGGCTACCAGGATTGAAATTCGCTTCTGTATAATTTCTTGTTGGTATATTTCCTAAGAATTCTAAATCGTCATTTTCTGGCGAATACTCGGTGTAACTGTTATCCTGTTTCTTTTCTTTAATTCTTGTTTTAGCACCAAATTTTAAGGTACCGTTATCTTTATCAAAAATATGAAGAGGTAATTCGAAGTTTACTAAAGCGTTATAATCGGTTTCATCGGTATATTGGTTTTCTTCATACAATTCATCAAACTCAAATATGCTATAATCGGCATCATCAGCGTTTGTTGGCATATAGCTTGGCTTGTCTGGGTTGTTATTATAATTAACACCATATTCGCTTTCGTATACCAAGTAGCGCTCGTTTAAACGCTCTTCTGAAGCCTTAGAGAAAGATGCCATCCAGTCTACCTGTAAGTTGTTTATTAAGTGCTCTCCACCAAGACTGTAGTTTTGCATACGTTGGTCTTCTAGACGTGTATTTTTATTACGGCTATTATCGATACCACCTTTAACTTCGCGTTTTGCTTCAACAGGAAAACCTGTTAGGTTACCATTAGAGTCTACTGTAAAATCGCCAAACTCGATATCTTCACCATCAAGAATTCCTTGCTCTAAAACAAATCGGTTTTCGCGGTCGTCTCTCCAGTTATAAATAGATTTAAAATAAAGCGTGTTGTTGTTATCTAACTTATAATCGAAGTTTGCAGAAAAACTACGACGTATACGTTGCACGTGGTATTCTCTTATTTCGTTAACGCTAGCATATGGGTTAACATCTACCTCCTGCATAATAGGGTCTCCATCTTCGTCTTCGGCACCTGTGTTGTACTCGAATTCATCGTCCCATTCGGCTTCCACATTATCCGATCCAAATTTAGTATCATTGTAGGATGCAGCAATTACCCATCCGAATTTGTCGTTTTTAGAACGGTCCCCCAATAAAAACGATCCGTTTAAAATACGCTTGTCGTTAATTAAGTTAATTCCAGATCCACCAGTGGCCGAGAAACGAAATCCGTGAGGAGATGTTCTAGTAATTAAGTTTATAGACCCTCCAATAGCATCGGCATCCATGTCTGGAGTTACAGCCTTGTTTACTTCGACAGTTTGAATCATGTCTGAAGGAATTAAATCCATTTGAACATTTCTGTTGTCGGCTTCTGCCGATGGAATACGACTACCGTTTAAAGTTACCGAGTTTAACTGTGGCGCTAAACCACGTACAATAATATTACGTGCTTCTCCTTGATCTACTTGCATAGTAATACCAGGAATACGTTTTACAGCATCTCCAATATTGGCATCTGGGAATTTACCAATTTGGTCTGTAGATACTATATTGGTAATATTTTGTTTGTTTTTTTGAGTGTTAAGGGCTCTGGCTTGACTACCAAACCCTAGACCCACAATTTGTACTTCGTCTAATTCTGTATTTTGTTCGGTTAACGAAATGCTTAAGTTAGTGGTAACTGTTGGGTTAACCGTAATTTGTTGGCTATAGTCTGCATATCCTAAATATTTTATAACTAAGGTATACGTGCCCGGTGCTATATTAACAAGGGTGAATTTTCCGTTGAAGTCGGATACAGCTCCTTTATTAATTTCTTCAAGTAATACCGATGCTCCAGGAACTGTTATCGCATTTTGGTCTGTAATGGTTCCTTGAACTTGCCCGGTTTGTGCTAATGAACTAAACGTTGTAACGAAAAGTACCATTATTGTAATCCAGTTTTTCATAATTGATTGTTAAATTTATTTTTAGGCAAATGTAGAATCAAGACCCTTTTTTTATCTAAAGTAAGCGTTAACAAAATGTGATAAACTGTGGTATACGGGTTATATTCTAAGGCAACATTAACACTGGATTTACGTGTTGGTAATAGTTTAGAAACATGCTGTTATAGTTTAAGAATATATGCTTGAAGTTCTTCTTTAGTATCTAAAGGCAGCTTTTTTCGCAGGCGATAGCGCGCAATACGTACACTATCAGGAGTAATACGTAAAATTGAAGCAATGTCTTTAGACGATAAATTAAGACGTAAAAGCATGCATAAGCGTAATTCTGACGGTGATAATTCTTTTGTAGCACCGTTTTTTAAGTTTTGGAAAAAATGAGGATGGATTTGCTCGAAGAAACTAATAAATTCTGTCCATTCTTGTTCTTGCGATAAGTCTAAATCAATCTCTTTTATTAAGGTTTCCAATTTAGATTTTATCATAACCGTATTCCGATCTTTTAAATTGGTAAGGGTTCTAGATATGTCGGCAATCATTTTATTTTTATGAGATAAGTGCAAACTGTAATTGGTAAGTGCCGAAAGTTTAATTTCTACTTCTCTTTGTAAAGCAGCTTCTTCTTGAGTTTTTTTCTCGAGATGCACTTCTAAGAGTTTGTTTTTGTAATGTTGAATTTTAGATTGTTGTTGTTTTTGTTTTCTGAAATATAAAAGCCATCCTATTAATATTAAAAAGAAGAAACCCGAAGCCAGTAGAATAATCCTTTGCCTTACTTGATCGAGTTCATGTTGCTTATTTAATAGTCTTAGTTCTGCTTCACGCTCTTCAACTTCGTATAATATTTGTAAGGTGCCAACCAATTCGGCTTTTTTATACTCAATAGCATTTGCGTTTAAGTTTTTAAAGTGGATCATGTAATCGAAAGCCGATTTATAATCGCCTAAATCGGCGTAAATTAGGGCCAAATCTTTTAAAGCCCCTTCTTCTTGATGAATGTTTTTAGAGGATTGAGACAGTTGTAGCGCTCGCAAGGAATAAGGTAATGCTTCATTAGGATTTCCCATTTTTCGATTAGCATCTCCAATATTATTCAGAATATTTATTTTGGTGGCTGTCGTGCTGTTTTTTGCGAATACTTGTGCTTTAAGAAAATAGTTCAGTGCATTTTCATACTGCTCTAAGTCCTCGTAGATGCTTCCAGTATTTTCGTAGGTAACAGCTAATCCTGTACTATCGGATAGTTTTTCAAAAATGGCTAAACTTTTTTCTTGGTTTTTAAGGGCTAGTTGATAATCAGATTCTTTTTCGGCAACACTTCCAAGTAAGGCATAAGCAATAGCCTTTCCTTTTTCGTAAGCTATGCGCTGTGTGAGTTTTAAACTTTTATTTAAATAGCGAGATGCGCTCTCATATTGTTTTAATGAGAGGTGAATAGCACCAATTTTATTGCATATATAGGCTAGAGTGGTGTCTGTTTTTTGGTGATGCTCTAAAGCGATGTGATAATGCTTTATGGCTTCGTTTTCAATTTCTAGTCGCTCGTAAAAATTAGCCAAATGAATTTGAGATGTTACGATTGCTGAAGTGTCTTCAAGGTATTCTGCTTTGTTTAGTTGAATCTTTAATTGGGTAAAAACCGAATCTATATTGTCGTGCCGAGAATGCGGGTTGTCTTGAGCTTGTAAAGAGAAACTATTTAAAATTATAAAAGAAACGAGTACTAGCGCTTGTACTTTACCAGTAAGTTTTAGACTGAAAAAAACAGAGGGTATTTTGAGTGAATTCATGCTCAAAATTAGAAAATGTAATGTTACGTGAATATTACTATTTTATTCCATTTTGGCTTAAAAATGCTTAGTTAATGCCGTAATAAAAATGTGTTCTAGGAGTGAGTTTTAAGTTTTTTTGTCTTGTAATAAAATGAAAAAAGCGAGGATAAAACCTCGCTTTTTTTGATGTGTATATTAAAGTATTATCCAACCCTTATTTTTTAGGATGAACTAATTTCATTTCTTTAATTAACCGTGTTGCACCAGCATATTTATCGATTACAAATAATACATAGCGTACATCTACCATAATGTTACGGCAAATTTCAGGATCGTAATTCATGTCACTCATGGTTCCTTCCCAAACGCGGTCGAAATTCAAACCAATTAAGTTTCCGTGGGCATCAATGGCAGGGCTTCCAGAGTTTCCACCGGTGGTGTGGTTTGTTCCTAAGAAACAAACGGGTAATTTACCATTGGCATCTGCATAACGTCCAAAGTCCTTACTGGTATATAAATCTTGAAGTTTTTGAGGGACATCGAATTCATAATCGCCAGGAATATATTTCTCCATTACCCCATCTAAATACGATACAGGCTCGTAATATACAGCATCACGAGGAGCGTATCCACGAACTTGTCCGTAAGTTACACGTAAAGTGCTGTTAGCGTCTGGGTAATAGCGCTCGTTAGGAACAACTTCCATTAAAGCCTTCATATACTCCGTTTCTAGAGCATTAATTGCAGTGTTTTTCTCTTGGAATTCTGGTTCTATTTTAGTGTAGAACTCTATAATAAAAGGTTTTGCATAAGCATAAGCCGGATCTGCATTTAGTTTTTCTATGAAGTCTCCAGGAGCACTGTCTAAAATGGCGTTAGCACTTTCTAGGTTTGTAAAAGCGGTATGCTTATAAATAGAAGGGTCTACATTATCGGTGTAAAAAGGCATAATGGCTTCGAAAACACCTTGATCTACATCGACATTAAAATCTTTTAAAACACTTTTAATACGGTTTTTTGTAGATTCTCTGGCCACATTAAAGGCATCGTCTCCGTTTATAGCTGCATTTTCCATCTGAGATAATCTAAACATCATCCCCATTAATTCGTTGGTTCTTACAAAGATTTCAACAAAATTATTTCGCTTTATATCTATAGGTGCAAATGCTTCATATTGTTTTTCAAGCTCAGGAAGTAAGTGTCCGTATTGGCTTTCTAAATTCTTTTTCTTTAGAGCTTTCGTAAATTCTGCTTCTGCTTCTTTTCGTTTAGCAATGGCGTTACTCTTTTTAATTCCAAGATTTTCTCCTATCCATTTTTTCCAAGCATTTGCAATACGTGCTTGTTTTGAGGCGTATTGAATTCTTATTTCGTCGCTAGCTTTCATTTGTGCATCGATCACTTTTAAGGCCGCTTCACGAATGGCAATATTACTAGGGTTTAAGTCTTCGGTAATTTCTTTAATTGCGGCAGCAGGTAAATACTCTTGTGTAGTTCCTGGGAATCCGAATACTAAAGTGAAATCTCCTTCGCTAATACCGTCTAGAGACACGGGTAAAAAGTGTTTAGGCTTGTAAGGCACATTGTCTTTAGAGTATGCTGCTGGACGATTTTTTTTATCGGCGTAAATTCTAAAAAGAGAAAAATCGCCTGTATGTCTAGGCCAAACCCAGTTGTCTGTGTCCGATCCAAATTTCCCGATACTTGTAGGAGGAGCTCCAACTAAACGGATATCGTTGAAACGTTCTGTAACAAAAAGGAAGTATTGATTTCCTTTAAAAAACGATTTTATTTTTGTGTCTTGCCAAGCTTCTTTAGTAACAGCAGATTGAATACGGTTACTGTTTCCGTCGGTTTTCGCTTGTTTTTCTTTGGCAGTCATAGTGTCTGTAACACCCTCTAAAACTTGAGTGGTAACATCTTCTATACGCACAATAAATTCTACATAAAGACCATTGTTTGGTAGCTCGTCTTCATAGTTTTCGGCCCAAAATCCGTCTTTTAAATAATCGTGTTCTAAAGAAGAATGCGATTGAATTTGGCCAAATCCGCAATGGTGATTTGTTAGTAATAATCCTTTTTTAGAAATTACTTCACTAGTACAACCACCATTAAAATGCCCTATGGCATCTTTTAAACTTGAATGATTAACATCGTAAATGTCTTTTGCAGAAAGTTTACTGCCCAAAGCTTGCATGTCATTTTCGTTCATGCCTTGTAAAAGCGATGGAATCCACATACCACCTTGCTGGGCACTGACTTGAATTGCTAAAAAAAGAAATAGAATTTTTAATAGTTTCATGTGTTTTTTTTTAAGTGTTGCAAAGATAAAAAAGGCTGGTGTAAAAGGGCGTTTTTGGCGGAATTTTTACCTTGTTTTAACTCGTTTTATTGGGGATTAATTGATGACATTGGGCTTAAAATTGAAAAACTAGGCAAATACATTGGTATTTAGTATTTTTGGTTAAGTTAATTGTGAGTATATGAAACAACCTTTACTATTATTATTTACTTTTTTATTCTTATTAATTGCACCTTTAAATGCTCAGGAAATTGAACATAAGGGAAATATTTATGAGGTTAAAGGCAGTTCTATTTTGTTAGATGGATACGATGTTACCGAAAGTTTAACTATAGACGATCAGCGTGAAATTCGTCATAAATATGAAGCACGAGAAGATGAATTTAGAGCCATTGAAAAACAAAAAAGGAAAGAAGAAAAGGCCGAAGAAAAAGAAGAACGTAAGGCTATAAAAGAAGAAAAGAAAGCCGAACGGAAAGCTAATAAAAACAAGAGATTTTTAATTTTTTAATGCAGGAGCCATTACACATAGCATTGATACAAACCGATTTGGTTTGGGAAAATCCGGAAGCCAATAGAGATAAAATCTATGCGCTAGTATCGACTATTGTAGATACCGTAGACGTAATTGTTCTTCCAGAAATGTTTACGACTGGTTTTACAATGAATGCTTCGCTATTTGCTGAAACCATTACCGGAGAAACCGTTCTCTGGATGAAAGAATTGGCAGCAAAAAAACAAGCAGCGGTTATGGGTAGCCTTATTATGTCTGAAGCCGATACGTACTATAATCAATTGGTTTTTGTGTATCCTAATGGAGATTTAAAAACATACAAAAAACGACATACGTTTACATTAGCTGGCGAGGATAAAGTATATGCCGCAGGTACAGAACGGACTATTGTAGAATATAAAGGCTGGTCTCTTTGTCCGCTAGTGTGCTACGATTTACGGTTCCCTGTTTGGGCGCGTTACCAAAACGATTACGATGTGTTGTTATATGTAGCCAATTGGCCAAAACCACGTATTCATGCTTGGACCACCTTATTGCAAGCGCGTGCCATAGAAAATATGTCCTATTGTATAGGTGTAAATCGGGTGGGTACAGATGAAAAAGGACACGAATATTCGGGGCATTCTGCAGTTTACGATGTTTTAGGCGAAACCATTTCAGAATTTAATGAAAATGAAATCGGGTATCGCATCGTGACCTTACACAAAGATCATATAGTAAATACAAGAGAAAAATTTAAGTTTTTAAACGATAGAGACGGATTTACTTTAAGGTAAAATCCTGTACTAAATCCCAACCTACACGTACATCTAAAGTTTCTGGGAAATAGCTAATACGTTCGGGTTGAATTTTCTTTAAGAAATTTCCGGTGTCGTATTTCTTGTTTCCATTTTCGTCGTAAATAACACGAAGTAAATATTTTCCGTTAGCCATGTATGTAAAATCTATAGGCTCGGGTTCGGTGCTGTATCGCTCCGCTTTTACTTCCCCCATCTGGTCGGTTAACTGAACAATTACAGGGTATTTTGCATTCTGAAGTATTACACGTACGTTCGGGTAATCGTCGTAAGCCTTCGTTTGGAATATATATTGAAGGGTATCGTTTTTATTATCGAAAAAATCTGTAATAGCTTCGGGTAACAGTTGTAAACGATATTTAGTGCTTTCCTTCTTCTCGAATAAAAATGACAGTTTGTTATGAATGGTATCTAATTTTGTAGTGTAAGGTATCGTGGTAGAATCTTTATCTATAAGCGAAATTTTAGAACTGTTTAAAGCTTTAAATGGAGTAGTAGCAGATAGAATAAAATCGTCGTTAAAGTTTATATTTCCAGAGGGAGACCCTTTTAGCACTAATGAATCTGGATATTTTTCTGAGATTTTTACGGTAAATGTATCAATAGCTTTGTTTTTATAACCTATTTTAAATCGCAGGGAATCCACTTCAAATTTCGGACGATACCAATACATCAACGAGTCCGATTTTTCATCTTTAGTTACAGTGTGCTCAAAATCTGGAGGTGTATCGCTAATAATATCGATATTCATGTTTTCGTAATCTCCTTGAAATCCAAATGCAATTTTGCCACGCGATATTAATCGTGGTCTAAAAGGTTTAAAATCTAAATCTTCTTTAAACAATTTTAAACGGTAAATGGTGTCTTTTGGAACTTCAATATAGCCTCCAAGAAATCCAATTTTATCTGTTTTTTGTTGAAATTTAAAATCCTGATTTTCATCTTTCATCGCAACTAAAAGATATTTTCCAGCCTTAATATTTTCTAAAGAAAACGTCGTTAAACTATCGAGTGTGTTGGTAACATACTTAGGTTTTTCTTTGTAAATAATAGAGTCGTTAAAAGTAGAATCTACTTCGTACAATCCAATAGAAACAAAATTATCTGGCTTTTTTATGGTAGCATCAGAAATTATTCCGCTAACGGTTAACGAATCAATATAACTTCCGGTAGAAAGCACATATTTATAATACGGAAACGGATTACTTTCATTATTATCTATAATGCTGTTCCCGAAGTTAAAAGCATAAGTTGTGTTAGGGGCTAAGGTATCGTAAATTTTTATGGTGATATATTTACTGGCGCTTCCCAAAGGCGTAATCTCTGGAGCCGTTGTCATAGGAGGCGAAATAATAAGTTGCTTACTTAAATCTTTAATTTTAACGTACTCATCAAAATACACTCTAATTTCATTGCCTTTAAAATTCGTGCTGAAATTTTCTGGAACCGAACGTACAATAACCGGCGGATCTACGTCTTTTTCTCCTCCAGTAGGTGTCCCTCTGTTGGCGCAATTAGCAATAATTAAACACAGCACACTTATAAACAAAAAATTAGAAAGCGTTTTACTCATTATGCAATTAGAATTTACGCAAAGAAACAACTTATTTGGCAGTATCTAAAAACACTTTAAGCAATTGCCATAGCGGCGAGGCTTATTTTAACATTTTTTCCAGACTGAAGTAAGGTAACACAAGCCTCCATAGTTGCGCCAGTGGTAATAATATCGTCGACTAATAAAATGTGTTTGTTGTTAATCTTTTCTAGATTTTGGATGCTAAAAATGGTATCGGAGTTTGCCCAACGCGACAATCTGTTTTTTGAAACCTGCGAGTTTGTATTGGTGATTTTAATAAGAACATCGTCTACATATTCGGCATGAAGCGCTTCGGCCAATTGCCTGCCAAACTTAGCGACTTGGTTGTAGCCCCGTTTTCTGAGTTTCTTTTTATGTAAAGGAACTGGGATAACAAGGTTTATAGATTTATATGCGTCTAGAGTCTGTAATTCACCACCTAGCCAATCGCCCAAAAATGTTCCTATGGGTTCTTGACCTTTGTATTTAAGCTGATGTATCAATTTTTGGGTTAAGCCTTTTTTTTCGAAACGCAATAAGGCCGTAGCATTTTCAATTTTAACTCTTCCGTAGAAAATTTTAGAAACACTAGCATCTTTATTAAAATGAAATTGAGTTACCGGTAAATGATGTCGGCAATCGGTACACAAAATTTGCTCGCCATCTGCCATAACATTCTGGCAGCTGTAGCATACTTTAGGAAAGAAAATATTGAAAATGGCTCCAAACATAACCCACAAAAACTTTAAATTACAAAATTTTACAATACTTTAAATAAAAGATACGTGTAGATTTCAAGCGTTTTATATTTTTGCAGCATGGCAAATCAAGATGATCAATTTAAGAAGGTAATTTCGCATGCTAAGGAATACGGTTATGTGTTTCAGAGCAGTGAAATTTACGACGGTTTAAGTGCAGTATACGATTACGCACAAAACGGTGTGGAGTTAAAGAAAAATATACGCGACTATTGGTGGAAAGCCATGGTGCAAATGCATGAAAATATTGTAGGTATAGATGCTGCAATATTTATGCATCCAACCACTTGGAAAGCCTCTGGCCATGTCGATGCCTTTAACGATCCATTAATAGATAATAAAGATTCTAAAAAGCGCTATAGAGCCGATGTTTTAATAGAAGACTATTGTGCGAAAATAGAAGCGAAAATAGATAAGGAAGTTAAGAAAGCTGAAAAACGTTTTGGAGACGCTTTTAATAAAGAAGAATTTGTAAGTACAAATGGACGTGTTGTAGGATACCAAGAGAAAATCGATGGTATTTTAACACGTATGGGAAAATCTTTAGAAGCTGAAGATTTAGCTGATGTTAAAGCCCTTATAGAAGAGTTGGAAATTGCATGTCCGTTAACTGGTTCTAGAAATTGGACCGATGTGAAGCAATTTAATTTAATGTTTGGAACAAAATTAGGGGCTTCTGCAGATACAGCGATGGACTTATATTTACGTCCGGAAACGGCTCAAGGTATTTTTGTGAATTTCTTGAACGTTCAAAAAACGGGACGAATGAAAATTCCTTTCGGGATTGCACAAACCGGAAAAGCATTCCGTAACGAGATTGTTGCAAGACAGTTTATTTTCCGTATGCGTGAATTTGAGCAAATGGAAATGCAATTTTTTGTAAAACCGGGAACCCAAAAAGAGTGGTACGAGTCTTGGAAACAAACCCGTTTAAAATGGCATCTATCTTTAGGAATGGGCGAGGATAATTACCGTTTTCACGATCATGATAAATTAGCGCATTACGCTGATGCTGCTGCCGATATTGAATTTAAATTCCCATTCGGATTTAAAGAATTGGAAGGTATTCATTCTAGAACAGACTTCGATTTAAGTCAGCACGAAAAACACTCTGGTAAAAAATTACAATATTTCGATCACGAAGAAAATAAGAGTTATGTGCCTTACGTGGTAGAAACTTCTATTGGTCTAGACCGTATGTTTTTGGCCGTATTCTCGAATTCTTTAGTAGAAGAAGAATTAGATAATAATACCACACGTACCGTTTTAAAATTACCAGCAGTTTTAGCACCAGTAAAAGCTGCCATTTTACCATTGGTTAAAAAGGACGGTTTACCAGATGTTGCTCGTAAAATTGTTGAAGATTTAAAATGGGATTTCAATGTGGATTACGACGAAAAAGACGCAGTGGGTAGACGTTACCGCAGACAAGATGCAAATGGTACGCCGTTTTGTATCACTGTAGACCACGATACTTTAGAAGACAATACGGTTACCATTCGTTACAGAGATACCATGGAGCAAAAACGTGTGAAAATAGAAGAACTTCGTACGATTATTAAAGAAGCAGTAGATGTGCGTACTTGGTTAATGAAAATGTAGTTTAATATAACATATAATACCAATTGGTATATTTTTTAAAAACCTCAAGTTGAAGCTTGAGGTTTTTTTGTAAGTTTACTTATAAAAGTTACCAAAACGGTAACTTTTATTGTTGTATTTGTATAAAATATTAATAAAGTGAGAGTAATTGCAAAACGAACTTTACGAGATTTTTGGGAAAAGCATGCTGATTGCGAAGAGCAGCTAAAATCCTGGTATAGAGAAACAGAAAAATCAGAATGGCATACGATTAATGAATTAAAAAAAGAATATCCTAGTGCAAGTATTCTAAAAGACAACCGTATAGTTTACAATATCAAGGGTAATAATTATCGATTAATAGTGAAGTTTAATTTTGAATACCAAATATGTTGGGTAAGATTTATATGGAGTCACGCCGAATATGATAAAATTGATGCAAATAATATCTAATTATGAATATAAAACCTATTAGAAACGAAGAAGACTATCAAAATGCTCTGGAAAGACTAGAAGATATATTTGATGCTAAGAAGGATACGAAAGAAGGAGATGAACTTGAAATTCTTTCAATCTTAATAGACCGATTTGAAAACGAACATTTTCCAATAGGGATGCCAGATCCAATTGAAGCTATTAAGTTTAGAATGGAACAAATGGGGATGAAACAAAAAGATTTGGCAGAGCTTGTGGGATTTAAGAGTCGAGTAAGTGAGGTTTTAAATAAAAAACGAAAACTGACTTTAGATATGATTAGAAAATTAAATAAGACGCTTCATATTCCAACTGAAGTTTTAATACAAGATTATTAATCGGTACTGTTGGGTTTCCAGCTTAGAATTTTAAGTTTCCTTTTTAATTGTTGAACTAGCATTAATAAACACCAATATCGTAAAGGATTAAATCATCTTTTTTGTAAAAATATAACATATTGGCACATATATTGGTTGACCAATTTGCCTATCTTTGTAAGATTTTATTTTAAAGCGTTTTTTATGAAATTTATGACCTATTTATTAGCATTTATTTTCTTTGTTTCAATATCGACTAGTTGTAGTCAATCAGAGGATGACCATGTAGACACAGAACAAGATGATACGCCAATAAATCCAGAAGAGGATGATGACTCAGTAGGGACTCCAGCAGAAAATTTCGATTTGTCTACTTGGAATTTAAGCATACCGGTAGATAAAGGAAACGGAACAGCTAGGACGATTACAGTAGCCGAGCTAAATAGAAATTACGAAAACAGCTCCTATTTTTATAGTGCAGAAGACTCTGGTATGGTGTTTAA
This sequence comes from Formosa haliotis, assembly GCF_001685485.1. Lineage (NCBI taxonomy): Bacteria > Pseudomonadati > Bacteroidota > Flavobacteriia > Flavobacteriales > Flavobacteriaceae > Formosa > Formosa haliotis. The sequence goes on along the minus strand of NZ_BDEL01000001.1, from coordinate 2,298,711 downwards.
ATGCCCAGTAGAAGGTGTGAAAACATCAGAAAACACATCGTATACACGTGTCGAACTGCGTGAAATGTTACGAGGTACTAACACTAGTATTCCTACCCAAGGTGTTACTAAAAATAATTGGGTGTTTGGAACCGCTCCCGAAGCCGATATAAAAGCGGCCCATGGATTTGATGGTGAAATGCGCGCTACCTTGGCTGTAAACCATGTAACAACAACGGGTAATAGTAGCCAGGTGGGACGCGTAATTGTTGGACAAATTCATGCCAACGATGATGAACCTGTACGTATTTATTACCGAAAATTAAAAAATAATACCTTAGGGTCTATATATTTTGCCCACGAACCAACCGATGGTAATGGTAGTGAACAATGGCACGAAATGATAGGTTCGCGCAGCAATAGCGCAAGTAACCCTGCCGATGGGATTGCGTTAGATGAGAAATTTAGCTATACCATTCATGTAGAAGGCGATGCGCTTACTGTTACCATTTCTAGAGAAGGTAAAGCCGATGTGGTTAAAACAGTAGACATGAAAAATAGCGGTTATAACGTAGGTGGTCAATACATGTATTTTAAAGCAGGTGTTTATAACCAAAACAATACAGGCGATGCCGACGATTATGTGCAAGCAACGTTCTACGCCTTAGAAAAATCGCATAGCAAGTTGTAAACTTATATCCGCTGGGCGGAATAATATTTTGAAAATAGAGGGCGATTTTTAAAAGTTTCTATTCTAAAAATGTTAAGTGTAAGCGTGCAAATCCGTTATGTAGGAACTTATTTGTAGTTAAAATCTAAGAATTGATAAACTCGAGGAGATAAAAGCTTGTTTTTTATTAAATTAATAATTCTTTTATAATTACGGTTTTCCCGTAATTAGGCCCCGAAAATAAGTTTTAAATTTGAGAAGTTCTCATTTCCACTGAACTTAATGGAGTCTAAATACTTAATATTGTTTAGGCTCTGTTGTTTTAAAAATAAGCCTTTAATTGTACATTTCCTGTATGAATACTTTTACTGGTTTCTGTTTTTCGTCCAAAATAAGATAGATTTAAATCTAAAAACTTCGTTATTTTTTTCTGAATCAATAGGGTCCAAGTAAAGTTTTTTCCAGGTTGCAACCCTTCTAGCATTTGGTAAGCTACAGGTGTATTCGCGTTTCCAGAATAAGCATTAGAGAAATAATTAAATTCGCCACTAATTGCCGATTTTTGCACGTTAGAAACAGCAAAAGATGTCCCGTATTTTTGTTGTTCTAAAGTTTCAAAACTTCCAATAGTATTTTCCTTATTTGTAAACTGATAAAATACATCGAAGCGCACATTCTCATTTAGTAAATAGGTAACCTTAGGGTTAAACTGCGTTTCATCGATATTGAAATTTTTACTCACATAATTTTCACTAATGCTCTCTGTAGTACTTAAACTTCCTAACAGTGTAACCAGCCAACTTTCGGCAAATTTATGATTGAAATTTAACTGATGACTTTTTAAATTATTCTCTATAAAACCAATGGTTAATATATTTCGTGCTCTGTTTTTTAAATAGGTATACGAGGTGGTGTAATGCTGTTTCCCACGATTAAAAAAGAGGACGTTTCTTATGTTTAATTGTAAGCCAAGCTGATTCTCTTCGTCGTTTTCAAAAGGATTTATTTGAAAGTTACTACCGTCGGGTTTTGTTTTTCTATCGATTAAATAAGCCGTCTGATTGTAAAAATGAGATAATATCGATTTAAATGTAGATTCGGAATTATTCCATTGTTGCGGATTCAATGTTAGGGTTTGGCTAAATCTATTTTGATGCGTTTTTATGTAAATTTGGTTGGGTAATAACACGCGAATGTACTTCCCTTCATCCTGAAATTGAGCCAATTCAAATTCTTCTAATTCCTGAATACCATTGCCATTATAATCAATCCAAGTGTAAGCCCCTTGACCAGGTTCTACTTCTACATAGGTAAATTCTTGTTGCGGTAGCGTTCCCGAATTGGTTTCAAAAATAGTGTTCCATTGCACCAAATGTTTAAAGAAACTTTGGTTATAAATTAATCGAGAATTTAAAGACTGCTCGTTGTCTTCATTTACATTTTCTAGCGTTCTGTAATTTACATAAAGCGATAAATTTGTATTGCTATTCTGAATAATTCTAGAGTCTAAATAATAGGTTTTCGATGTGTTTACATGTTGCAAATTATTATTTCTTAAACTGTCGTTTACACGGTGTTTAAAACCTATTTCTGCAAATATTTTTGTGCTATCGCCAATTCCTGTAAATACTTCGTAACTTTTAAATTTCTGACTGGCCGGAAGGTAGGTTTCGGTGATTACCGCTTTTTGCTGATTGTCTTCTATCGCCAATTTTGTACCAATCCAACTTTTGCCTAAACTATACGTTGCGGTGTTAGAAGATCGTAAAAATGATGAGGTGTTAGTGTTCGATTTGGAGTCTAAATAGCTGGAATTCGTAAAAAAATGAAAATTGTTTAAATGTAGATGTCCACGAGCAACATGCCGATTTCCGTTAAAATTATTTTGATAACTTAGGTGTTCGAACTGATAATTAAAAAACACTTTTTCGGGTAATTGAAGCTGAAATCCAGATACTAAAAGTTTTTGGTTCCCAATCGGGTTTTCAATATTCCAATCTCTATTAAATTCTGTGTTATAAAGCCGTTCTATAGTTTTAAAATTCTGTTCCACATAATCGAAATCGGCAAAAGCATCTAACTTCCACAAACTATCTTGTTCAATTATATTTTGGGTTATTTTTAGTTTTCCGGCAAAACCATCATTATCATCATCATCTAAATCAGAAAATAAATTTAAATCATTTTTACTTCCGGCGCCTTCAAAATAAATATCGGTTTTTTTAGTGGGGTTATAACGGCCGTTTACAACCGCAATCTGAAGTTTTGTTGGAGCCACCAATCGAGAAACTGGAGCATAATTACCTTGAGGTATGCCGTTTATAGGAGGCACATATTCGTAAATATTATTAATGGCGTTTATATTGCTTAAAACGTAATTTCCCAGATTATCGCCAATTAAACTAAATTTTACACTGTATAATTCATCATCAGGATCGTTAGAAAACACATATATCGTTTCGTCATTTATAACTTCCTCTTTATATAAAATTCGATTTTCGTTATAGGGTTCAGGTGTTGCCGAAGGAGCAATCATTTTACTAGTGTCGTCACCCGCATCAGATAAAATTTCAACCTGATCTGACGATAAATTCTGCTGCAACGGGTTGTTTTTAGAATCACTTTCGCTATATACCGAGGCTCCAATACTAAATTTTTCACTGCCATGGCGTCCGCCACCATACCCAATTAATCGGGAGTAATTTCGCTCGCTATATTGAAAATCGACCGTAATTCGCATTTCGGATGTTACCGGAAACGTAGAATTAAAAATAATTTCACCAGCATTATAGTCGATAATATAATCGTTGTTTTCGCCACGCTCTAACGGAATACCGTTTACAGAAACGGTTTCGCTACCAGAAACAATAAGCACGAAAAGTTCGTCGTTAGGACCTTTTAATTTATAGGGCCCTTGGTTGCCTTCTTGAGCAGTAAACTGACTTCTGGTAAACTGCCCACGAACAAGAGCACCAGCAGCAAAGACTTCGGTTTTAGAATTGTCGTGATTAAAAGTCCCGTTTATAGATAGTCCTTGAACACGTTTGCTAAAGTTGGCAAAATATGTTTTGGTGTTTAATAAATCGACATCGCCCGTACGAACATTCCAAGTATCGCTAAAAATTTCAATAAATACTTGGTCAAATTCATCTAAACGTTGCGAATAGCCACTTTCTTGTAGTGGTATGTTTGCATCTTGAATAGAAGCGCGAATGGATATTTTGTCGTTTAATTTTCCTGTAATTTGTAAATCTAATTCGCTGTTTAAAACCGAGTTTTGATTATTTCCTACGGTTACACCTCGCGATATACTTCCCGAAGTTGAAAGCCCATCAAAAGGCACATATTTTTTTGTACTCGAGGGTTGCGAGAGTTTGTATAATTTCTGCTGATTATTAATATCAGAAAGAATAATACTGTCGTCCAGCAGTTTATAGGTTTTGGTTAAAAAATCTGGAAATTTTAAATAAGAGATTTCAACCGAGTCTGATGCAATGGGGTGTTTAAATGTTAGTAAGGCCTTCGGGAAATCAATCGTATATAAACTGCTGTCTATTACTTGGTTTGTTGTTGTTTTTAAGGTAAACCAACTTGGGTTTATACTCACGCTATCAATAACAATGGTATCTTTAACAGCAACCTTTATTGTTTTGTAATTGGTATTGGGCTCTTGCGAAAACACACAAAGGCTAAAACAAATACAGATTAAGGTTATTACAAATTTCATGTGGTATAAAAACGCGTGCAGTCTAAAAATGGGTTAGTTTTAATTGTGTTAAAAGGTCTTTAAATTAATAGTGTAAAAGTAACGCATTATTTATTTTAGCTGAAATTCTAAAACAAATAAGCATGTTGTGTTAAATTAACGCATATTGGCAGTAAATATTGATATAACAGAGCAATAAAAAAATAAAATGAAGATAATTTCTTACAACGTAAACGGTATTCGCGCCGCAATAAAAAAAGGTTTCATAGAGTGGTTAAAAAGTGCAAGTCCAGATGTTATTTGTTTGCAGGAAATTAAAGCTAACGAAGATCAGTTAGATTTAGATGTGTTTACCGAAGCAGGTTATAAGTATAGCTATTGGTTTAGTGCTCAAAAAAAGGGATATAGTGGTGTTGCAATTTTAAGTAAAGTACAACCTAATCACGTTGAATTTGGCACAGGAATAGAATCGATGGATTTTGAAGGTAGAAATATTCGTGCCGATTTTGACGATGTTTCGGTAATGAGTATGTATTTGCCTTCGGGGACCAATGACGATCGCTTAGCTCATAAATTTGAATATATGAATATGATTCATGAATATTTAAACGAACTTCGAGAGCAACATCCTAATTTAATTGTGTGCGGCGATTACAATATTTGTCATGAAGAAATCGATATTCATAATCCGAAAATGAAAGGTGTATCTGGATTTTTACCTGAAGAGCGCGAGTGGTTAGGAATATTTATAGATAGCGGATTTATAGATTCTTTTAGATACTTACATCCTGAAAAGCAAGAATATTCTTGGTGGAGTTACCGTGCCAATGCCCGCGCAAACAATAAAGGGTGGCGCATAGATTATTGTATGGCTACAGAGCCATTAAAAGATCGATTAAAACGAGCCGTTATTTTACCAGAAGCTAAGCATAGTGACCATTGTCCTATTTTAGTAGAGATTGAATAACCCCTAATACCTTTACAATGACAAACAAATTAATACTACCGGTTTTAGCTTTTAGCATGCTTACGGCCTGTGTGTCGCCAAAAATTTATAAAGATTTGGAAGCGCGACACGAAGCGCTTAAAAAAGAACATCAAACGTTAAGCGATGAAAATTTAGAGCTGACAGCTGCTAAAAAGCAGTTGGAAACCGATTTGGACGCGCTTCAAAAACAATACGACGAAACCTTAGCACAACGCAACAAACTGGAAAACGATTATAAGGCTTTAAAAGCCAATCACGACAATTTACAGAATTCTTACGATGCATTAGAAAAAAACAGTTCCGATGCGATTGCTAGAAACGTACAGCAAAACCGCGAATTGTTAGCCCAATTGGAAGCCAAAGAACAAGCTTTGGCAGCAGAAAACACCCGCTTAGCCGAACTTAAAAAAGAACTGGAAGCCCGTTCGCAACGTGTGGCCGAATTGGAACGTGTTATCGCCGAAAAGGATGCCCACATGCACGCTTTAAAGGAAGCTATTTCGGCAGCCTTAACCGATTTTGAAGGAAAAGGACTAACCGTAGAGCAACGCGATGGCAAGGTGTATATTTCTATGGAAAACAAGTTGCTGTTTAGTTCGGGAAGCTGGGCTGTAGGAGCCGAAGGGAGACGCGCCGTAGAGCAGTTAGGCGCTGTCTTATCCGAAAATCCAGATATTGCCGTGTTAATAGAAGGTCATACCGACGATGTGCCGTATTCGGGCAGCGGACAATTATCTGGAAACTGGGACTTGTCTACCAAACGTGCCACAGCCATTGTGTCTATTTTACGCGAAAATCACGGTATAAATCCTGAAAATTTAACCGCTGCTGGTCGTGGTGAATACGCGCCAATAGCTACTAATACGACAGCCGAAGGCCGTGCCAAAAACCGTAGGATTGAAGTGATTTTAACCCCAAAACTGGACGAAATCTCTAAGCTGTTAAATGATATTTAATACCAGTTTTTGTTTGAAATTATCGTAAAAGAAAATGATGATTTTTTTCTTTATATAAGGAATAAAAATAAAGCATAGCCTTAGTTACGGTTTCTTTTTATTCTGAAATAGAAAGGAAAAAAGGGCGTTTTATTACGGTTATTTTAAATGAGAAATGGTATAAGTAAAAACTTTTTCATAGTTTATAACGGAGTCCACCCATTCTGGCTTTACTGGAATTGGTGGACTCTGTTTGTTTGGTTGGGGATTATTGGATTTTTGGTTTTAAGTTTGATGAATTATTGAATTGCTATAGATGATTTAGGGGAAAAAGTTTAATTGACAATTAAATTGTTTTCAATATTTTGGGATTTAATTAGAAGGAATCACACGAAAGGATTAGCTACGCTGAATCTGCGATTTCGTGCGGTAGCGGGGGTTACCGATTTAATAATATGTTTATGGCACGGACTATAAGTCCGCGCTATCGGGTTCAAAATGAATTTTTATAATTTTCTGAAATACATGACAATTGTCATTTGTTATACGTTTTATTTGTTGTAATTATGTTAAAAATAAAACGAAACATTAGTTAAAAAAGGTGTATTTTGAGATATATCTAGTGGAGTTGATAAAAATTAGTAAAAATCTAATTGTGAAATTTATGAGGTAGACAAACCATTTTAATCCTATTATCCCAAATTTGCTATTAATTATTTAATATATACTTATGAAAACCAAAAACCAAAAACCAAAAACCAAAAACCAAAAACCAAAAACAATTCATTTAAACAACTTTTTTATTTTTTAAGCCTATTAATGGTATTCGTGGGTTGCGATAAAGATTCCGAAATTGCACCAGAACTACAAACCGAACATTTTTCTACAGTATCTAAAAAAGAAGCATTGTTATTTATAGCGGAATCAAAAACTAAAGATAATTCCCAACAACGTCAAGAAATTTTTATAGACACCATTTATAGTGATAATTTAACTTTAGAAAATATCACGAACACTGAAGCGCAACTAACAGTTGTACCTGTTGCAACCCAATACAAAAATTTATATTCAAGGTTATTATTACTAAAAGTAAACGATAGTTTGCAGAGTGTTGTACTGCATATGAATACAAGTTTGATATATGATACAGAAAATTTTTCGGGTCAGATATTATTGTCAGATTTAGAAGGGCATTATAAAAAAGGATTTAGAGTTTATAACGGAGATATTACCCATGTTTATGAAGAAACAGGGAATAATGTTTCTTTAGCACAGGGTCGAGACGATGGTGCAGAATGTCGGTCTCTATGCGGACATGAAAAGTCAGATTCGTATTGTATGTGTAATATGAATAATTTAAGTGAAGTTGTTATAACGGCTCCGAAGAATACAGATTTGAATTATTTAAGATTAGAAGATTTGTATGGCTCTGGAGGTGGTTCAAATATGTGCGAGGTGGCCTGTAACACTTGGGGATATGGTGGCGGCCTTAGTGGACCAACAACTGGGTTGTTGGAAGATAGGATTATTAATGATTTGACGGATCCCTGTGCAAAAAGTATTTTTACTCAACTTCAAAATGAAATGATAAACAAAGATTTGTTGCAGAAAATAATGTATCCAAACCAAAATATTACTCTTACTTTTTCTGACGCTATTTTAAAGTTGTTTAATGATTCTGATATTTTTCATTTATCAATACAAAATAATTCACTCGGTGAAGGCAAAAATGCAAGTACATCAGGAGGAAAAATTACTATAAGTGATTCTTATTTAAAAAATGCTACACAATTGTCAATTGCAAGAACTATGATACATGAAATTGTTCATGCCTATCTAAATTTGAGGTATGGTAACGCGCTGACCTTCGAGGACGGAATAGATTTTAAAAATAAAATGGAGGAATATGCTATTGATAATGGCATTACGGATATTAATTCAAATAAATTTCATCATGAGTTTATGGGGCAGTATGTTGATGCAATTGCTATGTCTTTGTTAACATGGGATATAGAATATGGAACAGGTGGTAATTTGGGTTGGGATTATTATAGAAGTATGGCTTTTGCAGGCTTAGTAAATGTGAAAAAGGGTGTTAATGGTAATTTTTTATTGGATAATAATGGAAATCCAATCTATGAAGACACAAATTCCTTTAAAGAATTAGTTCCTAATGAAAATGACAGAGATAATATTAAAAAATAAATAATGATGAAGCAATTGGAAACAGAAATGCGAAAGGAGAAAAGTGTGACTAGAATTTTAATCATTTTTTCAATGTTTTTAGGCTTTCATACTTCTGTATTCTCGCAATGCCTATTAAATAATACTTACAGCTATTGTGATGGTGTTGTAGATAATGGAACATGTATAAGATTTACCTTTATAGAAAATGGCATTTTTAAGAAGGATGTGGAAGGAGAGTTAGGAAAAAACCATTATGGTAAAGGTCATTATCAAATAAAAAACGATTCATTAATTTTAAATTACGATTTAACAGAACCAATAAAAACAGGATATCATACCTCCAAAATTTGGAGAAATAACAAAGACTCAATTTGCATAAAATTTGTTTTGTTCGATTTAAATCATAAAGTGCTAGATCCTCCCGCAGCAAGTGTAATGTATAAGGATAGTTTGTCAAAATATGGTTATAGTGGTGTTGCTGCTAATAATAGCGGTGTAGCTGTTTTTAGGCTTAAAAAAGAAAAAAATAATCTACAATTTATGTTGTCCAATTTAGGGTATAAACCATATAACCTGGTAGTAGATAGAAATTATAATTATGAGATTTCTGTATTTATGCAAAATCAAGGAGAGGGATTACCAATATTAAATCAAATAGATACTTTAAAAATTGTAAAACAAGGTCGTAAATATTTAGAAGTAAAAAACAAAAATGGTACTACTGTAAGGTTGCAACGTGTGGTAGATAAGTAGTTTTAGATTAGGGTTATTCAGGGGAATAAAGTTTAATTGACAATTAAGTTGTATTTCAGTATATAATTAGGATGAACCACACGAAAGGATTAGCTACGCTGAATCTGCGATTTCGTGCGGTAGCGTGGGTTATTGAAAATTATAGAAATTCGGGAACTAATGAATGTAAATAAAAAAATATTAATATCCATTATTATTGTATTGCCTTTTATTTTATTTTCTCAAAAACAAAAAGATGTATATTTTGTTCTTAATGAGAATAACAGTGAATATTTTATTCCTGGCAATTTTGATGAAAACCTAGAATATATCAACATTTTAGGTAGAAAAGAATACGAATATCACCAAGAGGAAGTTAGAATAGCTAAAAAAGAAGGGAGGTATTATTTTGACCCTGAAGGTGGCAGGGATAATTTAAATATACATGTTCCTAAATTTACATTTAGAATTTTATCTAAAGAAATTGTAGAATTAGATGATTACGATTTACAAAATTTAAAATTAGTAGATTACAATTGGTTTAAAACAGAAGGCTGGAAGCAAATAAATGGTAAAGAGCTGGATACAGGAAAACCTTTAAGTTTTAAGGATGTTTATTTTTTATATAACATAAGTAAAACAAAATATGTTAAGTACAAGGTTGCAGTTACAATAACATCCCATTAAATAAGTGGCTCAGATGTAAGATCGGATTTAAAATCCCACTAGCTTATTATAGAAGCATGGCTTTAGGAGGGTTATTTCAAGTGGATTCTAGTGGTAATATTATTACTGAAACGGATGCTTTTAAAGCTTTGGTTCCTAATTTAATCGATAGACAAAATATCTCAAAAACATTAACAAACGAGCAAAATGGAAATAGCAATGCGAAAGGAACGAAGTGTGATTAAGTCTGTTTTTATAATATTCATTTTATGTTCATTTAGTCAGTTTTATGGACAAAAAAGTATTGAAGGAAGATATAGTAATTTAATGCCTAATCAAGAGCATTATAATTTCTTTGATTTTAAGAAAAATGGAATTTTTGAGTACCATTCAGGAGCGAGTTTGGGTGATGATAAATATGGTAAAGGTCATTATCAAATAAAAAACGATTCATTAATTTTGAATTACGATTTAACAGAACCAATAAAAATAGGATATCATATCTCCAAAATTTGGAGAAATAATAAAGATTCAATTTGCATAAAATTTGTTTTGTTCGATTTAAATCATAAAGTGCTAGATCCTCCCGCAGCAAGTGTAATGTATAAGGATAGTTTGTCAAAATATGGTTATAGTGGTGTTGCTGCGAATAATAGCGGTGTAGCTGTTTTTAGGCTTAAAAAAGAAAAAAATAATCTACAATTTATGTTGTCCAATTTAGGGTATAAACCATATAACCTCATAGTTGATAGAAATTATAATTATGAGATTTCTGTTTTTATGCAAAATCAAGGTGAGGGATTACCAATATTGAATCAAACAGATACTTTAGAAATTGTAAAACAAGGTCGTAAATATCTAGAAGTAAAAAATAAAAATGGTACTACTGTACGGTTGCAACGTGTGGTGGATGAGTAATTTTAGATTAGGGTTATGCAGGGGAATAAGGTTTAATTGACAATATGGTTGTATTTCAGGATTTAATTTAGAATAAACCACACGAAAAGATTCACTACGCTGAATCTGCAATTTCTAGAGGTTGTGAGGGCGTCTTCGCTAGAATGGATATCTGCTTATTGTATATAAGAGGAATCCAATATAATTCCATCTCTTTAACACTATTATTTCATTATTTTAAAACGGAGTTCGTGTAAGCTATCGCGGTTAGAATACAAGAACTCGTCTTATTTATAGTTAATATAAAGAAAGTAAAAGATAAGGCAGAATTATAAATTAATCTTAAATTAGTCCTGCCTTAAATAAAAGAAAAGCATGTATAAAAAACTGGCGTTTTGGATAATTGGATTGTTGCTATTATCCGCCTGTAACTCTAAACCAAAGCAATCAGATTACGTTGCTATAGATCAATTAGAATTAAAACATAAAGATGGCTTTGTTGGAGATTCTCAATGTATGGAATGCCATAAAGGGGTGTATGATGATTGGAAAGGGTCCGATCATGATTTAGCCATGGAGGTTGCTAACGATAGTACTGTTTTAGGCGATTTTAACGATGTGAAAACTGTAATAGATGGTGTATCTTATCATTTTACAAAAGACAATGGTAAATTTAATGTTCATATTAAAGAAATTGATGGTAGCGAGGCCGATTACGAAATAACTTATACGTTTGGGGTGACACCGCTTCAGCAATATTTAATAGATTTTGATAGAGGAAGAAAACAAGTGCTTCGTGTAACTTGGGATTCCGATCAAAATAAATGGTACCATCAATATGCTGGCGATAAATTAGATCCGCACGATTGGTTGCACTGGACAGAAACAGCACAAAATTGGAACACCATGTGTGCCGAATGTCATTCCACTAACTTAGAAAAAGATTACGATGTAGAAACAGATAGTTTTAATACTACCTATTCTGTTATTAATGTAAGTTGCGAAAGTTGCCATGGTCCGGCCGAGCGACATGTGTATTGGGCAGAACATGTTCAAGACAGTATCCATACAGAAAACATGTATATAATTCCTGGGAACTCTCAGTTTAGCCAAATGAATATGTGTGCGCCTTGCCACTCAAGACGCGCTCGACTTACAGAAAAAATGATACCGGGAACACATTATGAAGATCAGTATATGCTTCAAAATATTTCCAGCGATTTTTATCATGGCGACGGACAAATTGAAGATGAAGATTATGTGTACGGATCATTTCTTCAAAGTAAAATGCATCACGAAGGTGTAAGATGTACAGATTGCCACGATCCGCATACCTTAAAAGTGAAATTTCAGGATAACAGATTGTGTTTGCAATGTCATACCTCAAATTATAATGAACCTTCACATCATTTCCATGAAAAAGATACAGACGGTTCACGATGTATAAATTGCCATATGACGGGGGCTGTTTATATGGGTAACGATTACAGACGCGATCATAGTTTTAGAGTGCCTAGACCCGACCAGAGTGTTGCCTATGGTACACCTAACGCTTGTACGCAATGCCACCAAGATAAATCTGATAAATGGGCGGCAGACCAAGTTGTAGAATGGTATGGTCCAGATAGACCAGATCACTTCTCAGACCAATTATTAATTAGTAATAAATCTGATATCTCGACGCAAGAGCGCAAGCAATTAGATACTTTTATAAATAATTTGAATTATCCGGCAATAGCACGTTCTACCGTAATAGAGAATATAAATATTACAACTAGAGAGCAGTTTGAAGCGATTTTAAAAAGTTTAGACGACCCATCGCCGATGGTACGCTATAGTGCGCTTCAAAAATTACGACAAGTGAGTCCGCAAGATCGTGTTTCTATTGCGGCGAAACATTTAAACGATACAACACGTTTGGTTAGAATTGGAGCTATGCAATTGGTATCTGGAATTGATGCTCAAACCTTATCGGCTATAGATCAGACTACCTTGAGTAAAGCTAGAAATGAATTAGAAACCATGATGTTTACTAATGCCGATTTTTCTACCGGTAGATTGCAGCTCGGGGATTATTATTTTCAAAATAATGATATAGATAATGCAATTAAAAACTACGAAATGGCTCTTAAAAAAGATAGTTTGTTAATGCCAGTCTATTCTAATTTAGCAACAGCATACAGTTTAAAAGGTAATACAAATGCAGCATTTAATACCTTAAACACTTGGATGAAAAAGGAGCCAAAAGCAGGTAGACCTTATTATTTAAGAGCACTGTTAAACTTCGAATTAAAGCAAAACGATGCAGCTGTTTCCGATTTAATAAAAGCGATTCAGTTAGATCCTACAGATGCGCGATCTATGTATAATTTATCGACCTATTATTATCAAAACAAACAGTACGAACCGGCTGAAAAAATTATAGCTAAGGCTTTAAAAATTCAACCTGGAAATCAAGATTTTCAATATTTATTGGCTTTAATTTATCGAGAACAAGGCCATATTGAAGAGAGCGATATGATAATGAGTGTTTTAAAAGGACAGTTAAATCAGTAAATAATATAAGATGAAATATACGACCTTACCACATACCGATATAAAAGTAAGTAAACTGTGTTTAGGTACCATGACTTGGGGAAACCAGAATACCCAGGACGAAGGATTTCAGCAAATGGATTATGCTGTAGATCAGGGGGTAAATTTCTTTGATACAGCAGAATTATATCCTGTGCCAGCCCAAGCAGAAACCTATGCCGAAACCGAGCGTATTATAGGAAACTGGTTTAAGAAAACGGGGAAACGTAGCGATATTGTCTTGGGGTCTAAAATTGCAGGGACAGGAGATTACACAGCACATATAAGAACGAATGGTTTTGCCCCAGACGCTATAGAAAATGCTATTAATAATAGCTTAAAACGCTTACAAACAGATTATATAGATTTGTATCAATTACATTGGCCAGAGCGCGAGTCTAATTTTTTTGGAACACGAGATTATAAACATAATCCAAACGATCCTTGGGGCGATAATTTTAGCGAGGTTTTAAATAGTTTAGAGAAGGCCCAAAAGGCTGGTAAAATTAGAAATATAGGAATTTCTAACGAAAAAGCTTGGGGTGCCATGCGTTATTTAGAGGAGGCTAAGTATAATAATAAACCAAGAGTAATAACCATTCAAAATTCATATTCTTTATTAAATAGAACTTTTGAAAGTGATTTAGCAGAGATTGCTATGCGCGAAGGATTAGGACTTCTAGCCTATTCGCCAATGGCATTTGGAGTACTTTCGGGGAAATATGTAGAAGGCAAGGCAGGGGAGGACTCGAGGTTAAATTTATATCCGCGTTTTGCACGTTATAGTAGTGTAAATTGCACGAAAGCAACTACTGCATATTTGAAATTAGCCCAAGATAACGGGTTGAGTTTAGCACAAATGGCTTTAGCTTTTGTAACACAACAACCTTTTGTAACCAGTAATATTATTGGAGCTTCAAAGCTAGAACAGTTAAAAGAAAACATAGATAGCATACATGTGCAGTTAAGTGATGAGCTGATTGCTGAAATAAATAAAATACACGAAGATATTCCGAATCCTGCTACTTAGGGTTTTTATGAATAATTTCTTTTGAGCTTCATTATTTAAAAAGAATATTAAGTGAAGGTAGTTTTTAATGTTATTTAGAAGGAAGCTAATAGAACCTTTGCCATTAATTGGAATAGGTTACTTCACTTTCGGTATTATAATGAATATTCGAATGTTTTCAGGTGAAATGTGCCCCACTTTTTTATTTTTCATTTCAATGTTTATTGGTGTAGTTTGTATGCTTTTAAATAGGCCTACTAAACGATTAAGATTCTATAAAATTTGGCAAATATTTATAGGGATTATTCCCATGGTATTATATTTATAAGTAAGTTGTCCAATAAGGCTACTTTTTGTATATTTGTATCATGGATAAAAAAGGGAGCTCTACTTTTTTAAAGATTATTTTGAGAATTTTTACGAAAATCAATCAGATAAAGTAAAGAAGAAAATTCTTTGGACATTAAAAATAATCGAAGAATTAGATCGTATCCCAGAAATTTATTTAAAACATCTTAAAGGTACTATTGGACTTTATGAAATTAGAGTGCAAGTGGGAAACAACATTTTTAGAATTTTATGTTTTTTTGATTTGGACAATATTGTTGTGGTGGGACAAGGATTTCAAAAGAAAACACAAAAAACACCTAGACAGGAAATTGAAAGAGCCGAACAAATAAAAAAAGAGTATTATGAAAGTAAAGAATAAATCATTAAAAAGCCTTGATCAATTTATAGATGAAAAAATAGGTGTGAAAGGAACTCAATTACGAGAAGAATTTGAAACTGAATTTGATGCTTTCAAACTAGGTGTATTAATTCAGCAAGCGAGGGAAGATAAAGGTCTTACGCAAGAGCAACTAGCAAACCTTGCAGGAACAAACAAATCATATATTTCTAAATTAGAAAGAAATTTAAAAGATATTCGATTTTCGACTTTACAAAGAATTATTAATGATGGATTAGGAGGTCATCTTGATATATCAATTAAATTTAAATAATTAAAATCATTAAGATTAAAGCATAAAAAAAGCCTTACTTTATTTAAAGTAAGGCTTTTTTATTAGTTGATTTGATTACCATCTTTGTCAAAAAAGTGGTATTCTAGATATGTGTAAGCATCTCTGGGCATAATTTTCACCCATTTTTTGTGTTCAACAAACCATTTTGAACGTATTGATGGAAAGCCTTTTGTTAAGAAGGCCGCTATAAAAGGATGTGTGTTTAAAACCAACTTTTTATAGTCTTTTTTTAATAGTCGTTCAAGCTCTTGCGTTATTTTTTGCACCAAAACTATTGGGGCTTCAACTTCTTCGCCTTTTACACCATTAGGGTTATCCTCTCTGGTTTTTATGTTCATTTCTGGGCGAACACGCTGTCTTGTAATCTGTATCAATCCAAATTTACTTGGAGGTAATATTTTATGTTTCGCTCTATCGTCCTTCATTTCTTCACGAAGATAATTGTAGAGCGTTTTTCTGTTTTCAGCATTAGTCATGTCTATAAAATCGACAACTATAATACCTCCCATATCGCGTAAACGAAGTTGTCTCGCTATCTCTTGGGCGGCAATCATATTTACTTCTAGTGCTGTGTCTTCTTGAGAATTGGCTTTGTTAGAGCGGTTTCCGCTGTTCACATCTATAACATGTAGCGCTTCGGTGTGTTCTACTACCAAATAGGCACCTTTTGCCATAGAAACCGTTTTTCCAAACGACGTTTTAATTTGTCTTTCTACTCCAAATTTTTCAAAAATAGGAACATTAGACTGATACAATTTAACTATTGATTCTTTTTTAGGTGCAATAAGTTGCACGTAATCTTTAATTTGGTGATAAAGTTCTTCATCATCAACCTGTATGCTTGTAAAGGTGTCATTAAAAATGTCTCGTAAAATAGACGAAGCCTTGTTTAATTCTCCTAAAACTTTACTAGGGTGATGTGCTTTGTTAAGTTTCTTACACATTGCAGTCCAACGACCAAGCAAATTTTGTAAGTCTTTATCTAGCTCGGCAACTTTCTTGCCTTCTGCTACTGTACGTACAATAATACCAAAGCCTGGAGGCGTAATGCTTTTTACCAGACGTTTAAGGCGGTCTTTTTCTTCTTTGTCTTCAATTTTTTGTGATATTGAAATACGGTCGGAAAAAGGAACAAGAACAATATATCTACCGGCAATAGAAAGCTCTGAGCTTATTCTAGGGCCTTTTGTAGAAATAGGTTCTTTTACAATTTGTACCAGTAGGGATTGGTTAGATTTTAATACATCTACGATGCTACCATCTTTGTCAATCTCTTTTTCAAACGGGAAATCTTTTAAATAGAAATCGTTTAGTTTACCTGTGCTTACACGTTTTGTGAATTTTAAAAGGGAAGGGAGTTTTGGACCTAAATCGTGATAGTGTAAAAAGGCATCTTTATCGTAGCCTACATTTACAAAAGCAGCGTTTAATCCAGGAACAGTTTTTCTTATTTTGGCGATAAACACGTCGCCAACAGAAAAATTGTTACCTCCTTCGTCTTTATGTAATTCAATAAGTTTTCCATCTTTTAATAAGGCAAAATCAACATGTTGGGGACCAGATCTTACGATCAATTCTTTATCCATTTCGTTAATTTTTATCCATACGTTTTAGTCGTTATTTATAGTTGTAAGTTTAGGTAAACTACTTAAAACCAACAACCATAAATTAACAACTTAATTTGTATAGATGGATTATACATTATTTTTTCACAGGATTTAATCTGTGGAGTTTCCTTTGTTTGCGTAAGGTATAACGCGGGGAAACTCATGTCAAAGAACAATTATTAAAAACCAAAAAAGTAGTTATATAAAACTACTTTTTGGGATTATTTTTTCTTTTTGTGACGATTAGCGCGTCTACGTTTCTTACGCTTATGCGTCGCTACCTTATGTCTTTTACGTTTCTTACCACTTGGCATAGATCTGTTTTTTTTAGATTAATATTAAGTTTTTTGTTATTCTTTAACGTCTACATTAGTTTTTACACCTTCTACAAATACTTTTGCAGGTTTAAATGCAGGAATGTTGTGTGCAGGAATTTTAATAGTCGTATTTTTTGAAATATTTCTACCAGTTTTTTCGGCGCGAGTTTTAATGATAAAACTACCAAAACCTCTTAAATATACGTTATCACCAGCTTCTAAAGATGTCTTTACTTCTTCCATGAAAGTTTCCACAGTTGCTTGAACATCACCTTTCTCTATTCCTAATTTCTCAGAAATTTTCGCTACTAAATCAGCCTTAGTCATTATTTATTATGTATTAAAGTTATCAATTAATTATAAAGGGATGCAAATATAGTCATTTAATATTCAATATTTCAAACCTAATTCATTAAAATTTAAGATTATAAACGATTATTTTTGCCTCACCTAATTATTCTATATGACTTTTAGTAAAATCTTAACACATTGGTATTCAGTAAATAAGCGCGAATTGCCTTGGCGACAGACTTCTAATCCGTATTATATTTGGTTATCGGAAATAATTTTGCAGCAAACGCAGATTAAGCAAGGATTACCATATTATGAAGCTTTTGTGAAGACATTTCCCACCGTTTTCGACTTGGCTAATGCAAATGAAGCAAAAGTTTTAAAACTTTGGCAAGGTTTAGGTTATTATTCGAGAGCTAGAAATTTACATGCTGCCGCAAAATATGTGGTTAACGATTTGAAAGGTGTTTTTCCAGATAATTATAAAGACCTATTACAATTAAAAGGAGTTGGCGATTATACGGCTAGCGCCATTGCTTCTATATGCTATAATGAGCCTTCTGCTGTTGTAGACGGAAATGTTTACCGCGTGTTATCTCGCTATTTCGGAATAGATACACCTATTAATTCATCTCGAGGAGCTAAAGAATTTAAAGCTTTAGCGCAAGAGCTTATAGATGTTAAAGATCCTGCTACATTTAATCAGGCCATTATGGAGTTTGGTGCTATACAGTGTAAACCCAAAAATCCAGATTGTACTATATGTCCGTTAAATTCTAGTTGTGTTGCATTAAGCAAACATAGTATCGCTACTTTGCCTGTTAAGATTAAAGGCGCTAAAGTGGTTAAGAAATATTTTAACTTTTTAGTGTTTTTATTGCCCGACCATAAAACCTTATTAGAGCAACGTGAAGGTAAGGGGATTTGGCAAAATTTATATCAGTTTCCTTTAATTGAATCTAAAAAAGCACTAACATCGAGTCAAATTCAATCTCAATTAAAAACTTTAGACAATTTAAAAGGCAAACCCTTTGAGGTCTCTTTATATAATAAAGATGAGATTGTTCATAAATTATCTCACCAGCATTTGTATACGCAGTTTTGGATTGTTGAGGTGGATACCGCTATAGAAGGCGCTATTGCTATGAGTGAAATTTCAGATTTCCCAGTACCTATTTTAATAGGAAATTTCATAGAAGCCTTCAATTTTTAACCTTAGAAATTTATATCTCATAATTTTTTTGCTAATTTTAAAAAAGTTGAATTACAAAGCGTAATTTTGTAGATTGAAAACTAATATATATGTCTGGAACATTAAATAAAGTTATGCTTATAGGGCATTTAGGAGATGATGTTAAAATGCATTATTTTGAAGGTGGTGGTTGCGTAGGACGTTTTCCTTTGGCAACCAACGAAACTTATGTAAGTAAGCAGACTAATGAGCGTGTAACTAATACAGAATGGCATAATATAGTAGTGCGAAATAAAGGTGCCGAAATTTGCGAAAAGTATTTAAGTAAAGGCGATAAAATTTATGTTGAAGGCCGACTTAAAACCAGAAAATGGCAAGATGAAGCTGGGCAAGATCGTTATTCTACCGAAATACAATGCACAGATTTTACCTTTTTAACAACAAAGAAAGAAAGTGGAGCCAATGCGCAAGCATCGCCGCAAGCAGCAAAACCTACCGAAAATAAACCGGAAACAAATCAGAGTTCTTCTGGTGTAGAAGACGATTTGCCGTTTTAATTGTTTAACTAATTTTATTTCAATTGGACCCTGACCCCTCGAGTATTTTAATTTTTCTTTCCTCCATAAATCTTCCATTAATTTTTGGAGTTATACTTTTATGTGTGTTATTAATTTGTTCTGCCCTTATTTCGGGAGCAGAAGTTGCCTTGTTTTCTTTAACCACAACCGATATAGACGAAGGCATTGAAAGCGATACCAAGGCTATTCAAATTATATCGAAACTTTTAGAACGACCAAAAAAATTACTAGCCACAATTCTTGTCGCTAATAATTTTATAAATATTGCCATTGTAATCCTCTTTGCTTATTTAAGCGACTATATGTTTGGAGGAGTTACCTCAGAAGTGGTGCGATTCATTGTAGAAGTGGTATTAGTAACCTTTCTAATTTTATTATTTGGTGAAATCTTACCTAAGATTTATGCTAGCCGAAATAAAATGAAATTTGCCACATTTATGGCTGTACCATTACAAGTTATGGATGTCCTGTTTTCGCCGCTAAGTTTGCCTATGCGAAGTATAACACTTGGTATACACGAGAAATTAGGAAAACAAAAATCGAACTTAAGTGTCGACCAGTTATCGCAAGCCCTAGAGCTAACAAGCGAACACGACACCTCTAAAGAAGAGCAAAAAATATTACAAGGTATTGTGTCTTTTGGTAATACAGATACCAAACAGGTTATGCGACCGCGTATAGATATTTTTGCTTTAAATGAAGACTTAAAATACACAGAAATTATTCCAGAAATTGTAGCAAATGGCTATTCTAGGATTCCGGTGTATAAAGATAATATCGATAATATAAAAGGGATTCTTTACGTTAAAGATTTATTGCCTTATGTAGATAGAAAACAATTCGATTGGAAAACGTTAATTCGTGAGCCCTTTTTTGTTCCGGAAAACAAAAAGCTAGATGATTTAATGGCAGAGTTTCAGGAGAAAAAAGTCCATTTAGCGGTAGTCGTAGATGAATATGGTGGTACATCGGGCTTAATTTCTCTAGAAGATATCATTGAAGAAATTGTTGGCGAAATTAGCGATGAGTTTGATGATGAAGATTTGGTATACTCTAAATTAGACGATCATAATTTTGTGTTTGAAGGTAAAACTCCGTTAAAAGATTTTTATAAAATTATTAAAATTGAGGACGATTCTATTTTCGAACAGAAAAAAGGAGAGGCAGAAACCATAGCTGGTTTTGTGTTAGAAAATTCTGGAAGTTTTCCTAAAATGAATGCTAAAATTAATTTTGAAAATTATCTATTCACTATAGAAGCTTTAGATAAAAAACGCATTAAACGCGTAAAAGTCACCATTACATAACTATGTTTAAAAAATCTTATTTTATTCCTGTCTTTATTCTATTTGTATTAGCCATGTCTTGTGGAGAAACACCTACGCCAAAACCAAAAGCGTATTTGCGATTAAGTTATCCGGAGGCCCAATATAGTACAGTAAATTTAGATGTTCCGTTTACGTTTCAGAAAAACAATTTCTCGAATCATGTGGGACTTAAAAAAATGCCGGGACTAGATAATTATGGTGTAAATATTGAGTATTCTAATCTAAAAGGAACCATTTATTTAACGTATAAGAGTATAAATGAAGATTCTAAAAATTTAATAGAGTATATTAAAGATGCTCAAAATTTCACCCAAAAACACACCATTAAAGCCGATGAAATTGCAGAGCAAGTGTATATAAACAACGAGCGTAAAGTGTATGGTATGTTTTACGAAGTTGGCGGAAATGCAGCTTCGCAATCGCAATTTTATGTTACCGATAGTGTAAAGCACTTCTTAACAGGTTCCTTGTATTTTTATGCAAAACCCAATTACGATTCTATTTTTCCTGCGGCTAAATATCTTGAAAAAGATATAAAACACATCATGGAAACCGTGAACTGGAAATAAATTTAATAGCAGATTCTGTAAATTCTTCCCATTCTTAAATCTTTTTTCATCAAATAGAAATGGCTTTGTAAGGAAAAGTATACCTCCTAATTTTTATTAAATTTAGGCATGGTTTCTAAAACATTAATTATTTTTCTTAATTTAAGGCTATGAAAAAACTGAAAAAAGAAGATATAAATCAAGAGGTTTTTGATTTATATGATGAATATGCTCATAATAAAATAGAAAGACGACAATTTTTAAAAAGACTATCTATTTACGCGGTTGGAGGAATTACCATTCCTTCTCTACTGAGTTTTGTTATGCCGAATTATGTCGATTCAATTACGGTAAACCCGACAGATCCAAGATTAGATTCCGATTATGTAACCTATAAATCACCTAAAGGCGGAGGAGAAATTCGCGGCTTACTTTCAAAGCCAAAAGATACCTCCAAGAAACTTCCAGGAATAATTGTGGTTCATGAAAATAGAGGACTAAATCCGTATATAGAAGATGTGGGTAGGCGAGCAGCTTTAGAAGGATTTATTTCTATCGCTCCAGATGCTTTAACTCCACTAGGTGGATATCCGGGGAATGATGATGAAGGACGTGCCATGCAAAAGAAACGCGACAAAAATGAGATGTTAGAAGATTTTATTGCTGCATTTAATTATTTAAAGGATAACGAAAATTGTGACGGTAATATAGGGGTTGTAGGATTCTGTTTTGGTGGCTGGATTTCGAATATGATGGCTGTTAAAATACCGGACTTAGGTGCTGCAGTACCTTATTATGGAAGTCAGCCAAGTGTAGAAGAGGCCGCACTTGTACAAGCGCCATTAATGTTTCATTTTGGGGAGTTAGATAAACGTGTAAATGAAGGATGGCCAACTTATGAAGCAGCTCTTAAAGCAAACAATAAATCGTATGAAGCTTTTATTTACCCTGGAGCTAATCACGGTTTTCATAATAACACCACACCAAGATACGATGAAGAGGCTGCAACTTTATCTTGGAATAGAACGATAGCCTTTTTTAAAACTCATTTAAAGTAGTTTGTTAAATAAATTTAGTTGTTTGAAGGCACCTTGAAAAAGGTGCTTTTTTGTTGGTTTTAGGGGTAAACATGAAAATCTAAATTAAGTAATCGTTTTATTATTATTTAATCAGGTTTGTGCTACTATTATAACAGATTCACGAATACATTTTTAGAGCTATTCCTTTATATTTAAATATTCTCTCTAATTAGGAGATGTAAATGATTTGAAATAGCATTCCCTTATGTGGTTACGTGTTAGTTGTAATTTGGCTTTCGATATAGAAATTCCAACTCCTTTTATTTTAATGTTGCGGCCACGAAGTGGTGCCCAACAGTGGGTGGAACGGGACGAATTTAGAATAGCCCCTAGCATACCCATTATTGAGTTTACAGATAGATATGGAAATCTATGTCAGCGTTTTATTGCGCCACAAGGAAATTTAACTATTCATACGGTTTCCGATGTAAAAACATCGGCCTTTGTAGATGTAGATTTTAATGCGCCTTTTGTAGAAATACAGCACTTACCCAACGACGTACTTTGTTATTTGTTACCTAGCAGATATTGTGAATCCGATCGGTTTAACGATTTAGCAAATGCCATAACCGTAAATAAAATACCTGGCTATCAGCAGGTGTTTGCCATAGAAGAATGGTTGCGGAAAACTATAAGTTATATTCCTGGAAGTAGTGTGTATCCAACGTCTGCAATAGAAGTTAATCAAAAAGAATTTGGAGTTTGTAGAGATCTTGCGCATTTAGGAATTGCTTTATGTAGAAGTTTAAGTATTCCTGCGCGGATGGTAGTTGGCTATTTGCACAATTTGAAACCTATGGATATGCATGCTTGGTTTGAAGCTTATATTGGTGGACGTTGGTATACTTTTGATGCGACTCAATTGGGTTTAAAAGGAGGTTACGTAGCTGTAGGTTATGGACTAGATGCCGCCGATGTTGCTATATTTAATCAGTTTGGTCCTATTGTTAATACGACATATCAGGACGTAGCGGTGAGTCAGATTTAACAGCACCACGGCTAAAATATTTAGGGTGTCGTTATGTCAAGATGAGTCTATATAAAATGAAAAAAGCACCCCGAAAGAGATGCTTTTATTGTAATTAAGATATTTTAAGTTTATGCTTTAGCTGAAGAAAGACAACATGCTTTCTCGCAGTCTTCTTTACAAGCTGTTTTTGCAGCTGCATCAGCTTTATCTTTGCAACATGCTTTTTCGCAATCTGCATTGCATGCTTCTTTTGTAGCAGAATTTGCTTTGTCTGCACAACAAGCCATTTTACAGTCGCCTTTACAAGCGCTAGTTGTGTTGAAATCTTCAACGGTTTTCATGTCTTTTACACTGTACATGTCTCCCGCTTTAGTAACGGTTTCTTCTAAAGTAGCTGGGTTAACTTTGGCTTCGTCGTATTCAACCATAGCTAATCGCTTGTCGAAATCTACAGTTGCAGATTTTATACCATCAAGATTAGAAAGTTTCTTTTCAATAGTTTTTGCGCAACCAATTTCGCAAGTCATTCCATCTATAGTAAATTCAGCCTTAGCATAGGTTGCATTCGGATCTGTTTCAGTTTTAGTGATTTGTTCAGGAACTGCAGTTTCTACAGTTTTTATTTCTGGTTTAGTTTCGTTTTTACATGAAAATGATAAAACAGAAACTAATAATACGGCAAAAAATGTGTTTAAATGTTTCATTTAATTTAAGAGTAAATGTTAGTGAAACAAATTTAATAATTAATGTGATTTTTTATGTTAAAAGTTTCATTTTTGCAGCTTGGAAACGCAGGTTATGAGTGAAAATACGTTAAAATGGTTTTATCTTTTGGTCTTGTCCCTAATCTGGGGAAGTTCTTTCATTTTAATGAAAAAAGCACTTATAGGTGTAACCCCGTTTCAATTAGGCGCTTTACGGACGGTAATGACAGCTTTAATTTTATTTACTGTGGGTTTAAAGTATGTAAAAACCATAGATAAGCCCGCTTGGAAATGGATTGCTTTAACGGGGATTTTTGGCTCGTTTATTCCTGCCTTTCTTTTTGCAATTGCCGAAACTGAAATTGATAGTGCTATTGCCTCTATTTTAAACTCTTTAGTCCCGCTACAAACGATACTTGTAGGTTTTGCAGTCTTTCAAATGACCTCTACAAAACGACAAATTTTAGGCGTTATATTGGGGTTTATAGGTACAGCCTTGTTGGTGGTTGAAGGTGCAGATTTAAATCCGCATCAAAATTATTTGTATGCCGGCTATATTATTTTAGCTACAGTAATGTATGCCTTTAATGTGAATATGATTAAAAGTCATTTACAGCATTTAAAACCCTTAACTATAGCCACCGGAAATTACGTAGTTATTTTAATTCCTGCCCTAATAGTTTTGGTTTGGACAGGTTTTTTTAAACCTGCTAGCTTTCAGCAACCAGAACTTAAAATGGCCTTAATGTATATTTTTATACTATCGTTTTTTGGTACGGCTTTAGCTAAAGTGTTATTTAATAAACTAATTAGAATCTCTACACCGGTATTTGCATCGTCTGTAACTTATGTTATGCCTATAGTGGCTCTAACTTGGGGTGTGTTAGATGGTGAAGGTTTTAGTGCTTTGCAAGGATTTGCTTCTGTTATTATATTGTTAGGCGTGTATTTAGCTAATAAAAGAGCATAAAAAAACCGAAGCAAAGCTTCGGTTTTAAAAGTATAAAAAAGGTTTAGATTTTATTTAAAATCTTCGTCGGCTACACCAGAGTTTACTAAAACTTCTGTAAGCTTAGAGTTAATAGGTTGCCCCATTTGAGAGCTCTCTTTAGTTGAAGGAAATAAAATACCATCAAAAGCTTTGTAATCTTTTAAAAGAGCGTCTTGAGTTTGAGATTGACCACCCATTGAGATTACTTGAGATTCCTTAACTTTTAATCCTGTTTCAACATCGTAAAATAGAGCGTATGAAACTGTAGTACCAGGAACTTCTACTTTGTAAGCTTTCTTACCTTCTACATCTTCGGTGCCTGCTAATTTTGCAGTTCCTGCAGCTAATAGATTTTGTTCAATAAATAAACCAGAAGCAAGTTTCATATCTGCCGCCATTTCTGCTGGGATTGGATTTTTAGCTCCACCTTGTTTTACAAAAACTTCTTCAGGAGAAACTACCATTGCCATCATTAAATTATCATTCATATACACGTTTTGTGCTAAATGTCCGGCAGTTCGTTTTTCTTCAGAAATAATTTTCGATCCCATAGCCTCTGCTTCGTATTTAATAACTAAAGAGGTTACTTTGTCTAATTTTTCTTTCCCACCAATTGCTGTTAAATAATTTTCTAAAACCTTATTAGCAGTTACGCCTGCAGGTACAGCACTTTGGTAATTAGGCTTGTCTATAGGAGTTGCATACGTGTCGTAGTATTTTACAGGAATTCCAGTTTTTTCTAGATTTTCTATAACTTCACTACCTTTACCTACTACAATTATACGAGAATTATCGGCCTCGAAATATTTGTTAGCTGCTTTTTGTATATCTGCAGGTGTTACGGCATTTACTTTTTCTAAGTAAGTTTCGTAAAAGTCTTTAGGTAAGTTATTTAGTTTAATGTTTAAAGCATAATCGGCAACTGTTTCAGGTCTTTCTAAAGCCATAACAAAGCTACCTACATATTTCGCTTTAGCACTTTCTAAATCTTTTTGGTCTACAGGCTCTGTTTTAATTCTTTTTATTTCATTTAATATTTGAACTACAGCACTGTCTGTAACAGCATTTCTTACTTGCGAACTGGCATCAAAACGACCACCATTATAGCGACTAGCGTCTATAGATGAATATGCACCATAAGTGTAAGCATGTTTTTCACGAAGGTTTTTAAATAAGTAACCTTCACCACCACCACCTAAAATGTAGTTTGCAATTTTAGCAGCAAAATAATCTGGATCAGACATTTTTAAATCTACATTGTTAGTTACAACTACGTTAGATTGTACTGCATTTGGCATGTCGATAAAATCGATTTGAGTTTTAGCTACATTTGGTGTAATAGCTGGGACAGAAGTATTAGGTTCTGCTCCTTTTTTCCATTTACCAAAATGTTTTGTAATCTCTTTCTTTGCTGTTTTTTCATCTATATCTCCAACCACTACTAAATAGGCGTGGTTTGGTAAGAAGTAAGTATGATAGAAATTCTTAACATCTTCTAACGTAACATTGTTTATGGTTTCTTCAGTAATAAACTCTCCAAACGGATTATTTTTCCCGAAAGATAATGCGCTACCAACACGTCCGGCAATAGCATCTACACTTTTTTCTTGAGATTTTAAGCTCTCTATAAGTTGTTGTTTTTCTTTCTGAAATTCTTCCTCAGTAAGTAATGGGTTTATGGCAGCATCGGCCATTAATTCTAAAATACGATTTGAGTATTTGGTTAAAGAACTTCCGTAAGCTCCAGAAGAACTAAAAGATAATCGTGCCCCTAAGAAATCAATTTCATCGTTAAATTTATCTTTAGGAATGCTAGTTGTTCCGTTTCCTAACATAGAAGAAAGTAAACTTGCCACCCCAGCTTTGTTACCTTCTGTAATTGGTTTGTTGTCTATTCTTAACGAATAAGTAACTTTTGGTAGTTTGTGGTTTTCTACTACAAGTACTTTAATTCCGTTTTTTAATTCAAATTCGTGAGGTGTTTTCAGCGTAATTTTTGGTGCTGGCCCCGCTTCTGGTTGTTTCGATCTGTCTATTTGTGCTTGTAGCCCAACAGACATTAAAAACAAGACTAATAATAATGATATTTTTGTTTTCATTTTTTGTGTATGTTTTGGTTACTGCTTTTGAGATTCTGGTAAGTATTCTAATAATAACCTTTGGTTCGGATTTAAATACTTTTTAGCAACAGCTTTTATGTCTTCTCTAGTAATAGATCTGTAAATGTTAATTTCGTTATTAATTAAATTTACATCGTCGTAAAGCATGTAGTAAGTTGCTAAAGAATTAGCAATACCTTCTATACTTGAATTTGAATTTACAAATTGATTTTCAAATTGGTTAAGTAGTTTTTGGTGATCTCTTTCTGAAATTAAGTGTGTTTGAAGCTTTACAATTTCCTCATCGATTTCTTTCGTTAAATCGCTAAGTTTTGTGTCGCCTAACGGAATTCCGTAAACAATACAAGCACTATAGTCTTCTTGGCTCATGCTAAATGTTCCAACTTGTAAAGCCATTTTCTTTTCGTCTACTAACTTTTTATATAGTTTAGACGATTTTCCTCCACTTAAATAGGTAGTAATCATATCTAAAATATAAGAATCTTTTTCTTTGTAAGAAGGTGTTCTATAAGCTTGAATAATAGCTGGCAATTGAATGTTTGGGTCGTAGGCCTTAGCATCAATTTCTTTTGTAATAGGAGCTTCTTTAGGGAAGTTTCTAACAATATCTGCACCTCTAGGAATTGGTCCAAAATAATCTTGAATCATTTTCTTTACTTTTGGCTTGTCGATATCTCCAGCTACAACCAATACGGCGTTATTTGGTACGTAGTATTTTTTGTTGAAAGCTTGAAATTCTTCAAGGGTAGCAGCATCTAAATGCTCCATTTTACCAATAGTAGTCCATCTGTAAGGGTGAGTTTTAAACAAGTTTACTTTAACTTGTTCTAAAAATCTTCCGTAAGGTTGGTTGTCTACGCGCATACGTTTTTCCTCTTTTACAACCTCGTTTTGGGTATCTACTCCAATTTGGTTAATAACCGGGTGCATTAAACGTTCAGACTCTAACCATAAACCAAGTTCCACTTTGTTAGAAGGGAATACTTCGTAATAATACGTTCTGTCGTCTGTAGTGTTGGCATTGAATTTCCCACCGTTAGCAGGAATAATCTTCATGAATTCTCCACGACCAATATTTTCGGTCCCTTCAAATAATAGGTGTTCAAAAAAGTGAGCAAATCCAGTTCTGTTTGGGTCTTCATCTTTAGCTCCTACGTGATACATAACCGAAGTTGTTACAACTGGAGCCGTGTTGTCTTGGTGCAGAATGACATGCAGTCCATTGTCCAAGTCGTACTCTTCAAATTCAACTTTTTGTGCAGAGGCTAAATGTCCAATAAGCAACAAAGAAGCTAAAGAAAATAAGCGTTTTTTCATTGTGAGTTAGTGTTAAGTTGATTTTACTTTTAAAATGAGTCTTTTAAAAGGTTAAATTGTTACAATAATCTAACGAAAATAAGAAATCCTATTGTGTTAACAGAATTAATGGTAAGAAAATTCGTTTAATTCTATAGTATTGAAAAAGAGTGTACTATTGCTAATTAAAACTTGATAATTCTTGCTGATTTTTATTAAATTTATAAAATACTAGGGTAGTGATTTTAGTAAGTTATGTTACTAATTGGGTTGATTTTTGGAGTGAAATTAAAAATCTGTAATATTTTATCTCAAATTAAACAAAAGGTTTGTAGTTTAATTAATTAGATGTATATTTGCACTCATTTTTGAACAAAATTAATAAATAAAACGTTACGCTATGTACGCAATTGTAGAGATAGCAGGGCAACAATTTAAAGTTGAAAAAGACCAAAAAGTTTTTGTTCACCGTTTAGCTTCAGAAGAAGGTAAAGCAGTATCATTTGATAATGTACTTCTTATTGGAGATGGTGACAATGTAACTGTAGGCGCCCCAGCTATAGACGGAGCACAAGTAAGTGCAAAAGTCTTAAAACACCTTCAAGGTGATAAAGTTATTGTTTTCAAGAAAAAGAGACGTAAAGGATACCGTGTTAAAAACGGACACCGTCAAGCTCTTACTGAAATCGTAATTGAAAGTATTGCTGCTTCTGGAGCTAAAAAAGCTGCTCCTGCTAAAAAAGCAAAAAAAACAACTGCTAAAGCAAAAGCAGACGACTTAACAAAAATCGAAGGTGCAGGACCAAAAGCTGCTGAAGCTTTAGTAAATGCAGGTTTTGATAGTTTTGCTAAGATTGCAAAAGCGAAAGCTGAAGAATTAAGCACAGTATTACACGAAGCTAGTTCCGGTTTAGCTCACATCGTTACAGATACTTGGCCAAAGCAAGCTAAATTAGCTGCTGCTGGAAAGTGGGATGAGTTAAAAGCTTTACAAGACAAATTAGACGGTGGAATTGAAAAGTAATTTTTCTATTTCATTATTATTAACAATATAAAACCTTAAGACAATGGCTCATAAAAAAGGGGTAGGTAGTTCTAAAAACGGTAGAGAATCAGAATCAAAACGCTTAGGTGTTAAGATATTTGGAGGTCAAGCCGCACTTGCAGGAAATATCATCATAAGACAAAGAGGAAATACACATCACCCAGGTGAAAATGTGTATGGTGGTAAAGATCACACATTGCACGCGAAAGTGGATGGTATTGTGAAATTTACAAAGAAAAAAGACAACAAGTCTTACGTTTCTATAGTACCTTTCGAGGTTTAAGAAATAAATTTTCTTTACAACATAAGATAAAAGTCCTTGTACACATGTACAAGGACTTTTCTTGTTTTTATTAATTATTATTGGAAAAGGACGTGTTGATTCTTGGTTGTGGCCAGTGCTTAATTAGTAGGTTCTTAAAAATTGGTCTGGGAGGTAGGCGCCTTTGTTAAACTGAACTTCTCATAATATACTGGACTATTTAAAATACTTTTTAATTCATTTTTAGAATCTTTATTTCTTATTAGAATTTCAAAATTATATCGATTTCCAGCTTTATCGGTGATTATTATTTGGTTTTTATTTCCATAAATAGAGTGCGTTTTCCAGCTTCCATAATCCATAGAATTCAAGTACACATTTTCAAGTTCATTTAGTGGAATATTTTTAGTTTGGCCATTTTCTTCAAATTCAATAGTCTTAGTTGATAGTTTTAAAACACCAGTTTTCTTAGGTTTCACGAAGGATTGACCAAATAAAAAATAGATTCCAGCAAGGTATGTTGCCAAAGCTAAATATTTTAAATGGATGTTTTGATTTTCTTTATCGTATAGAAAAACATAGAAAATTGAAATCTGGTATAAAATTAAAAAAGTAATCGTAACGACTTTATTGGCTTTTTTTGTTTTTACTATTTCTGTTTTAAATTCTGTAATCATAATTGAAGTTAAGATTGAGTAAATCGGGAGTTTTATTTTAAAGTGTTTAAATAAAAATTAAACTGGAAGTTGAAAAGCTTTTAACGCGATCCATTATGCGCGATTACCATGTCCCAATACACATCATAAAAGGCTTCACTTGGGTTTAAGTTCCAGATCTCGGAAGCAAAAAAATGTATTAAAGCATCTCTTTGTTGATAGTTGTCGGACATACAGTCGTTATTTTTTAAATCGAATACTATTACCGAAGCAAACATTTCTGCTTTACTTTCGGTCCCATTTGTAGCTACAGAATACAATTGGTCTTCTGATTCTAGTAATTTTCGGTTTTCCCAAACTAATATTGGACGCGTAGCCCCTTGAAGCCAAACCTCCTGATCCCACTTTCCGTATTTATCATACATAAGTTTTTTTGTGTATAAAGCCGAAAATACAGCGTTAAACCTTAGCTCGTTTACATAGATAGAATCGTTGTCTTGTAGAGTTAGAATAGGTTTAACTTCGTAATCTTTAAAACCATTCTTGTAAATATAGGGTGTGTTCGGATTTGATGTTTTTTGCTTTATTCCAACAGGATGTTCATTATTGAAACTTGGTTGGGTTGAAGAACAACTTAAAACACCAAAAGAAATAAAAGCTAGTAGGGTTAGTATTTTCATGTTCACTTGTTCGGTTTTCTTAGTAAGAATAATGGTTTGGTTTTAAGGTAATTGTCAAAGATTAATCAGAATTTAATCAGTCCGAATAACTTAACATTAGAAACTAATATAAACATTTTTTGACTACGGAGTTACTATCTTATCCTTCCTTTTGGTTTTTTCGGTGTTGGTTTTAACTAGATATATTACCAATAATAATTAGCTAATAGTTAAAAGCTGAATTCTTTTTAAACAAAAAAATCTCAAACAAATATATGCTTGAGATTTTTAATATGTGGAAATACAGTTAAGTGAAAACAGTAAGACTTTTTTTAATATCTGTAATATTCAGGTTTGTAAGGTCCTTCAACCGTTACTCCAATATATTCAGCTTGGTCTGGTTTTAACTCGGTAAGTTCAACACCAATTTTTGCCAAGTGTAATTTTGCTACTTTTTCATCTAAATGTTTAGGTAACATATAGACTTCATTTTTATAAGCATCTCTGTTAGTCCACAATTCGATTTGTGCTAGTGTTTGGTTTGTAAACGAGTTACTCATTACAAAGCTAGGGTGACCTGTTGCACAACCTAAGTTTACTAAACGACCTTCGGCTAATAAAATAATATCTTTTCCGTCTATAGTATATTTATCTACTTGAGGCTTGATTGTGTTTTTAGTATCTCCGTAGTTATCGTTTAACCATCCTACTTGAATTTCATTATCGAAATGCCCAATGTTACATACTATGGTTTTATCTTTCATAGCTTTAAAATGCTCAGCACGAACGATGTCTTTATTTCCAGTAGTTGTAATTACGATATCGGCAGTTGTAACTACACTTTCTAATTTCTTAACTTCAAAACCATCCATTGCTGCTTGTAACGCGCAAATAGGGTCTATTTCTGTAACAGTAACAATACTACCTGCACCTTTAAAAGATGCAGCAGTTCCTTTACCAACATCGCCATAACCACAAACAATAACACGTTTCCCTGCTAACATTACATCTGTTGCACGACGTATAGCATCTACGGCACTTTCTCTACATCCGTATTTGTTGTCGAATTTAGATTTAGTAACCGAGTCGTTAATATTAATTGCTGGCATAGGTAATGTTCCATTTTTCATACGTTCGTATAAACGGTGAACTCCAGTTGTTGTTTCTTCAGATAAACCGTTAATGCCGTCAACTAATTCTGGGTATTTATCTAATACCATATTGGTTAGATCTCCACCATCATCAAGAATCATGTTTAATGGTTTTCTGTCTTCACCAAAGAATAAGGTTTGCTCTATACACCATTCAAATTCTTCTTCAGTTAAACCTTTCCATGCATAAACAGCAGTACCACCTTCTGCAATTGCAGCGGCAGCTTGATCTTGCGTAGAGAAAATATTGCAAGAACTCCATGTTACTTCAGCACCTAAAGCTTTTAACGTTTCAATTAATACAGCAGTCTGAATCGTCATATGTAAACACCCGGCAATTCTAGCACCTTTTAAAGGCTGACTGTCTTTGTATTCTTCGCGAAGGCTCATTAACCCTGGCATTTCTGCTTCGGCTAATTCAATTTCTTTTCTTCCCCAAGCCGCAAGCGACATGTCTTTTACTTTATAAGGTAGGTATGGAATCGTTTTTGTATTCATAATTGTATATTTGTCTCTGAATTTAAGAGCCCAAAGTTACATAATAAGTATGAGAAATTTAAATGCCAGTCTATAAAACACTACATCCAAACTCACAAACTACTGTTAAGATATGGAAGATTACAGAGTCTTATAATGAATTGTTTCAGGCAGTTAAGTTAAAGCCGGAAAGTTTATCGCGTGTGTTAGGTATGAAAAGTGAACTGCACCAACGCGGATTTTTAAGTGTTCGACATTTATTAGCTGCTTTAGGATATACCGATTTCGATTTATACTACGACGAAAATGGGAAACCACATTTAGTAGATGGCAAGCAAATTTCTATAACACATTCATTTACTTTTTCTGCCGTTATTATTAGCGATAATAAAACGGGAATAGATATCGAGAAAAATCGAGAAAAAATCAAATTAATAGCCCATAAATTTTCAAATTATGAATTTTGCTACTTATGTGAAAATGAAATTGATTATGTTAAAAAACTTACCGTAATTTGGGGAGCAAAGGAGGCATTATACAAATTATATGCTACACCGGGATTAAGTTTTTATAATCATATTCTAGTGATTCCTTTCGAGTTAAGTGCAGGTGAAACTGTAGCTTGGATTGATTACAAAGATAACAAGAGTCGATTTGAAATCTATTTTTAGAGGTTGAAGAATTTACTTGTGTTTACACAATTACATAAATGAAGAACGTATTAAACAATATTTTACACAATATATTTAGTAATAAAAGGCAGTTAGCCATTTTAATCGATCCAGAGAAAATTAAACTTAGTGATGTAAAAGGGTTTGTTGAAAAAATAAACGAGTCTGTAGCTAATTATATTTTTGTTGGCGGAAGTACGGTTCCTGTAAATTTAACCGAACCCTTGGTAATAGAAATTAAAAGCTATACAGATCTTCCTGTAATTTTATTTCCTGGCGATATTGCTCAAATTACAAACGAAGCAAATGGTCTTTTGTTTTTATCGCTGCTCTCTGGAAGAAATCCTGAATATTTAATTGGAAAACATGTCGAGGCCATTCCAAGATTAAAAGAAACCAGTTTAGAAATTATTCCAACAGGATATTTACTTATAGAAAATGGAATCAATACATCGGTGCAAAAAGTTACCGAGACCGAACCTATGCCATCTAAACATGTAGAAAATATTGTAAATACAGCTCTAGCAGGCGAATTACTTGGTATGAAAATGATGTATTTAGAGGCGGGAAGCGGTGCTAAAAATCCTGTTCCTACAGAAATAATTAAAGCGGTAAGCAACGATTTAAGTATTCCTTTAATTGTTGGCGGCGGACTAAAATCGAAAGAACAAATGAAAGCAGCATTTAAAGCTGG
This sequence comes from Formosa haliotis, assembly GCF_001685485.1. Lineage (NCBI taxonomy): Bacteria > Pseudomonadati > Bacteroidota > Flavobacteriia > Flavobacteriales > Flavobacteriaceae > Formosa > Formosa haliotis. The sequence continues at coordinate 2,264,710 of NZ_BDEL01000001.1, read as the reverse complement.
CGCAAATATTGTTGTAATCGGGACTGTTCTCGAAGATAATGAAGCCTTGTTAACAGATTTAAAACGCTGGTAACCTTCTAAATTGTTTCGTATTTAATTCTTCAAAACTAAAATCCTTAGTACTTTTGAGAATCATTCAATTGAATTCATTTTTAATACTGTTCGGTTTTATCTTAAAGTAAAGGTTTTATCAGGATGTTCTATCTAACGGAGTCGAAAACCTAGAAAAGTAAGTCGGTTTTGTTTGTATTAGCCACTGGAAATCTTTTAAAGATAGATCAAGAATACAGTATTAGTTTTAATTGCATTTAATCTTTAAAATTTGTTAGTTATGAAAATATCGGTAGAATTAACCTTAATGCCGCTACACGAAAATTACGAAACTCCAATCGAAGAATTTATAAAAGCACTAAGAGCTTCAGAGTTTACGGTTTTAGAAAATCCGTTAAGCACACAAATTTATGGCGATTACGACGGCGTTATGGCCTTTTTAACTCAAGCTGTAAAAACCTCTTTTCAAGACCAAGAACATATTATTGTAAATATGAAAATTGTGAAAAGCGATAGAAGTAATTATGAACCACATTTTTAATTTTCTATTCGGTCAATATTCAGACTACGAAACCATAAATATTGTACTCGAAATTATAGCTGTAATTTTCGGGTTTTTGTCGGTGTGGTATTCTAAAAAGAATAACATTTTGGTGTTTCCAACCGGCATGATTAGTACACTAATTTTCGTGTATCTTTTATATCAATGGAGTTTGTTGGGCGACATGATGATAAACGCCTACTATTTTATTATGAGTGTTTATGGGTGGTATATTTGGACCCGTAAGGTCGATGATAGTCATCTTACACCCATTTCAAAAACAACTGCAAAGGAGCAAAAGGTAGGAACCATTATATTTTTTGCAACTTTGATTTTTGTTTATGCAGTGTATACCTTTTTCGATAAATTAACGAGTTGGGTGGCTTGGGTAGATATTCTTACAACAGCTTTGTTTTTTGTTGGAATGTGGCTTATGGCCAAACGAAAATTAGAAAACTGGATCCTTTGGATTATAGCCGATATAATTTCTATACCACTATATTTTTACAAAGGGTTTACCTTTACTAGTCTGCAATATTTAGTATTTACATTTATAGCAATTTCAGGATATTACGCATGGAAAAAGAGCTTAGGCAGCGACCTACAAACAGCTTAAAAGTGGTGTTGTTCGGACCAGAATCGACGGGGAAAACCGTATTAGCAAAACAACTGGCCGAGCATTACCAAACTGTTTTTGTGCCAGAATATTCTAGAACTTATGCCTTAGAAAAAATTAAAAAAGGCGAAAATTTAACGTCTCAAGATGTGATGCCTATTGCAAAAGGGCAAATGGCATTAGAGAATACGATATCTAAAGATGCTAATACATTACTTATTTGCGACACGAATTTACTAGAAACAAAAGTTTATGCAGAACTGTATTACGATGGCTTTTATAATGAAAGTTTAACAGCTTCGGCCATTCAAAATCATTACGATTTGTACTTTTTAACGTATATTGACATCCCTTGGGAAGCAGACGAAGTTCGCGATAAACCAAACGAAAGAGAAACGATGTTTAAGGCTTTTGAAAAGGCTTTAAACGATTATAATAAACCATATGTTTTACTTAAAGGAAGCTTCGATGAGCGTTTCCAAATGGCAGTAAAACATATCGATAAATTAATTTAGTACACCAATGAAATTTTCAGAACAAGATTTAAAACAAATTGACAAAAAAGGATTAACGCTTGAAAAAATTGAGTCGCAAGTCGAACAATTTAAAAATGGAATTCCCTTTATAGACCTAGAATCACCAGCAACTATTGGACATGGTATTTTAAAATTCACCGATGCCGAACGTAAAGCGTATATTTCTGCTTACGATGCTAAACGCAACGATTTGTCGATTTTAAAGTTTGTGCCGGCTTCAGGTGCAGCGACGCGAATGTTTAAATCATTGTTCAATTTTATAACAGAGTTTAATCCGGATGGAGATGAATCTTTATACACATACATCAGTAAAAACAAAAATTTAGATTTGGCTTTATTTCTTGTAGGTCTAGATAAATTACCCTTTTACGATATAGTTATGGAGGTAATTAAAAAGACAGAGCCAGATTTTGAATCGTATGATGCTGAAAAACAAAAGTGGGTATTTGTAAAAACCATGTTAGACGAAAATCTGTTAGATTATGGTGCGTTTCCAAAAGGATTATTACCATTTCATAAGTACGACGATCGTCTTGCAACAGCTTTCGAAGAACATATGTACGAAGCGGCTTTATACGCATCAGCAAACCAAAAAGCACAGCTTCATTTTACAATTTCTGAAGGGCATAACGACAGCTTTAACGAAGCCTATAATAAGATTAAATCTCGTGTAGAAACTGCGACAAATACAGATTTTGATATTTCATTTTCATTTCAAAAAGAATCTACAGATACCATAGCTTTAACACCAGAAAAAGAACCGTTTCGCGAAGCCGATGGTACGTTGCTATTTAGACCTTCTGGACATGGTGCTTTAATAGAAAATTTAAACGATTTAGATGCCGATATTGTTTTTATAAAAAACATCGATAATCTGGTTGTTTCTAAATATAACGACAATAGTGTGCCGTTTAAAAAGCTAATTGCAGGCGTGCTTCTAGAAGTGCAAGAGCAAGTGTTTTCACATTTAAAAACTTTAGATAAAGCGGATATAAGTGAAACCGAATTAGTCGAAATCGCAACTTTTGTAGCTAAAAAATTAAATGAAGATATATCACTTGATTTTGAAAAATCGACGCGTGAAGATCAGGTTAAAACTCTAAGAGGAAAATTAAACCGACCAATTCGTGTTTGCGGAATGGTAATAAATGAAGGCGAACCAGGAGGTGGTCCGTTTTGGGTTGAAGATGCTAACGGAAATTTATCGCTTCAAATTGTTGAGACAGCTCAAATTGATAGTAACGACCCTACCCAAAAACAAATATTAAGTGGGTCAACACATTTTAATCCTACAGATTTGGTTTGCGGAACAAAAGATTATCAAGGAAATGCTTTTGATTTATTACAATATGTAAATCCGAATTCAGGATTTATAACTAAAAAAACTAAAGAAGGCAAGGAGCTATTAGCCCTAGAATTACCAGGATTATGGAACGGTGCCATGGCAGATTGGATTTCTGTTTTTGTAGAAGTTCCAGTAAATACATTCAACCCTGTAAAAACCGTAACTGATTTATTAAGACCAGCACATCAACTGTAAAATGATAGATGAGGCTTTACTTATTTCAGAATTGTCTTTTAAAGCCGTACGAAGTTCGGGAGCAGGAGGGCAGCATGTAAATAAAGTAGCTTCAAAAGTTGAATTAAGTTTTAGTGTTTTAGAGTCTTCAGTATTAAACGAAGAACAAAAGGAACGACTTATATCTAAACTAGACACCCGATTAACAAAAAATCAGGTATTGGTATTGCAATGCGACGAAAGCCGTAGTCAGCATAAAAACAAAGATTTAGTTATAAGTCGTTTTTTATATATTATAAAGGAGGGTTTAAAGGTTGCTAAGAAAAGGCGACCTACAAAAATTCCGAAATCTGCTATTAAAAAACGGCTAAAAAGTAAGCGTAATGTGTCTGATAGAAAGGCATTAAGGCGCAAGCCAGATTTAGATTAGAATTTAGTTAAAATGTGTAGCAATACTAAGAATTGTTACTACCTTTGCAGCGTTCTCAATAAAGGGGTGCCAAATAGCGGCTGAGATCATACCCATTGAACCTGGAACAGGTAATGCTGTTTAGGAAAAAGAACAACGCGTAAGTAAATTGCTGTTGTTCGTATGGAAATAGAAGCGAATCGCTTGGTTAAAATCAAATCACATTAAAATTTAGAATAAGGGCCTCTTTTTATTCGATTAAAGTTATATCGAATGAAACATATTTTTGTTTTACTATGTTGTTTAATGTCAACTTATGCAGCATTTTCTCAAGAGGAAAAAATACAAGATACCACGGCTGTTATCACAGAAACTTTAGATGAGGTTTTAGTAACTGCTGTTCGTGTAGAGGCCACTTCGCCTATTACGCACTCTAATGTAGATAAAGAAACCTTGGCCAAACGAAATCTTGGGCAAGATCTTCCTATTTTATTAAATTATTTACCATCGGTAGTAACTACTAGTGATGCCGGTACGGGAATTGGCTATACCGGAATACGTGTGCGTGGTGTAAGTTCGCAATCTACTAATGTAACCATTAACGGTATTCCGTATAACGATGCCGAATCTTTAGGAACCTTTTGGGTGAATTTAGGGGATATGGCATCTTCTGTAGAAAGCTTGCAACTACAACGTGGTGTAGGGACGTCTACCAACGGATCTGGAGCATTTGGTGCGAGTATAAATTTATTGACAGACGCGGTTTCAGATGAAGCAAGCGCCGAAGTGTCTACAAGTTTTGGAAGTTTTAATACAAGTAAAAATAACGTAAAATTTAGCTCCGGACTTTTAAACGACCATATTGAAGTAGCTGGGCGGTTATCGGTTATAAAATCTGATGGTTATGTAGATCGTGCTTCAACAGATTTAAAATCATATTTCCTACAAGGATCTTATGTAGATGATAATACATTAATTAAAGCAGTAGTTTTTGGAGGCCATGAAAATACCTACCAATCTTGGAATGGAATTGACAAAGAAACCTTAGAAACCGATAGAACTTTTAATTCTGCGGGGATGTATACCGACGAGAATGGAAATGTAAAATTTTATGATAATGAAGTAGACGATTATCAACAAGACCATTATCAGTTGCACTGGAATCAGCGTTTTAACAATAATTGGTCTACAAATGTAGGATTAAATTATACGCATGGTAGTGGGTATTTTGAGCAATATGAGGAAGACCAAGCGTTTAGTGATTACGGACTAGATAATGTAACGATTGGGGATGAAACTATAACAGAAACCGATTTAATTCGTCGCCGTTGGTTAGATAACGATTTTTATGTTGTTAATGTTAATGCCAACTATAAAAACAACAGAATAAATGCTATTGCTGGAGGATCGTATAGTAACTATGATGGCGATCATTTTGGTGAAATAATCTGGGCACAATACGCTAGCAATAGTGAAATACGAGATCATTATTACGACGGAAACGGGAAGAAAACAGATTTAAGTGTTTTTGCCAAAGCGACCTTTAAATTAACACAACAATGGAGTTTGTTTGGAGATATGCAAATGCGTTTTGTGACTTATAAAACAACAGGGATTACTTCAGATCGTTTGCCATTTGATATCGATGAAAAATACAACTTTTTTAACCCAAAAGCAGGTGTAACTTATATGCTAGACGATAATAATAATATGTATTTTTCGTATGCTAGAGCAAATAGAGAGCCAAATCGCGATGATTTTCAGAGCAATCCAGATATAAAACCAGAGCAATTAAACGATTTTGAATTGGGGTGGAGACACGAAAAACAACGTTTTAAATTCAATGCCAATGTGTATTATATGCATTATAACGAACAATTGGTATTAACAGGCAATATAGATGATGTAGGAAACCCGATTAGAACCAACAGTGGTGAAAGTTACCGATTTGGACTAGAAATAGAGTCGGTTATAGGTTTGTCTAAAGCCTTCTCAATTCAGCCAAATATTACTTTAAGTACCAACAAAACACTAGAGTCGATCGTGCCTTTTGATGGGGAACTGAAAAATTTTGGAAAAACAAACATTTCATTTTCACCAGATATTGTAGTTGGGAATGCTATTGTATATCAGCCTTGTCCAGCATTTCAAGCATCGTTTTTAAGTAAATATGTAGGTGAACAGTATATGGGAAATACAGATTCTGATGTCTCAAAACTAGATAGTTATTTTGTAAATGATTTAAATGTGACTTACGAGTTTAATTCGAAGTCGATTTTTAAAGCCATTATTTTAAGCGGAATGGTTAACAATATTTTTAATGAGAAATATGTGTCTAACGGGTATTATTATACTTACGATGACGATTGGAGCGATCCTAATACCATAACAACTATAGAAGGTGCTGGTTACTATCCGCAAGCGACAACCAACTTTTTGGTAGGAGCAACGTTTAAATTCTAAAAAAAAAGAAGGAAGAGGCTGTTTAAAAAGTTGAATTTTGGTCAACCTGAACTTGATTCGGGTTCTCATATATTTGGTAATCAATATGATGAAATTCTGAAATAAATTCAGAATAATAATTTTAACACTTTTTAGACAGCCTCTGCTTTTTTTAGTTATTGTATACTCTAATTATAGCACCATTCACTTCAACAAAATAAGGTTTTAAAGTGTAGCCGCCGGTAGTGCCAGACGCAGGGCTTCCTGTAAGGATATCGTAAGAGTTGCCATCGTCGCAATTACAAGTAGCAATAACACCCTCAACCGTTAATTTAGAGCAATTTGTTATTTGATGATTTGGGTCGCTAAGTTCGAAGGCAGAGTATTGGTTATTGCCAGCATAATATAACACAAGTCCATTATATCCGTAAGGATTGTCTAAAGTAATAGAATTCCCAGCAAATTTTAAACTGTTATACTGCGGTAAATTGGTATTTATTAAATTGCCAGTATCAAAGCTGTAATTTGGAATGTTAGGATTGTTAATCACATTATCATCCGAACTGCAATTTGCCATTAATAAGACAGTTAAAGCAATAAAAAAAAGTTTTTTCATAGTTATAATTTCGGTTCGCAATTTACAACAAAAAGCAGTTTGCTATAAATATTTTGTATATTTGTATTTCAATCTCGTGCTGCGAGATTTTTATGTTTTATAAACTGAGGTTTGTGAAACATATTTTTTTGAATTAAAACGATGAAGTTATGAGTAAAGTATCTTATTACACTGCAGAAGGATTAAAAAAATTAAGAGACGAACTAAAACAATTAAAAGATATAGAGCGTCCACGCGCTTCACAAGCTATTGCTGAAGCCAGAGATAAAGGCGATTTAAGTGAAAATGCCGAGTACGATGCAGCCAAAGAAGCACAAGGTATGTTAGAGATGAAAATCTCTAAATTAGAGGAGATTTTATCTGGCGCTCGTGTTATAGACGAGTCGCAATTCGATAATTCTAAAATCTTGGTATTATCTAAAGTGAAAATTAAAAACCAAACCAATGGTATGGAAATGAATTACACTTTGGTAGCAGATGGAGAAGCCGATTTAAAATCGGGAAAAATTTCTGTAAACTCACCTATAGGTAAGGGTTTATTAGGTAAATCTGTTGGCGATGTTGCAGAAATTCAAGTGCCAAATGGTGTGCTAAAATTCGATATAATCGAAATTTCAAGATAATAGGCTTAAAAATCTCAAATAAGATTCCTAAAGTTTTAAACCGAATTTATTTTTGGTGAATTTTAAAACTCTAGGAATCTTTTTATATTTACGAAACAAAAAAACAAATTATGGCTTCTATTTTTAGTAAAATCATTTCTGGAGAAATTCCTTGTTACAAAGTAGCAGAAACAGAAGATTTTTTAGCGTTTTTAGATATCAATCCCAATGCTAAAGGTCATACCTTATGTATCCCAAAGAAAGAAGGGGATAAAATTTTCGATTTAGAGGATGAGCTCTATTTAGGATTGATGAAGTTTTCTAAAGAAGTCGCTATTGCCATAGAAAAAGTTGTGCCTTGTAAACGTGTTGGAATGACTGTTATCGGACTAGAAGTGCCACATGCTCATGTTCATTTAATTCCTTTAAACACAATGGAAGATGCGCGTTTTTTACAGAAAACACAGTTATCTAAAGATGAATTTCAAGAGGTAGCAGCAGCTATAAATACCGCGATGTAATTAGGTGTTTTGTGGGGTGTCTTTATCTATTTTTAAAATAATTTGCATTGTGGTCCCTTTTCCGACTTCCGATTGAAGCACTCGGATTTTTCCATTATGGAAATCTTCAACAATACGTCTAGCAAGCGAGAGTCCTAAGCCCCAACCGCGTTTTTTGGTAGTATAACCTGGCTCGAAAACACTAGTAAATTGTTTTTTCGATAATCCTTTACCCGTATCGGAAACATTAATTTTTACCTCGTTATCTGTGGTTAAAATCTGTACCGATAGTTTTCCTTTTCCTTTCATAGCGTCTATAGCATTCTTTACCAAGTTTTCTATAGTCCAGCTATACAGCTGTGCATTTAATTGTACAGGAATGGCTGTTTTTGGTACGTCGATACTAAAGTCTATGAGTTTCGAAGAGCGACGTTTTAAATAGTCGTAAGAGTCTATGGTTTCTTTTACAATATCGGTCTTTTCTAATTTCGGTATCGAACCAATTTTACTAAAGCGTTCGGTTATGGTTTCAAGTCGGCTAATATCTTTTTCAATTTCTTCAATGTATTCTGGGTTTACCTCTTCAATTTTTAAAATTTCAGTCCAACCAATTAAAGATGATAATGGGGTGCCTATTTGATGAGCCGTTTCTTTGGCCATTCCAGACCATAATTTGTTTTGTGTAGCAATTTTAGTGCTTCTGTAAAACACGTAAACAAGGCTAGCAAAAAGCACGATAATAAGCACAAAGGCAATGGGGTAGTATTTAAGTTTGTTTAGTAGCGGGGAGTTGCCGTAGTATAAGGTGTTTAATACTTTGCCATCGTAAATAATTTCTATGGGTGTATTTTCTTTTTCAAATTCTAAAATAAGATCTTTTACATAAGCGGAGTTTTTGGCTATCTTTTCGTCTAAATTATTATGCTCAATATTACCATCTAAATCCACCATAATCATAGGTGTCGTGGTGTTGCTTTGTAAAATTTGAAGCGGTAATTCGCCAATATCGCCATCTAAATTGGTGCTTTTTATTAAATCGCGTTGGGCTGCAGACCAGTTTTCCATTTTTATACGTTCTTCAGCTTTAAAACTCTGAAAAAACATATAAGTATTCCATAAAATTAGGGTGACAATAACAAACGAAAATCCGATAAATATCCAACGAATTAGGTTTTTATGTTTGGTAAAAAGCATGAAAATTAATTTTAATGGTAATATAATGCAAATCTGTTAATAATATTGTGGTATCAAGTGTTCAAATCATTTTTTGTTAATTGATAGAATAGTTACCTTTGTCAAAAATTTTAAAGGGATAATGATTTCATTCGAGCCTAAGGAACTAACAATAGCTAAATTACATGGGTATTTGGTAAGTGCAATCGCTCCAAGGCCAATCGCTTTTGCTAGTACGGTTGATGCCGAAGGAAATCAAAATTTATCACCTTTTAGTTTTTTTAATGTCTTTAGTGCTAATCCTCCAATTTTAGTGTTTTCACCTGCTAGACGTGTGCGAGATAATTCGGTTAAACATACGTTACTTAATGTGGAAGCAACAAAGGAGGTTGTAATTAATGTTGTAAATTACGACATAGTATATCAGATGTCTTTAAGTAGTACTGAATATGCTAAAGGTGTAAATGAGTTTGATAAGGCGGGTTTAACCATGTTAGAATCAGACTTGGTAAAACCATGTCGAGTAGGCGAAGCGCCGGTGCAGTTTGAGTGTAAAGTAAACGACATTATAAAACTTGGAGACCAGGGTGGAGCCGGGAATTTGGTGATTTGCGAGGTTGTGAAAATTCATTTGGCAAAAGAGATTTTAAATGAAGACAACACCATAAATCAGGAACGGTTAGATGTGGTTGCCCGAGCAGGAGGCAATTATTATTCTCGTGTTAAAACAGGTTTCTTTGAAATTCCGAAACCTTTGTCTACACTAGGAATAGGGGTAGATAGTTTGCCGGAAGAGGTTAGAAACAGTATGATTTTAACTGGGAATGATTTAGGTATGTTGGGGAATGTAGAGGTGTTGCCCTCGGCAGAAGACGTAAAAGCTTTTGTTGAAGACCGAGGTGAGCGTTACCCAAGTATAAAAAATGTAAATACCTTAAGAGAAAAACATAAATTGGCACATAAATTTTTAAGCTATGGCGATGTAGATAGTGCCTGGAAAGTTTTGTTGTCTTAGATAATAAAAGAATATAAAGAGAGTTTTTATAATAGAAAATTAAATGTAATGGAAGTACAAGGGAAAATTAAAATGGTAGGAGATACCCAAACTTTTGGTAGTAATGGGTTTAGAAAAAGAGAGCTAGTTGTAACTACAGAAGAACAATATCCACAACACATATTAGTAGAATTCGTTCAAGATAAATGCGATTTACTAAACAGCTATAATGTGGGGCAAAATGTAAAAGTGAGTATCAATTTAAGAGGTAGAGAATGGGTTAATCCACAAGGAGAGACTAAGTATTTTAACTCTGTTCAAGGATGGAGAATTGAAGCATTGCAAGATGCAACTTCTGGAGCAGTTCCTCCAGTTCCGCCTACAGATGCTTTTGAGCCAGCGTCTAGTTTAAATCAAGACGATCACGACGACTTACCTTTCTAGTAAAGGTATACTATGACTAATTCAAAGTGTGATTAACCTCAATATCTTACGATATTGGGGTTTTTTGCTTTTGTATTGATTCTTTTTTTAAATTAGTTGAATGAAATTTTTAAGAGATAAAATAGAATTTCCAGATATTTCTGAAGCAACAAGTGAGGGACTTATAGCTGTGGGAGGAGATTTATCTACAGATCGGCTTTTGCTGGCCTATAAACGTGGCATTTTTCCGTGGTTTGAAGATGATAATGCGATTTTATGGTGGTCTCCAGACCCGAGGTTTGTTTTGTTTCCAAACGAGTTGAAAATTTCAAAAAGTATGCGACAGGTACTTCGAAAATGTAATTTTACCGTAACCGTTAATCAAGCGTTTCCTGAAGTAATTGAAGCCTGTTCTAAAATAAAACGCAACGGGCAAACTGGAACTTGGATTACCAATAACATGACCGAAGCCTATATAGAACTTCACGACATGGGGTTTGCGAAATCTGTAGAAGTGTGGCAAGATGACGAGTTGGTAGGTGGTTTTTATGGCCTCGATTTGGGTAACGATGTGTTTTGTGGAGAAAGCATGTTTTCTAAAGTAAGTAATGCCAGTAAAGCCGCTTTTATAACCTTTGTTCAGCATACAGATTATAAAGTTATAGACTGCCAAGTACATACACATCATCTTGAAAGTCTTGGCGCCAGAGCTATTCCGAGAGCAGACTACCTAAAATATTTGTAATTATTGTATTGGGGTGTGTATTCGGCAGTATCTCATAAACTGGGTGGGTTTTAAACTCTTAGGTTAAAAATTGACTTGAAATATTTTTTTATCAAAGGAAATTCTAAACTTCATTATATCTAAAGCAATTCACTTCATGATCGTTAATCATTCCGGTAGCTTGCATGTGGGCGTATATTACTGTAGAACCGACAAATTTAAAGCCTCGTTTTTTTAAATCTTTACTTATGGCATCACTTAAAGCTGTGTTTGCAGGTGCTTCTTTATAATGTTTTACGGCGTTTTTTATAGGAGTTCCGTCAACAAAATCCCAAATATAATTACTAAAACTTCCAAATTCTTCTTGAATCTTTATAAAGGCTTGCGCATTACTAACAGTTGCTTTTATTTTGAGTTTATTGCGAATTATTCCAGCGTCTTGAGCTAAAGTATCGAGCTTCTTTTGAGTGTAGTTTGCAATTTTTTTATAATCGAAATTATCAAAAGCAACTCTAAAATTCTCTCGTTTTCTTAAAATGGTAATCCAGCTTAACCCTGCTTGAAAAGTTTCAAGAATTAGAAATTCAAATAAAGTGGCGTCATCTCTAACAGGAACTCCCCATTCTTTATCATGATAAGCTTCATATAAATCATCGCCATGGCACCATCCGCATCTATGTTTTTCCATTTGTAAGGTTTTAAGTTTAATACTACTAATGTAACAACTGTTACCCAATTAACTAGGGAATAGTAGTAAATTTGCAAGCGAAAATATAACGACACATGAATACTTTACAACCTAATATTACAAATACTACAATTTTAGAAAGTATAGATAAAGGAATGACTTATCAGGCATTTCGTGACTTGGTTAAAACCTTGGCGGCTACAGGCGGAACAACAGGAAACGAGCAAACGGAAGCCTTTTTTGCATATACTAAACTAAATGAGAGTAGAATGAAACGTTGGGATAAGACCTTAAAAGTTTCTGAAGCCGATAAAACTAGTATTGAAAATTTTAAAGGCGATATTACTTGGTTAGTGCTAGCAGAAAGTTGGTGTGGTGATGCTGCACATATTCTTCCTGTTATTAATAAAGTGGCCGAATTAAACGACAATATCGATTTTAAAGTGGTACTTCGCGATGAGAATGAAGATCTTATGAATATGTTTTTAACTAATGGAGGAAAATCAATTCCGAAGTTAATCATGATCGATAATACAAGTGGTGACGTTGTAAATACTTTCGGACCAAGACCACAAATAGCGACACAATTGGTTGTAGATTTTAAAGCCGCTCATGGTGTGTTAACACCCGAGTTTAAGGAATCTTTACAAGCGTGGTATAATAAAGATAAAGGGCAAAGTACTATAGAAGATTTAGTGACTTTATTAGGTGCTTAATTTTTGCCTTCAAAATAAAAGGTAATCGAACCTATTTGGGAGGCTTTCGAGGCATCCGAACTAAAACGTGCTTTTTTGGCGTACTCTAGGGCACTGTCAATTAAGCACTCGTTTTTTGATGTAGATGCGTTATTAACATAAGTATCTGTAACATCGCCAGCCGCATTTACTGTAATATTAATTATGATTTTACCACTAGCCTGGCACAGGTAAATAGGTGTTGGTAAGTACACATGTGTTCTGTCTACCAAAGAATAATGCATACTACTGTTTTTATTAGTAGATGCATTCATGGCAATTTTATCGGTAGAATTGTTGCCGTTAGAAGCGTTAGATTTGCTTTTCTTTTGTGTGCGTGCTTTTAAAATACTATTTACATTATTAAAAGACGACAATTCGTCGGCGTCCAAGCTATTGTTCTCTGCTTCAGAGTTCGTGTCTTCTACTTCTGTCTCCGTTTCTGTAATGGCATCGGTTTCTGTTAATCTAGAATTTTCGTAATCTTTTGGAGGCGCAATAGGGTTGTACGCTTTTGCAAAGCGTTTTGTATTTTGTGTTTCGTTAAATGCTTTGTTGGTTTCCGGTTTTGGCTGTTGGGTTTGTTCGGCAAGCAATTTTTGATCTTTAGGATCTGGTTCAGGTTCCATCTCGTAATAGGTTTCCGAAATTTGGGCATCTCGACGTGTTAGGTGCATATTAAACACCGTAAGGATAACAATTCCGGCAATAAGAGCTGTTAATAAAGCGGCTTTATGTCTGTCGATCAATTTCAAGAGCTTGTAGTTTTTGGGATAAAGTCTAAACTAATATACGCAATTTCTAAACGTTTAGTCTTTTAATTGTGCGATAAACGCTTCTGGAGTTAAGGCATTAGCTACATTAAAATCGCCAATTTTAGTACGTCTTAATACCGATAAGTGGCTCCCAGACTGTAACGCTTTTCCGAAATCATGAGCTAAAGAACGGATATAAGTTCCTTTACTGCACACCACTCTAAAATCAATATTGGTGCCAGAAATATTAGTAATGTCGAACGCTGCAATATGAATTTTTCTGGGTTTAATTTCAACGTCCTCTCCGGCTCTAGCATATTCGTAAAGACGTTTTCCTTCTTTCTTTATAGCAGAAAATACCGGTGGATATTGCTCTATATCACCAATAAATTGAGTCGTGGTTTCGTGAATTAATTCTGGTGTAATATGGTCTGTTGGAAAGGTTTGGTCTATGTCGGTTTCTAAGTCGTAAGACGGCGTTGTGCCACCTAAAACAATAGTACCCGTATATTCTTTAATCTGACCTTGAAAGGTATCGATTTGTTTGGTCATTTTACCTGTACAAATCACTAATAAACCTGTTGCTAGGGGGTCGAGTGTGCCAGCGTGGCCAACTTTAATTTTTTTTATGTTGAAGGCGTTTCTTATTTCCCAACGCAATTTGTTAACCGCTTGAAACGAAGTCCAGTTTAGCGGCTTGTCTATTAATAATACTTGACCGTTTAAATAATCTTCAGCTGTTTTCATATTAATTTAAAACGGAATAACTAATAGCAATAAGGCCTACAATAGCACAATAGATAGCAAAATACGATAATTTGCTTTTCTTAACTAAGGCAATCATCCAGGTACAAGCAAAAAGTCCACAGATAAACGCCGCAATAAAACCAGCAGAAAGTGCTGTAATGTTGGTGCTTTCAAGGTTTAATTCGCCGCCTAAGATATCTTTGGCAATTTTTCCGAAGATTAAGGGTACAACCATTAAAAATGAAAACCGTGCAGCTTTAGTTTTGTCGTTTCCTAATAAAACCGAGGTAGAGATTGTAGCTCCAGAGCGCGAAATTCCTGGTAACATGGCTATAGCTTGCGAAATACCAATAATAAATGCATCTTTAAAACTAACAGGTTTTCCTGTGTTTTTAGCTTTATCGGCAAGAAAAAGTAGGATGGCAGTAACAAGTAACATGGCACCTACTAACAAGAGATTTCCGCCAAATAGTGCTTCTAATTGCTCTTCAAAAAATAATCCAATAAAAACAGCAGGAATCATGGAAAGCGCAATTTTAGCAACAAACTTTAAATCGTCGTTCCATTCAAATTTTAAAGCTCCTTTTAAAAGGCTTAATATGTCTTTTCTAAAAATTACCATAGTACTTAAAGCTGTTGCAAAGTGAAGTACGACAGTAAATAATAAACTTTCTTCTGGCACAGAATGATCGCCAAGAATGGCTTTACCTATTTCTAAATGTCCGCTAGAAGATACGGGTAAAAACTCTGTAAGTCCTTGAATAATACCAAGAACAATCGCATCAATAGTTTCCATTATTTTTTATTCGGATTTAAAAGTATAGCGTAAATCTGAATTCCGAAACCAATTAGGACTAGCGTTGGGGCCAAGCGAATTCTTCTGAAACTAAAAATATCTGGACTAAATACATTGGGGTCGTCACTACCGCCACCGGCCATTAAAATAAAGCCTAAAGCAATAATTCCAAGTCCGATTAACATGAATTTATAGTTTTTCTTTCCGAATATAAACTCGTTTTTAGTTGCGTTTTTTTGTTTTTGTTCTCCCATAATAGTTAAAATACTTTTCCAGTAAGGCTGTGCAAAGTAACGGTTTTATTTAAAAAGAATCTTTTAAAAGAGACTTAAAATTACTCTAATTCAATAGAGTCTATAATTTTATATAACACCGCTTTTTCCTCTTCATTGGTGTACGATAAAATAAAAGATAGACTGAATCCGTGTCTTACAATACAAAAGAAATCTTGGTTTACTGCGTAACCTCCAAAATTAGCTTTGGCTCGCATCACATCAAAAGTTCTACCTCCTAAGGTTTGAGTGTCGAATCCGCCTTCAAATTGGAAACCTGCAGGGGTTTGTTTAAGTAACTCTTTAGAATTAAATAAATAATCGCGTCCTCGAACTATGGCTGGGTTTCCGGTAATATTTTCGGCAATAACGCTAAGCGATGCATTATAGCCATTAGCTTCTTTAATCGGGTATTTAAAAAGCGAAAACAAATAGGCTGTATTAATTTGTGCAGCCTTTAAAATAGACTTCATTTGCTTGTTGTCGCGTGCTAAATATTTTTCACCTTTATCTGTAATGGCTTTAATATCGTGTTTCGATTGCAAAGACCAATCTGTTGGGTAATTAAACGATAAGCCAAAATAAGCGTTGGTATAGGTATTGTTTTTAGCTTCACCAAAATCGAAATCTTCTGGTAAATTCTTTACTTCTTTTTTGCAGCTAATAACGCATAAAAAAAGGAGTGATAAGCAAATGGATTTCATCATGGTTTTAGTAATAAAGTTGATCGGTTTTAAGATTTAGGAAGCGTTGGGTAGCGATAAAGGTGCTAATCCATGTTATTACAATCCCTAAAATAAAGATGGTTACAAATAAACCTCCAATAAGAATTGGGTTGTTTAATAATTGTAAATCTGGGAAGGTTTTGTTTAAATAGTAAAATACAACAGCCATACCAATGAGTGCTAAAATAGCACCAATAATTCCTAGTTTTACACTTTTCCAAACAAAAGGTCTTCTAATAAAATGTTTGGTAGCGCCTACCATTTGCATGGTTTTAATAGTAAAACGTTTCGAGTATACCGAAAGTCTTATAGAGCTATTTATAAGTAATACGGCGATTAAGGTAAAAACACCGCTAATAACTAATATCCAGAAACTAATACGTTTTACATTGTCGTTCATTAAATTCACCAAATCGTTATCGTAGCGAACTTCATCAACAAAAGTTTTAGCAAGGGCTTCATCAGAAATCGTTTTTAAATGTTCAGAGGTAACATAATCTGCTTTTAAATGCACATCGATAGAATTTTGTAGCGGATTATAGCCCAAGAAATTCATGAAATCCTCTCCGTTTTCGGCTTTCATAAATTCGGCAGCCTGCTCTTTCGACACATATTCTGTCGTTTTTACGTAATCGGCCATCGATAAACTTTTTTCAAGTTGTTTTATTTCTACCTCTTTTGCCGTATCCTTTAAATAAATGGTTACTACCACTTGTTCTTTAAAATGATCGGCGACTTTCTTGGTGTTTAGTACTAGCATGCCTAGTAAACCAAGTAAAAATAGAACTAAAGCAATACTCAATACCACGGAAAAATAAGACGATATTAATCGGCGTTTTTGATAACTTTCAAAAGATGAGCTCATAGTAGGGTTGAATTTGACTGTAAAAATATAAAAGAAATCTATTTCCTTACGGATAACAACGTTTAAACTTTCAACATTGTTATAATAACCTTAAATTTGCGCCTTTATTAAGCGGAAAAGACAATATGCAATATCATTTTAACGACATAGAGGCCAAATGGCAAAAATACTGGGCAGAGAACAAAACGTTTGAAGCTAAAAATCAATCTGAAAAACCTAAATATTACGTACTCGATATGTTTCCTTATCCGTCTGGAGCAGGTTTACACGTGGGGCATCCGTTAGGGTATATTGCTTCAGATATTTATGCGCGTTACAAACGTCATAAGGGATTTAATGTATTGCACCCACAAGGTTACGATAGTTTTGGTTTACCGGCAGAGCAGTATGCCATTCAAACAGGTCAACATCCTGCTATTACTACCGAAACTAATATTGCAACTTATCGTCGTCAATTAGACCAAATCGGGTTTTCTTTCGATTGGTCTCGCGAAGTGCGTACATCTAACCCAGAATATTATAAATGGACCCAGTGGATTTTTATTCAGTTGTTCAATTCTTGGTTTAACAACGATACTTCAAAAGCAGAAGATATTTCAACTTTAGAAGCTATTTTTTCTTCGAAAGGAAATACAGCTGTTAATGCGGTATGCGATGATAATATAGAGCCGTTTACAGCCGAAGATTGGAATGGATTTTCTTCAGAAAAAAAACAAGCCATTTTATTACAATACCGTTTAACCTATCTGGCAGAAACTGAAGTAAACTGGTGCCCAGAATTAGGAACTGTTTTAGCAAACGACGAGATTGTAAACGGTGTGTCTGAACGCGGAGGTTATCCTGTAATTAGAAAAAAAATGACCCAATGGAGTATGCGTATTTCTGCCTATGCCGAACGCTTGCTTCAAGGTTTAAACGATATTGATTGGACGGATTCGCTGAAAGAAAGTCAGCGTAACTGGATTGGGAAATCTGTGGGTGCTTCGGTAATTTTCCATGTAAAAGGTCACGACGACAAAATAGATGTATTTACAACACGTCCTGACACCATTTTTGGAGTGAGTTTCATGACTTTAGCTCCGGAACACGAATTAGTAGCTAAAATTACTACTGATGCTCAAAAAGCAGAAGTTGAAGCGTATATAGAGAAAACGGCAAAACGTAGCGAGCGCGAACGTATGGCCGATGTAAAAACCATTTCGGGTGTGTTTACAGGAGCTTATGCGGAACATCCGTTTACTAAAGAGCCAATTCCAATTTGGATTGGAGATTATGTGTTAGCGGGTTACGGAACAGGTGCTGTAATGGCGGTGCCTTGTGGAGACCAACGTGATTACGATTTTGCGAAGCATTTTAATATAGACATCCCGAATATTTTTGAAGGTATAGATATTTCTGAAGAAGCGTTTGCCTCTAAAGATAATGTGGTTATTGCAAACAGCGATTTCTTAAATGGCTTGTCTTATAAAGAGGCTACTAAAAAGGTAATTGCAGAATTAGAAGCACTCGGACAAGGCGAAGGAAAAACGAACTACCGTTTACGCGATGCTGTATTTAGTCGTCAGCGGTATTGGGGAGAGCCATTTCCTGTGTATTATGTGAATGGCAAACCGCAAATGATTGGTACCGAACATTTACCAATCCGCCTACCAGAAGTAGAAAAATATTTACCAACCGAAACCGGAGAGCCGCCTTTAGGTCGTGCCGATGTTTGGGCTTGGTGTACAGAATCAAATACCGTTGTTAGTAACGACAACATAAATAACACCACTGTTTTTCCGTTAGAGTTGAACACCATGCCAGGTTGGGCAGGAAGCTCTTGGTATTTCTTCCGTTATATGGAAGAAGCTGCGAATCGCGGAGAGGCTTTTGCAAGCGAAGAAGCACTTAAGTATTGGGAAAGTGTCGATTTATATATTGGTGGTAGCGAGCACGCTACGGGGCATTTATTATACTCGCGTTTCTGGGTAAAATTCTTAAAAGACCGCGGATTTGTAAGTATTGAAGAACCTTTTAAAAAGCTGATTAACCAAGGAATGATTTTGGGAGAGAGTGCTTTTGTAAATAGAATCGGAATTAACTTTACTTTCGAAGGAGATGGTATGTTTGGGAAGATTAAAACAAGACGTGGATTTGGAGCTATGGATAATTTATCCGAAGAGGAAAAGTTATCGCTTAGTCAATTAAAAGAAAAATACTTTTTTATAAAGGATGATTTTTTCTCGGAAGAATTGATAAATAAATTAAAAAAAGACTCCATTGATGGTGATAATGTTAAGCATGAAGTATTCAATCTTTATTTTTCAAAAATCTCTCAAGATTTAGTTGAGTTAGGTTTAGCTGATAAGGTTGATGTGGTATCTGTTCCACTAGTTAATAAGTTTGTTTTTATAAAACTCATGTTCCAGTTGAATATGTTAGTTTAAAAAACGAACTAGATGAAGAGAAGTTCAAAAATTGGCAAGAGCAATTTAATTCATCTAATTTTATTACAGAAAAGGAAGGTTCTTATATTGTTACTAGAGAAGTCGAAAAAATGTCGAAGTCGAAATACAACGTCGTAAATCCAGACCAGATTTGTGCAGAATATGGTGCAGACAGTTTAAGGCTTTACGAAATGTTCTTGGGGCCATTAGAGCAAGCTAAACCTTGGAATACGGCTGGAATTACAGGTGTACACGGTTTCCTTAAAAAATTATGGAAATTATATGTTGGTGAAAACGGTTTAAACGTAACCGAAGCAGAGCCAACAAAAGACAATCTTAAAACGCTTCATAAAACCATTAAAAAGGTGCAGGAGGATATCGAGAATTTCTCTTTAATACATCGGTGTCTACGTTTATGATTGCTGTAAACGAATTTAATGCACAAAAATGTGTGAGTAAAGCGGTATTAGAGCCATTCTTAATTTTGTTATCGCCTTATGCGCCGCATATTGCAGAAGAGTTATGGAGTCAGTTAGGAAATTCAGAATCTATTTCTGAAGCTCCTTTCCTGAGTTTGATGCGAGTCAGTTGGTAGAAAGTAGTAAAGTGTATCCTATTTCTTTTAACGGAAAAACACGATTTACTTTAGAGTTGTCTTTAGAGTTGTCTAAAGATGAGTTAGAAAAGATTGTGATGGCTCACGAGAAAACTCAAGAACAATTACAAGGTCGTACACCTAAAAAAGTAATTGTAGTTCCTGGTAAAATTATAAACATAGTAGGCTAAAATAAATTATGAAATTGCTGTAAAATTTAGCTTCAATATTTATAACCTATATTTTTTTAGGGGTCAATGTGGTAAATATGTAATTATTTATTCGTGACCCCTAATTTTTTATGGGGTATCGATAAAAAACACGAAATTTGACTCATAAAATTTTATCGTTATGAAGATAGGTATTCCAAAAGAAATTAAGAACAATGAGAGCCGTGTTGGTATGACGCCAGCAGGTGTTTACGAATTAGTTAATCTAGGTCACACCGTTTATGTTCAATCTACAGCAGGTGAAGGTAGTGGGTTTTTCGATGAAGTGTATCAGGAAGCTGGTGCCATCATTTTAAAAACCATACAAGATGTATATGCATCTAGCGAGATGATTGTAAAAGTAAAAGAGCCAATAGAAGCGGAGTACGATTTAATTCAACCTAATCAGATAGTGTTTACTTATTTTCACTTTGCATCATGCGAGCCTTTAACATTGGCTATGATTAAAAGTAATGCTGTTTGTATTGCCTACGAAACAGTGGAAGATAGTGATGGAACCTTGCCATTGTTAACCCCAATGTCTGAAGTGGCAGGTCGAATGGCTATTCAGCAAGGGGCTAAATATTTAGAAAAACCAATTAAGGGGCGTGGTATATTATTAGGTGGTGTTCCTGGGGTGTCTCCTGGAAAAGTACTTATTCTAGGTGCTGGTGTAGTGGGCGTGCAGGCTGCAAAAATGGCCGCAGGACTAGGGGCTCATGTTACCGTTATGGATGTTAATATGAAACGTTTACGCTATGTAAACGATATAATGCCAAGTCATGTAGTTACAGAGTATTCTAGTGTTTATAATATTAAAAAACACATACAAACTCACGATTTAATTGTAGGGGGTGTATTAATTAAAGGAGGAAAAGCTCCAAAACTAGTTAGCCGAGATATGCTGAAATTAATGCGACCAGGTACCATATTAGTAGATGTTGCCGTAGATCAAGGCGGTTGTATGGAAACTACAAAGGCAACTACTCACGAAGATCCTACATTTATTATAGATGATATCGTGCACTATTGTGTAGCAAATATGCCTGGGGCGGTACCTTATACTTCTACTTTGGCTTTAACCAATGTAACCTTGCCTTATGTTTTAAAAATAGCTAATAAAGGCTGGGAAAAAGCTTGTGCCGAAGATGCCTCTCTTAAAAAGGGATTAAATATTGTTTCTGGTGAAATTGTTTACGAAGGTATAGCTGAGGCTTTTGGCTGGGATGTGAAGTATGCATAAATACTGACAAAATTTCATTTCTAGAATTTGGCGCATTATTTGATAATATATAGTAAATTTAACCTATTAAAATTAAGATAGATGTATACATATTATATATTAATTGGTGCTATAGCTTTAGTAAGTTGGTTAGTAAGCAATAAGCTTAAAGCGAAATTTGAAACCTATTCTAAGGTTCATTTAAGAAATGGAATGACCGGAAAGGAAATTGCAGAAAAAATGCTTGCCGATAACGGAATTCGGGATGTAAAGGTGGTGTCTACTCCAGGACATTTATCCGATCATTACGATCCACGTTCAAAAACGGTTAATTTAAGCGAGCCTGTATATGCTCAAGCTAACGCGGCAGCAGCGGCGGTTGCGGCTCACGAATGTGGTCACGCGGTTCAACATGCTCAGGCTTATAGTTGGTTAACTTTGCGTTCGCAATTAGTTCCTGTAGTAAGTATTTCTTCTAAAATGTCGCAATGGTTAGTTATTGGTGGTTTAGTTTTAGGAGCTGCTTCAGGTGCCGGATTAGGCTTTTGGGTGTCTATAGTTGGATTGTTAATGATGGCTATGGCTACACTTTTTAGTTTTATTACTTTACCGGTAGAATACGATGCTAGTAATCGTGCTTTGGCTTGGTTAAAGAATAAAAATATGTTAGCTCCAGAAGAATATGCTGGTGCAGAAGATGCGTTAAAATGGGCTGCAAGAACCTATTTAGTAGCTGCTATTGGAGCCTTAGCGTCATTGTTATATTGGGCAATGCAGTTATTAGGAAATAGAAATTAACTCGAAGTTAAAATAAAGAAAAAGGTCGAATGGGTTTCATTCGACCTTTTTTATGAATAAAATTTAGGTATAACTTTTAGTGTTTTATAGCACCGCAGGCTATACGTTTTCCGGCGTTCCCTGTAGGTTGCGTGGTAAAATCGTCTTTACCTTCGTGAATAATAATTCCACGTCCAATAATAGTTTTATTAGGGTCTGTACAAGAAATACACCATTCGGTAGTTTCAAAATTTATCGTGGCATTTCCGTTTGCATCGGCAGTAAAATTTCCAATATCACCACTATGATAGCCGTCCGTAGCTCCCCATTTTCCATGCTTAGCTTGTGAAGGGTTCCAATGTCCGCCAGAAGATTTAGCATCGTGGGCAGAGCAATCTGCAGTTTCGTGTAAATGAATGGCATGAACTCCAGGATTTAGGCCTTTAAGTTCGGCGACCATAGTTACAGTATCGTTTACTTGAGTAAATACGATATCACCAGAAACTTTACTGTCACTTTTGGCTTCTAATATAACTTTAATTTGATCTGTCTTCTCCATATTATCTTCCTTGGCACTTTCAGCATTTTCAATAACACTTTCTATATTGGGTGTGTGCGTTGGGTGAGACATGGGGTCGGTGCTCTTTTTTTATTTTCACAGGCTGTTATACCAATAAGGCAAACAACCATGAAGATTATTTTTTGAACTGTCATAATATTGATTTTTAATTAATTACAGTGAAATTATAAAAATAATACCATGAAAATTAATGGAAATACAATCAATATTAACTCAAAAAAAAGCTGTTAGGACTTAAATTGGAATTTGGCGATCGATTTGTTGTTGCAGCGAGATAAATGTTTCGGTTCTTGAAACGCCTTCAATAGATTGAATGTCCTTATTTAAAAGTTGCATTAAATGTTCGTTATCACGACATAAAATCTTTATAAAAATACTCCAATTCCCCGTGGTGTAATGACACTCTATAACTTCAGGTATTTTGCGTAATTGCTTTACAGCCTCAGGATTGCTCATGGCTTTGTCTAGATAAATACCAATGAATGCCATGGTGGTATACCCTAAAATTTTAGGATTTATCGTGAATTTAGAACCCGAAATTAATCCTGATTTTTCTAATTTCCGTAACCGCTGATGAATTGCTGCTCCCGAAATACCAACATGTCGCGCTATTTCTAAAATGGGAGTTCTAGCATCGTGCATAAGGGCACGAAGGATTTCTTTATCAATACCATCAATTTCTATATTTTGATTTGTAACTTTCATAAAATTATTATTGTAAAATAGAATATAAAAGTAATAAAACTGTTTTAGATTGAAAGTAATTGTTTTATATGTTTAACGGATTGTAACCCAAGTAAGGAACTTCTTTTTCTTTAAAAGTAATGTCTAAATTTTCTAATTCTTTTAAAATAGGGGTATACACTTCTTTAGAAATTGGAAGTTGTACGCCAGGTGTTGTGATGTTTTTATTTAAAATAGCTAGGGTTGCAATAGCAACGGGTAGGCCTACGGTTTTAGCCATAGCGGTATAGGTTTGGTCTTTGCCTAGGGTTACCATAGTCGCATCTATTTGATGGTTTTTGCCATCTAATTCATAGCCAAATTTATGGTACATGACAATCATATCTTTATCTAACGGATTTAATGTCCATTTATCCATTAAAATATGTTGTAAAATTTGTGCTGGGGTGGCATTTTTAAGTTTTATTTTTTTATTCGGATTAAAAATATCTAATTCTAAAAGCTTATCCCAAATCACATCATCTTGATCTATTTTTAACTGATATCTGAGTTTTAACTCCACAGAATCTGATGGGCTATAAGGTAAAAATGCATTTATAAAATCTCGGTAACTTAAGTGCTCGCTATGTTCCATAACGTAACTGTCGTCGGTCATGCCTAATTGTACAAACATATTCCAAGCTCTGCTAAATCCAACGCGTCTCATCGTGCCTCGGTAAAGCGTTTTTACGTGATCTAAACCGTAAACACTTTGGTACTTTAACGAATCGCGATTAGCGTACACTTCAAATTGCCCATAACCATCAACTTCTAAAAATTCTGTGCGTCTAAATAAACGGTGATAGGGGATGTATTTATAAGAACCTTCTTGAATAAATTTTGCGACACCTCCTTGCCCCGCAACCACAACATTTCTGGGATTCCAGGTAAATTTGTAATTCCATAAATTGGTGTCATTCTCCGGAGCTACTAATCCGCCGGTGAACGATTCAAAAAGTAACATTTTACCACCTTTTTCTCGAATACGATCTATAACCTGCATAGCACTCATGTGGTCTATTCCGGGATCTACACCAATTTCATTCATAAAAACTAAGCCTTTATTGGTAACTTCTGGGTTTAAGGCTTGTAATTCCTCACTTATATAAGAGGCGGTTACTAAGTGTTTTTCGTATTTTAAGCAATCTTTTGCAACTTCTATATGAAATCGAGCAGGAAGCATAGAGATTACAATATCTGCTTTTTTAATTGCGAGACTTCGTGCTGATTCATCAAAAATATCTAGTTTTAAGGTGTCGGCATTTGGGTGATTTTTAATTAAGTTTTTGGCGTGAGTTAACTCAATATCGGCTATGGTTAAGCGCAAATGTTCTGTATCCGATTTATCTAATAAATAGGAAATTAAATAAGATGTCGATTTTCCTGAACCTATAATTAAAATGTTTCGCATAGTGAACTGAGTTAACTAATTTTGTAATGAGGCTTAAAAAGGGGTTAAGTCTTTATAAAAGTACTAAATAGCAGATTGAAATCTTCTAAAATTAAATTTATATGAATAAAAAGATATTGCTTACAGGCGGAATTTTAGGTTTACTAAGTGTAATAATTGGTGCTTTTGCAGCGCATGGTTTAAAGCCCTTAATTTCGGTAGATGCTCTGCAAACCTTCGAAACGGGTGTGTGTTACCAAATGTATCATGCCTTATTTTTGTTATTTGTAGGAGGGACATCTTTTGTTTCACAGAAATCTAAGGCCATCATTTTTTACCTAGTTTTAGTTGGTGTATTGTTGTTTTCAGGGTCTATTTATGGATTGGCTACAAATACACTTTCAGGTTTCGATTTTAAAACCATTGCGCTGATAACTCCGGTTGGAGGACTACTCTTAATTTTAGGATGGCTATTTGCGATTTTATCATTTTTAAAAACAAAAAATCCGTCATAAATATCGAATTGATATTTTAGTTGATTTTAATTGAGAAATATTGAATTTTACTGTTCTGTTTTTAATTAATGTTTTATTTTTGTGGTATAATTAAATACGTAGGTTATGGTAGATTATTCGCAAATTACGAAATCGATTTCGTTGGAGGAATACGGAATTAAAAATGCAACCGTTCAATATCAATTAAGCTCTGATGAATTACATGATTTAACAATTGAAAAAGGACAAGGTGTGGAAGCTTCTTCTGGTGCCTTGGCAGTAAATACGGGGGAGTTCACTGGACGTTCTCCTATGGACCGTTTTATTGTAAAAGACGACGTAACTCGAAATCGAGTGTGGTGGAGTAATGTAAACATTCCGTTCGAATCAAGTAAGTTTAATGCCTTATACGATAAGGTGGTAAATTACTTATCTAACAAGGAAGTTTTTGTTAGAGATTGTTTTGCTTGTGCCGATGAAAATTACAAGTTAAATATTCGTGTAATAAACGAATATCCTTGGAGCAATATGTTTGCGTATAATATGTTTTTAAGGCCTACAGAAGCAGAATTAGCAGAATTTACACCAGAATGGACTGTTGTAAATGCACCAGGCTTTATTGCTGATCCGATTATGGATGGCACACGCCAGCATAATTTTGCGATTTTAGATTTTACTAGAAAAATTGCCCTAATTGGAGGAACAGGATATACCGGAGAAATTAAAAAAGGGATATTCTCTGCATTAAATTTTATTCTTCCTGTGTTTAGAAATACTTTGCCAATGCATTGTAGTGCCAATGTGGGTGAAAAGGAAGATACTGCAATTTTCTTCGGACTTTCAGGTACGGGAAAAACTACATTATCTGCAGATCCTAACCGCCGTTTAATTGGCGATGATGAGCATGGTTGGACAAGTGAAAATACGGTGTTTAATTTTGAAGGTGGATGTTATGCAAAAGTGATCAATTTATGCGAAGAAAACGAGCCAGACATATTTAATGCTATTAAGCGTGGTGCAATTTTAGAGAATGTGATTTTAGATAAAAATGGTCATGTTAATTTTGCAGATACTTCGATTACTCAAAATACACGTGTAAGTTATCCGATAGATCATATAAATAATATTGCGGTACCATCAATAGGACATAATCCTAAAAATATATTTTTCTTAACTGCAGATGCTTTTGGAGTACTACCTCCAATTTCTAAGCTAACCCCTTCGCAGGCAGCTTATCATTTTATGTCTGGTTATACCGCTAAAGTGGCCGGAACAGAAGCGGGGGTTAAAGAACCAGTGCCTTCTTTCTCTGCTTGTTTTGGAGCACCATTTATGCCTTTACATCCTGCTAAATATGCAGAAATGTTGAGCAAGAAAATGAAAGAATCTGGTGTAAATGTTTGGCTTGTAAATACAGGATGGACTGGCGGTCCGTATGGTATCGGAACGCGTATGAAATTGAAATATACGCGCGCCATGATTAACGCTGTATTAGATGGTAAATTAGGGTTGTATAATTACGACGATTATCATATTCACTCTGTGTTTGGAGTAGCGCAGCCAAGAAAATGTCCGGGTGTACCTACAGATGTTTTAAGTCCGAGAGCAACTTGGAATAATGACGACGCTTATTATAAAACTGCATTTAAATTATCGAATGCGTTTAGAGAAAACTTTAAGCAGTTTGAGGGCTATGCTAACGAAGAAATTCGACGAGGCGGTCCGCAACGATATG
Organism: Formosa haliotis; assembly: GCF_001685485.1. NCBI lineage: Bacteria > Pseudomonadati > Bacteroidota > Flavobacteriia > Flavobacteriales > Flavobacteriaceae > Formosa > Formosa haliotis. Next base: position 2,237,831 of record NZ_BDEL01000001.1, on the reverse strand, counting down.
CATTTTAACAATCTAAAATGTGAACCAATATATTAAACCAAAAAAAGGCGATTCAGTTTCTGAATCGCCTTTTTAAAGTATTAGTATACCATTTATTTTCCTTTGTTAGCTTTTTCTATATATTTATCTAATGCCATGGTCATAGAAGGAGTTTCTGGAGTTGGTGCAGCAATATCTACACGTAATCCTTTTTCTTCTACGGCTTTAATAGTTGTGTTTCCAAATACAGCAATTCGGGTTTCGTTTTGCTTAAAATCTGGGAAATTTTGGAATAATGAGTCAATTCCAGAAGGGCTAAAAAATACTAAAATATCGTATTTTACATCGGCTAAATCAGACAAATCGCTAATTACCGTTTTGTAAAAGATAGCTTCTTTCCAGTTAATACCTAAACCGTTTAAAATTTCTGGTACTTCAGGTTTTAGTTTGTCTGTTGTTGGAAGTAAAAACTTTTCGTCTTTATATTTCTTAATTAAAGGCGATAACTCAGCAAACGTACGTTTACCAACATAAATTTTACGCTTTCTATAAACCACATATTTTTGAAGGTAGTAGGCTACAGCTTCAGACTGGCAGAAATATTTCATGGTGTCTGGAACTTTAAAGCGCATTTCTTCAGCAACTCTAAAAAAGTGATCTACCGCGTTACGGCTCGTTAAAATAATAGCAGAATAATTGTTAAGATCAACCTTTTGCTGTCTAATTTCTTTGGCGGGAACGCCTTCTACGTGGATAAAAGGACGGAAATCAATTTTTACTTTTTGCTTTTCTTGAAGATCAAAATAAGGGGAATTTTCTATTTTAGGTTCTGGCTGAGAGACTAAAATTGTTTTCACTTTCATAAGCAGTTTAAATTAAGATGACCCTAGTATAGAGTAACAAATTTGTACAAAATAACGTAAGGTGCGATTTCGAGTGTGCAAAGATACAAAATAAAATAAAAAAGGTTAGATTTTATTAAGTTTTGATAACGTTTTAATGAAGTTCCGAGGCTAATTACTAACAGAATAAGTAAAAAAGATAAAATAAAATAAAGTAATAGTTTTGATGGCGTAATACTATAAATTAAAAGCGCATTCACGGGAATAAGTAGCATGCCAAAAAAATTGGTATAACTTGTTTTTTGAAAAATATAATGATCTATGACTTCGTCCATATTAAACAAGCTTGCAATAAGCCGCTCGAACAGTACTTTTATAATTAAAAAAACACCAATGCTAAAAATTATTTTAAGCATACTATTGGGGTCTAGTCGAAGATCTGAATGGAGTACTCTGTAACATATACAGATGAAAATAGCCGTAGATATAACAAAATTAGTAAATAGTAAAGCGTCGAATTTGTCGAAGAATTTTTGATCGCGCGAATAGATATTTAAATATTTTGAATTCCCTAAAATAGCAGAAAAATCGTTAAATCTATTCGTAAAAGCTGCTTTTGCTATGGTTATGCAAATAAGCCCAACCATAATTAAAATGGTAAATATTTCGTTATATGTTACTTCTCGAAGCATGTGTCAAAATTATTTAAAATTATATTAGCCACATTAAATTATTAAGGAATATTTAAAAAAAAGAAATTACTAAATAATGTACATTTGTAGAATTAATAGCATTTAAGTGAGAGACTCTATAGTCATTATCCCTACATATAACGAGATTGGAAATATTGAAGCCATAATTAGAGCTGTATTTTCGCAAAAGAAGGACTTCAATATTCTGGTAGTCGATGATAATTCTCCAGATTTAACGGCTTTAAAAGTCAAAGAACTTCAAACCGAATTTCCGGATCGCTTGTTTTTAGAAGTAAGGCAAGGAAAGTCTGGATTAGGAACAGCGTACATTCATGGTTTTAAGTGGTGTTTAAGGCATAATTATGAATACATTTTTGAAATGGATGCCGATTTTTCTCATAATCCAACAGATCTAGAACGCTTATATAATGCTTGTGCCGCAGACGGTGCCGATTTGTCTATAGGATCGCGATATGTAACTGGTGTTAATGTGGTAAATTGGCCTATGAACAGGGTACTTATGTCTTATATGGCCTCAAAATATGTACGTGTTATTACCGGTATGAAAATTCATGATACCACGGCAGGTTTTGTATGTTATAAACGAAAAGTGTTAGAAACTATTAATTTAGATAAAATTAAGTTTGTAGGTTATGCCTTTCAAATAGAAATGAAATTTAAAGCCTATTTAAAAGACTTTAAAATTAATGAAGTTCCTGTTATTTTTACCGACAGAACAAAAGGTGAATCAAAATTAAGTTCCGGAATTATTTCAGAAGCTATTTTTGGAGTGATATCAATGAAGATAAAAAGTATATTTAAATAAACCAATATTATGCAACCAAAACAAGTACTTATTAAAAATGCCAAGATTGTAAATGAAGGGGAAATTTTTGAAGGTGATATTTTAATTGAAGGCGAATTTATTAAAGAAGTAGGAGAATCTATAAGCGCAAAGTCTTCAGAAGTACAAGTTTTTGATGCAGAAGGTAAGTATGTTTTACCTGGTGTAATAGACGATCAAGTACATTTTAGAGAACCTGGATTAACAGAAAAAGCAAATATAGAAACCGAATCTAGAGCGGCCATTGCTGGAGGTATAACGTCGTTTATAGAAATGCCAAATACAAATCCGCAAACTACAACCATAGAAAAATTAGAAGAGAAATTTGATATTGCAGCAAAGACCTCGTATGCTAATTACTCGTTTATGTTTGGTGGTACGAACGATAATTTAGAAGAAATTTTAAAAGTCGATGTAAAAACGGTTGCAGCTTTAAAATTGTTTTTAGGTTCTTCTACAGGAAATATGCTTGTTGACGATCCTAAAACTTTAGAAGAAATATTTTCTAAAGTCAACATGTTAATAGCTGTACATTGTGAAGATGAAGGGACTATAAGAAAAAATTTCGAAACGTATAAAGCGAAGTATGGCGATGATATTTCTATTAAATATCACCCAGAAATTCGTAGTGAAGAAGCTTGTTATTTGTCGTCATCAAAAGCAATTGCTTTGGCTAAGAAAACAGGAGCAAGGTTACATGTGTTTCACTTATCTACCGGAAAAGAAACCAAGTTATTTTCGAATAAAATTCCGTTAAAGGATAAGAAAATCACGGCCGAGGTTTGTATTCACCATTTATGGTTTACCGATCAGGATTACGATAAAAAGGGAACCTTTATTAAATGGAATCCAGCAGTTAAAACCGAAAAAGATCGCGATCAACTTTGGGACGCGCTTTTAGATGATAGAATAGATGTTGTTGCTACAGACCATGCACCACATACTCTTGAAGAAAAACAAAATGTATATACGCAAGCCCCGTCGGGCGGACCTTTAGTGCAGCATGCCTTACCAGCCATGTTAGAAATGCATCATCGCGGAAGAATTTCTATAGAAAAGGTCGTAGAAAAAATGTGCCATAATCCTGCAATTTTATTTAAAGTTGAAAAAAGAGGGTTTATAAAAGTGGGGCATTATGCCGATTTAGTTTTGGTAGATTTAAACAACCCATGGACAGTAACTAAAGAAAATATTTTATACAAATGCCAGTGGTCTCCATTTGAAGGCACAACATTTAAATCGCGTGTTACCCATACCTTTTTAAATGGAGAGTTAGTATATCAGAATTTTAAATTTAATAATGTAAAAGCTGCAAAACGTTTAACTTTTAACCGATGAAGCAAGTAATCCTAGGGCTATGTCTTTTGCTTATTTCGGCATCTTGTCATCAGGTAAAGCGACCAGAAAAACCGAAAAACCTGATTCCTAAAGCCGAAATGGTAAATATTATTATCGATATCAACTTGTTATCGGCAAGTAAAGGTATCGATAGGAATGCTTTAGAATCTCACGGGGTAACGGTACAGAATTATATCTACGATAAGTATAATATTGATAGCTTACAATTGGCAAAAAGCAATGAATATTATGCGTATGATATTGATGAATTTGAGGCTTTATATGTAAAAGTTGAAGATAGTTTAACACGGCTTAAGGATAAATTCGAAAAGGAAAAAGAAGAGCTTAGAGAAAAAAAACGCATTAGCGATTCTCTAAAGAAAGAACAGATTAGCGGCACCAAGTTAAAACCCATGGAAGCGGGTAAAGATGCGAATGATCTAATCCCCGATTTAAAAGAAAAAGCAGAGTAGTTTTTTGAGGAGTTAATGGAGGTTAATGGTTTGAACTAAGTACTTGTCTGGAAAAATGACTAATCATTTAACGCTTAATAGTTCTGTGAGGAAAAACAAATGGCTAATTTTCTAAAGACTAAAGACTAAAGACTACTAACCTTTCACTATTCACTATTATCGGCCATAAATTGACGTGCTGTATTACTTATGCTATCTTCTAAATCAATCCATTTATAATGTAGTGCGGTGGTGATTTTTTCGTTACTATAAATAGATTCAGAATTTATTGTTTGTGCTAATTGTTTACTTAATACACGTCTGCTACCGGTAAGTTTATTGCGCAACCAGTCTAACCTCCAGCCTATTTCTGCTTGCCAATTTTTAATTTCTTTTTTAGGGGCAACAACGCCGAGTGCTTTGGCTAGGGTTTGTAAAAAACGTTTGTAGTTCCAGTTTTCGGCAACCACAATAAAGCCATCGTTTTTAATGTCGCTATCCATTAAAGCGACCATAATATTAACGACATCTCTAACATCGACAAAACCTGTAACGCCAGTGGTGTAATATTTTAAATGGTTATTTACTCGTTTAAATAAACTACCACTACCGTGGCTCCAAATACCGCCGCCTAAGATTACGCCGGGGTTTACAACTACGGCATCTAAACCTTCTTGGGTGCCTCGCCAAACTTCCATTTCTGCTCCGTATTTTGTTATGGCGTATACATTGTTGTCATCTTCCGGGTTCCAATGCGTTTCTTCTGTAATCGGAGCATTTGTAAGCGATTTTCCTAAAGCCGCAATCGAGCTTACATAACAGAGTTTTTCAATATTATGAGTTAAACATAAATTAACAATATTAGCAGTACCCTTTATATTAGTGCGTTTAAGCAAGGTATATTTATCTGGTTCGAAGGACACGAATGCAGCACAATGATAAACATGTGTAATGGCACTGAATGCTTCGTTTAATTCTGGAATGTTTAAAAGATCGGCTTTAACCCATTCTATAGTATTAAAAAGGGTGTCGGGCGTATTGGAATAATACGAAAACACGCGCTTTACAATATCAAGTTTTTGTTCAGACCTATATATTGCTCTAACCTTTTTATTGTTGCTCGCCAGTTTATATAGTAAATGCGATCCAACCAAACCTGTGCCTCCTGTAACTAAAATCATAAATCGAAGGTAAAGAATTATTTAATAAGGCTAAGTAATTCTACTTTGATTTTTATCTTTGTGGCAGATTACTAAAAATATATAAAATGACTGAAAATTTTGTAGAAGAATTAACCTGGAGAGGTCTAGTTCATGATATCATGCCTGGAACAGAAGAACAATTAAAGAAAGAAATGACGACGGCTTATATTGGCTTCGATCCCACTTCAGACTCTTTACATATTGGAAGTTTAGTGCCTATAATTATCTTGGTGCATTTAGAGAAGGCCGGACATAAACCAATGGCTTTAGTTGGTGGTGCAACAGGAATGATTGGAGATCCTTCAGGGAAAAGCGATGAGCGTAACTTGTTAGACGAAGCGGCATTGGCAAAAAATGTAGCTGGAATAAAAAGAGTGTTATCTCGTTTTTTAAATTTCGATTCCACAGCTAAGAACGCCCCTGTTTTAGTGAATAATTACGATTGGATGAAAGATTTTTCATTTATCGATTTCGCTCGAGATGTGGGTAAGCGTATTACTGTAAATTATATGATGGCTAAAGACTCTGTAAAGAAACGTTTTTCTGGAGAAGAAGGTAGTGTCGGCATGTCGTTTACAGAATTTACATACCAATTAATTCAGGGTTACGATTTCTATCATTTACATAAAACATACAACTGTTTACTGCAAATGGGAGGGAGCGACCAATGGGGAAATATTACTACAGGAACCGAGCTTGTAAGACGTATGAATCCGGGGGTTGAAGCAAAAGCTTATGCCTTAACTTGTCCGTTAATTACAAAAGCCGATGGCTCTAAATTTGGTAAAAGTGAAGGTGGAAATGTGTGGTTAGATGCAGACAAAACTTCGGTATATAAATTCTATCAATTTTGGTTAAACTCTACCGATGAAGATGCAGAGAAGTATATTAAAATATTTACATTTTTAGATAAAGCAACAATTGAGGCCTTGATAGTAGAACATAAAGAAACGCCTCATTTAAGATTGTTGCAAAAGAAATTGGCAGAAGAGTTAACAACTTTTGTACATTCTAAAGAAGAATTTGAAAATGCTGAGAAAGCGTCAAATATTTTGTTTTCTAAATCTTTTAAAAATGATATTAAAACACTTGACGAGAAAACGTTTTTAGATGTTTTTGAAGGCGTGCCAATGGCAGAAATTTCTAAGGCCGATTTGGAAGATATAGATATGATTGCTGTACTTGCAGCTAAAACAAACTTTTTAGCATCTAACAGTGAGGCTAGACGCGCATTAAAAGAGAATGCAGTTGCTGTAAATAAAGAAAAAGTAAAAGAAGATTATAAAATTAGCGCCGACGATTTAATTAACGAGCGTTATATTATTATAAATAAAGGAAAACGCAACACCTATATTGTAAAGGTGGTTTAAAATAATGAAGCCGGATTAGAAACTAATCCGGCTTCAAAAAAACCAACTAACCATTAAAAACTAACCTTTCTCTATCTCTAAAGATCGGAAGTCTATTATTGGTCGGTATTTAATCTGTTTACTTTCAGTAGGTTTAGTGAAAATAATGTTAAAGTTATTAGCTTTAGATTAAAGGAAACTACTGAGGTAAAAATCTTCAAAATCATTGAAGTTTAGAGTTGTTTTTCAGTTCAAATTTATGACCTATTAATGTGTGCTGTTAACAATAGCGTTGCAATACGCTCTAAAATTAGTCCCGTAGTATTTCTTACAACAAATAAATTCTATCCTAACTTTTTAATCGTGTAAGGGCATAGGCTAGAAGATAAGTAGTATCTATAACTGCGAGAAAACGAAAAGAAAACTATGTGTTACCCCAAATAAAAAAGCCGACTTAAAAAAGTCGGCTTTTGCATGTTGTGCGGGCGGGGAGACTCGAACTCCCACACCTTGCGGCACTAGATCCTAAGTCTAGCGTGTCTACCAATTCCACCACGCCCGCAATAGGGTGTGCAAATATAAAAATTAGTTTTAATAATCAAATCAACTTTTAAGAAAAAATTCATGTTGTTTTGTATTTTTGTGTCAAACACTATATTTCTCATGAAAAATACAACACAATATATTCAAGAAAATAAAGAACGATTCCTAAACGAGCTTATAGAGCTTTTAAAGATACCTTCTGTAAGTGCCGACTCTGCCTACAAAAACGATGTTTTAAAAACAGCCGAAGTTGTAAAAACAAGATTAGAAGAGGCCGGATGCGAGCATGTTGAAATTTGTAAAACCGAAGGTCACCCAATTGTTTATGGCGAAAAAATAATCGATAAATCACTTCCAACAGTCCTCGTTTATGGACATTACGATGTGCAACCCGCAGATCCTATCGAACTTTGGACCTCTCCACCCTTCGAACCGGTTATAAAAAACACCGAAAAACATCCAGACGGAGCTATTTTTGCTCGTGGTGCGTGCGACGATAAAGGGCAAATGTACATGCATGTAAAAGCTTTAGAGTTTATGACACGCACAAACCAACTACCATGTAATGTAAAATTCATGATAGAGGGCGAAGAGGAAGTAGGTAGTGTAAACCTTTCATCTTTTGTAAAAAATAATCACGAGAAATTAAAAAATGATGTAATTCTTATTTCAGACACTGGAATGATTGCTAAAGATGTGCCTTCAATTACTACAGGATTACGCGGATTGAGTTATGTAGAGGTTGAGGTTACTGGCCCAAATCGCGATTTGCACTCTGGACTTTACGGGGGTGCAGTGGCCAATCCTATTAATGTTTTAACAAAAATGATTGCCTCACTTCACGACGAAAATAACCATATTACCATTCCGGGCTTTTACGATAAAGTCGAAGAACTTTCTCAAGCCGAACGTGCCGAAATGGCAAAAGCACCATTTAATTTAGAAGATTATAAAAAATCTTTAGATATAGATGCGGTTTATGGAGAAGCGGGATACACCACAAACGAGCGTAACTCTATACGTCCAACTTTAGATGTAAACGGAATTTGGGGCGGGTACATTGGCGAAGGTGCAAAAACAGTTATTGCGAGTAAGGCATTTGCCAAAATATCGATGCGCTTAGTGCCAAATCAAGATTGGAAAGAAATTACAGAATTATTCCAAAAGCATTTCGAAAGTATCGCTCCAGAAGCAGTTACCGTAAAAGTAAAACCACATCATGGCGGACAAGGTTATGTAACGCCAATCGATAGTATTGGGTATCAGGCGGCCTCTAAAGCCTATACCGAAACTTTTGGTAAAAAACCAGTCCCACAACGTAGCGGTGGTAGTATTCCAATAGTGTCGCTTTTCGAGCAAGAATTACAAAGTAAAACCATTTTAATGGGCTTTGGTTTAGATAGTGATGCAATCCACTCGCCAAACGAACATTTCGGAATTTGGAATTACCTAAAAGGTATCGAGACTATTCCACAATTCTTTAAATATTTTACAGAATTATCTAAGTAGTAGAAAGTTCTTATACAATAAGAGGCTGTCTAAAAAGTTGATTTTTCGTCAACCCGAACTTGATTCAGGTTCTCACATGTTTGGTTATCAATATAATGAGATTCTGAAATGAATTCAGAATGACGGGTTTTAACACTTTTACGACAGCCTCTTTTTTATGTTTTTCATTTTGGGCGTTCCCTAAAGGTCGCGCTTTTCGTTATATCTTTTTATTACATATTCTCTTTCTTTAGACTCTTATAGCCAAATAAAGATTCGGCTTCAGTTTATACGCAGTACTATAATCTCATAAAAAGGATGCCACTACAATCGCTAACGCAAATCCGTTAAGCCTTTAAAATATAGATCAAATTCAATAATCGTGTTTGTTTTTGTAAATTACTTCAACTTTTACGGGAGACCTTTTAGCGTTTAGACCATTAAGTAATAAATTAGTTTTATGAACGACAAGCACATATTAGAACTTTTTAAAACCGGTCAGCGAGAAAAAGCCTTTAGCAAGTTATATGGGTTATACCCAAAAATAGAGGCTTTAATTCTATCTAAAGGCGGTCAGAAACAAGACGCTTCCGATGTGTTTCAAGAAGCACTCATTATCTTAAACCGAAATCTCGAAAAGTCAGATTTTAAACTTACATCTTCTTTTTATACCTATTTATACTCTGTCTCTCGTTTTATTTGGAAAGACACCCAGAAAAAATTAACTAAAAACACTTTACAAAATTTTAATACAGCCGAACTAGAACTTGCTCATAGTGTTTTAGAAGAACAAAAATACCAATGCGCCGAGCGTGCATTCCTCGAATTAGGGGAACGATGTCAACAACTTTTACAACTGTTTTACAACAAAGCCATGTCTTTTAAAGAGATTGCTCATGTTATGCAATTTAAATCAGAAAAAATTGCAAAAAACCAGAAGTATAAGTGCTTAACCAAAGCCAAAGACATCTACAGAACTAGTCAATCTCCTCAATCTTAATTCGAGACATCATGGAAAATCATATAAAAGACATAGAGTTAATCAACAGGTATTTAAATAAGTCACTTTCTAAAAGTGAAACAACCTATTTTGAAGAACGATTAAAAATAGATTTCGAATTCAGAAGTTTGTTTGAAGAACACATCGCTATTTTAGAAGGTATAAAAAGGCAACAATTAAAAGCTGAAATTATTTCGGGCAAAAAAATATACACCAGACACAAATGGTTAAAATATTTAGGTTTTACTACTCTAGCATTGTTAATTATTGCTTCTGTATTTGTTTTTACTGATGACAACAATTCAGAAATTATAAAAAAAGACAACAACGCTATAGAAGTCGTTACTCGGCCCGTTTCAAAAGATACGCTAACATCTTTTAAACCAACCACAGATACAGTTGTGGAAAAAGAAGTTATAAAAGAAACACAAAAACAAACAAATACAGCTGCTGTAAAATCAGAAGTTACTACAAAAATTGAAGAGGAAGATATTAAAATTCCGAAGAAACCTTTTCAAACATTTACCTGTAATTCAGAGAAAGACACCACTCTTGTTTGTAAAGAAGGCACTAAACTAATAATGAAAAAAAGCTCTTTTTTAGATAAAAACAAGAACATTATTACGGGTAATATCGATTTAGAAGTCACAGAATACTACACTCTTTCAGACATGATATTAGCCAATTTATCTACCCAATCTAACGGAACACTTTTAGAAACGGGAGGTATGCTAAACATTAAAGCGTACCAGAACAACGAGCCTTTACACTTGGCTCCAAATACCACTATTGAAATTTTGTTTCCTACCACTAGTAAAAAGGAAGGAATGCAACTTTTTACTGGTACATGGGACCATGAACAGATCAACTGGAAACTTCAAGATGAGTCTGCAGAAGAAGCGGAAAATGAAAAGGTGGCCGTTCAAGAAGAGCAAGTAGAAGTTCCCTTTTCGATTGTTGAAATTCCTCCAGCATATCCTGGTTGCGAACATCTTGAACCTTCGGCGAGCAAAAAATGCACTAGTGTCGCCATTAGTAAATTTGTAATGGCAAACTTTAACACTGAAATCGCCATGAACTTGGGATTAACAGGAAGACAAAGAATTAATACAATTTTTAAAATTAATCAAGAAGGCAGACCTGTATCTATCACGTCTAGAGCATCTGAACCGGAATTAGAAATTGAAGCGAACAGAGTTATAGCCTTATTGCCTAAAATGACACCCGGGAAACAAAGAGGAAAAACGGTAATCGTCCCCTACTCTTTGCCCATTGTTTTTCAGGCCGAAAGCAATCAACTATCTGCTCTTACAGGAAGCACGCCTCGAAAAGAAACTCTAAGACGAGATTCCATTGTAAATAAAAAGTTTGAAGATAAATTAATCGAGAACTCCGCAAGCGTTAAGGCCTACGAACTAAATGCTTATATTCTAAGAACTTCGAAATTAGGCTGGATTAATTGCGATCGGTTTATTCGTAGAGCCAACATACCTTTTAAATTTAAAATTAAAAATGCTGGCGACGACATTAGAGTGACTATGGTTTTTAAATCTATTAAGTCCGTAATACCAAGTAGCCGACTTGGAGATACCTTCCATTTTAAAGGTGTTCCGAAAGATGAAAATGTAGTGCTCATAGCTATTAAAAAAGATCAAGACAAATGGTATTTAGGAAGTTTAGAAACAAAAACGGAAGAAAACCCTAAAATAGAATTCGATTTTAGAGAAATAAACGTACAAGAGCTAAAATCGGAAATCGAGAAACTAAATCTTAATTTTTAAATTCCACCATGTCGATTCCACTTGATTTGATATAGATTGGAGTATCTGTACATAATCTAAAATCAAACAAGAACTATAAAAGTCGATTGGTACAATTTCAAATGGAATAATTGTAATATTATTTGAGCGTTCCCTAAAGGTCGCGCTTTTCGTTATATCTTTTTATTACATATTCTCTTTCTTTAGACTCGTATTGCCAAATAAAGATTCGCTTCAGCTTATACGCCGTACTATAATCTCATAAAAAGGATGCCACTACAATCGCTAACGCAAACCTATAGAATATCAATCATTTTTGTTTTTAATTCAAGATTTCTAGTCTTTAATAATTTTATAACTACCACGTTTTTTAGAATTTTCTATAGTTAGATAATATACCCCGCTAGGTAAATTTGATAGACTTAAAGTAATGTCCCTTCCCGAAGTTGTCGTGTGTAACACTAATTTTCCTAAACTATCAAACAAATCTAAATCTACGGTGCCGTGTTGCAGAATTTCAAGCTGTAAATTGGTTTTTACAGGATTAGGATATAGCGTAATTTCGGCATCAGTAAATGTGGGTAATCCTAAAGTTTCAAAAGTGTAACAAGCACTAAATTCCGAACAATCTCCAGAAGTAATTTCTACTTGATAGTCTCCGTTTTCAGTAGGTTCAAATACTTGAGCCGTTTCGCCCGATATAGGTAATCCGGTAGTACAATTATACCATTGGTAAACCGCCGAATCTTGATTTGCTTTTAGGCTTTTAGCACTTACAGATACAGAATTATCGACTCCAGTTAGCACCGCTTTTGTAGCCATAAAACCTGCCGATAATTTAGAAATCTCATGAAAAAACTGGGTGTTAAACAATTCAAATCGGTCGTTACTGCTGTGGTATTCTGGATTTTCATCATTTTCAGACCAAGCTTCACCAATTAATACAGCTGGATAACCACGATTCCAAAAACTAGAATGATCGCTGTATTCTGTGCCCGGAATTATTATATTGGCATTCAGTTTAAATGGATAGGAATTTAAAACAGCAACAATGTCATCGCTCATGCCTTGAGATCCTGCATCATCTTTTTTAACATCAATATCGAAACTTTGGTCGTTATCGCCATCGTAACCAATCATATCTAAATTATAAACGCCTAAAATAGGCTCGCCATTGGTTTTCTCTAATTCGGCATAATATTTAGAGCCAATTAAACCAATTTCCTCTTCATCCCATAAGGCATAAATTATGGTGTTTTCTAAACATTGCCCCGATAATACCCTAGCAACTTCTATAACTGCAGCTACACCACTGGCATTGTCGTCGGCGCAATAATCGGTAACACTATCGTAGTGTGCGCAAATTATATATACATTTTCAGGGTGTGTGGTGCCTAATTGGGTGGCTATAACATTCCGGCGTTGGTCATCATCATTCATGATTTGATAGGCAACAGATAGATTATCTAATCGGTCCAATTTCTCAAACAAATACTCGGCCGCTAAATTATTATTGGCTTGTTTTCTATTTAAAATAGTAACAGTATTTCCGTTTACAATAGTAGGTTGTTCTCCAGAAAATTCTTTTACGGTTAACGATAGGGAGTCTAAATTTACGGCGTTTATAATGTCGGAAACCGTTTGACTGTAGCAAAAAATAAGGCTAAAGAGACTACAAAATATACTTAGGCTAAACTTATTCATGACATTAGGATGGTTTTACAAAATCAAATATAACAGATTTAAAAAAGTAAATGTCGAGATTCTTACTAAAAGACCACAAAAAGAAATATTGAGTTATTTTTAATGCGCTTATTTATAATTATTTATAAAATAAAGTGTAACATTTAACCCGAAACTGCGTTCTTATAGTAATCATCAATCAAATCAATCGTTATGTTAAAACAATTCTTCATTCTGTGTTCTGGAGCAGATCAAACCATTTTAAAAACCTGCTCTAATGGCGAACAAAATAAATATGCAGGTATTGGTGCTACCGTTTTTTTTACCGCCCTTATGGCTAGTATAGCTTCAGGTTTTGCACTTCACATGGTTTTCGATAGTGTTATGCTTGCCCTTGTTTTTGGAGTAATTTGGGGTTTGCTTATTTTTAATTTAGATCGCTTTATTGTATCGACTTTAAAAAAACGGAATGCTTTTCTAGATGAATTTCTTCAAGTCATTCCCAGATTATTTTTAGCAGTTATTATAGCTGTAGTGATTTCTAAACCCTTAGAATTAAAGATTTTTGAAAAGGAAATCAATCAGGTGTTATTAGAGCAGAAAAACGATTTAACCTTAGCAAACCAAAATCAGATAGCCAATCAATTTCATCCAAATATTGAAGCTAAAGAACATGAAATAGAAAGCCTAAAAACTGAAATAGACACTAAAACAGCAGAAGTTGATGCGCTTTATGCTATTTATATTTCTGAAGCCGAGGGAACATCGGGGACTAAAAAACTAGGAAAAGGTCCTGTTTACAAAGAAAAACGAGACAAACATGATGCTGCGTTAGGAGAGTTACAAACGTTAAAAACCGAAAATGCAATTAAAATTAAAACTTTAGAAAATGAGATTTCTCAATTAAAATCAGATTATCAGACTCAAGTTAACAGCTCTCAGCCTATAATAGATAATTTTGGTGGTCTTATGGCTCGAGTAACGGCTTTAGGGACCTTGCCTTGGTTGCCTTCATTTTTTATTTTCCTGCTGTTTTTGGCTATAGAGACTGCCCCTATTTTGTCTAAACTAATAACTCCAAAAGGCGAATACGATTATAAATTGGAAGATGAAGACACGGCTATAAAATCTTGGGTTCATCAAAAAGTAAGTGAGCGTAAATTAATAATTACTACAGATGCTACACTTAACAATAAGGTGTATACAGATATTGCAGAAGAGGATGAACTTTATCAATACAAAAAGAAAAAGGCTCGCGAATTAATGCAACTTCAGGCCGATGCATTTCACCAAAAACAAAAGACGTTTTTGTGAAAATGACCTAAATAAAATCGCCCTTAGCGTGATGACTAAGGGCGATTAGGGATATAAAAAAAACAGATTAAATTTTTACGAGGATGAGGTAAGAGCTTCAGTTTTAAAATGATCGTAGATTGCAGTTTGACCAGAACCGATAATAGATAACGGAATAGCTAATCGTTTTGCTTCTTTTTGTAATTGTTCTAAAGCTTGAACTCCAAATTGATCGACAACATCTAAACCGGATAAATTTATGGTAATCCGATCTCGGTCATCAAAAACATCTTGAAAGTAATTGTAAAAAACATCTAAGTTATGTTTTGTTAGAATTCCTTTAATTTTAAAATAGTTGTTGTAATGCGTAATTGTTAGTTCCATAAGCGTTGGGTTTTAAGGTTAAATTTGTTTAAATAAGGCATCTTTTACCCTAATTGCGGGTAAAAGTAGTTTCAAAATGGTTGTACAAATCGCGACTACCATATCCTACAAGGACCAATCGCTTTTTGTGCTTTACAGCTTGTTGGTATAAGGACTCGAAAGCCGAAACACCTGCAACATCTGCACTTTTTAGTTTGTCAATATTAATCACCAATTGGTTGGTGTCTGTAAATGCATTCTCGAAAGATGCATGAAACTTTGAAACATTTGTGTGATTTAAATCGCCATCAATAACAAAAGCTTCATTGTTTTGTAAAATTTCTAGTGCCATATTTATCTAATTTTAAAAGATTTATACTCTACAGCGCTAATAATCATATCTACTTAAAGATGCACTTTATTTTTCAAAAAATTAAATATAATCGTCAAACGGAAACGAACCTTAGTTGATTGACATATAGTGTGATAAGGTGCTGCAATGTAGGTGTGTAATAAACGTTATAATATGAGGTTTTAAAGGTAGAATACCCGGATTTTTGGCTATGAGAAATCCCCAGATACTAGGTTTAGAGAATAGGTTTATAGGGAAGTTTATGGGTAGAAAAGATCTTGTCAGTCTGCTTTATAATTTTAGAACAGATAAAAAAACTGTCCGAAACCTATGAAATCCTCATTCTGAATTTATTTCAGACTCTGAATCACAGTGTCTGGCAGACGACAGGAGTTCAGTTTAAGGAGGTTTCAACGTTTTGGACAGCCTCTTTATAAAATATTTTGTTCTTAGTTCGAGAACTTCATTCTTAAATTAACTAATGAACGTTTATAATTTCTTCACGTATTTTGTGATGATTACAATTTGTTGCCCGTCAACCTTTCCTTCTATATATTCGGCATTTTCATGATCTAAACGGATGTTTCTAACAGCGGTTCCTTGTTTGGCAACCATACTAGACCCCTTCACTTTTAAATCTTTTACCAACACTACATTGTCGCCAGTTTCTAGAATAACACCATTAGAATCTCTATGAATAATTTTAGAACTCTCGTCCTGATCTTCGCCAGTAGCGCGAGCTAAAGCCAAAGCATCATCGTCTAAATACATCATATCTAACAAATCTTTAGGCCAACCTTCACCACGTAAGCGTTGCAGCATACGCCAAGACATAATTTGCACCGCCACATTTTCGTTCCACATACTATCGTTTAAACAACGCCAGTGGTTAACATCCATTTCATCGTTGCCTTCAATTTGTTGTAAGCAGGTATTACATACCAATACGCTATTATCTACATTTTCGTTTAAGGATGGTGGAATAACATATTGTTTTAATTGATCTGAAGATCCGCAAAGTTCACAACTTTTGTTACTTCTGCTTTCTAAGGTTTGTAATACACTCATTTTCTAAAAATTTTTATGCTGCAAAAGTACGATTTTAACAAGGGTTTTAATCTAAATTATCTCATAAAATTAACGGCTTATTCTCGGGTTGTGGTCTCCCTATTTCATATTAAAATAGTACTTTTAAATGATTAAATACTTCTATTTTCATGGAACAGAATACTCTTGCATTAACTGTAGACCACGCGAAAAATATAGCTTCAGATTTATATGGAATTTCAGGGTTTGTAACCCCGCTTCCTGGAGAAGTTGATTATAATTTTAAGATAAAAACAGCCGAGGGACTGTCTTA
This sequence comes from Formosa haliotis, assembly GCF_001685485.1. Taxonomy (NCBI): domain Bacteria; kingdom Pseudomonadati; phylum Bacteroidota; class Flavobacteriia; order Flavobacteriales; family Flavobacteriaceae; genus Formosa; species Formosa haliotis. Next base: position 2,221,291 of record NZ_BDEL01000001.1, on the reverse strand, counting down.
TATCTTAAAAGTTTCTCGTCCAGGTGAAAGTAAAAAACAACTTGAATTTCAGCAGGAATTATTGCAACATCTTGAACATAGTACCATGGAGATTTGCACTCCAAAAGCGGTTCCGGATAACAAGGGGAATCTTATTTCATCATTTACAGATGCTTCCAATCAGGTTCGTTTTGTACGTGTGCTTACTTGGATTTCTGGTAGGTTATGGAGTCGTGTAAATCCGCAATTAGACGATTTGCGTTTTAGCCTCGGCGAACAATGCGGACGGGTAACCTCGGCTTTAAATGGTTTTAATCACCCAGAAGCGCATAAGGTATTTGATTGGGATGTGGCTCAAAGTTTATGGACAAAACAGCAGTTGCATTTATTTTCTTCGGAAGAGAAACAAATTCTTAAACATTTTATTTCAGGCTTCGAAGCTACTTTTGAAGTTTACAATACGCTAAGAAAAAGTATTGTTCATAATGATGCGAATGATAATAATGTCATTGTAAGTTCAGCATTAATTCAGCCCAAAGTGATTGCCGTTATAGATTATGGCGATGCTGTGTATACCCAAATTATAAATGATGTGGCCATAGCTTGTGCATATGCGATTATGCATCATCAAAATCCGTTAGAAGCTGCCTTACCCTTAGTAAAAGGGTATCATAAAAGTTATCCTCTTCAAGAGCTTGAACTCGAGCACTTATATCATGCTATTGCTATGCGATTGGTAATTTCGGTTACTAAATCGGCTATAAATAAAATTGAGGAGCCCGAAAACACCTATCTTTTAATTAGCGAAAAACCAGCTTGGGAATTACTAAAAAAATGGAGAGCGATTTCGCCAGAATTTGCACAGTATAGCTTTAGAGCGGCCTGTGGTTTTAATGCTCATCCAAACGAAAAGGCATTTTATAAATGGATAGAACATCAGAATTTTAGTCTTACACAACTTTTTCCAACGATTAAAAAACAAGATATCGCACCTTTAGATTTAAGTGTGTCGAGTGCTTGGATTGGGCATCAAGAGGAATTTAACGATCTCGATGTATTTCAGTTTAAACTTAATACATTACAAAAGCAGCAGCCTTCCAAGATTATCGCTGGCGGCTATTTAGAACCTCGCCCGTTGTATACCTCTACCGATTACGATACTATTGGTAACAGTGGCAGAACGAGTAGAACGATTCATTTGGGAGTCGATTATTGGCTCCCTGCACAAATGCCAATTCACGCATTATGCGATGGCGAAGTTATCGTTGCAGTAAATGCCGAAGGTGATAAAAACTATGGCGGACTCATTATTTTAAAACATCAATTCGAGAACAACCATTTTTATACGTTGTATGGACATTTGTCTATAGAGAGCGCCTTGTCCAAAAAGGTTGGCGATATTATAAAACAAGGGGAATGCATCGGATGTTTAGGAACTTCGAAAGAAAACGGGAATTGGGCGCCGCATTTACATTTTCAAGTCATGCTTTCCATGCTCAATTATACTGCCGATTTTAGAGGGGTTACCTATTATAAAGAACTTTCAGTTTGGAAAAGTATTTGCCCAAATCCAAATGCATTTTTCAAATTAGATAAAAATTTAGAAGTCCGTCAACCATCAAATGCTGACTTAATAGCTTATAGAAAACAGCATTTAGGCAAAGGTTTAAGTTTACAATACAACACGCCTATAAAAATGGTTAGAGGGGCCGGCGTCTATTTAATGGATGAAAATGGTGCCAAATATTTAGATACCGTAAACAATGTAGCGCATGTGGGGCATGAACATTTTGAAGTGGTAAAAGCAGGACAATACCAAATGGCTTTAATTAATACCAACACGCGCTATTTGCATCCGAACATCAATAAGTTAACGGAAGCCTTATTAGAAACTTTACCACCGGAATTGAGTGTGTTACATTTTGTAAACTCGGGAAGTGAAGCTAACGAGTTAGCCATTCGAATGGCAAAAACGGTTACGGGCGAACGCGATATTATAGCGTCAGAAATGGGCTATCACGGAAATAGTAACATGTGCATTGATATCTCATCGTATAAATTTGAAGGCAAAGGCGGACAAGGCGCTCCCGAGTACACACATATTATCCCAATTCCCGATGCCTTCCGCGGAACATATAGAGGAAAAGATACGGGTAAATTATATGCCGAAAATATTGATAAACAAATTGACCGTATTCAACATAAAAATCGAGGTCTTGCAGCTTTTATTATAGAACCAATTATTAGTTGTGGTGGCCAAATTGAACTGCCTGAAGGGTTTTTAAAATTAGCATATCAAAAAGTAAGAGCTGCTGGCGGACTTTGTATTTCTGATGAAGTGCAAACCGGATGTGGCCGTATGGGAAAAACCTTTTGGGGATTTCAACTCCATGATGTTATTCCAGATATCGTGACCATAGGAAAACCACTTGGTAATGGACATCCTTTGGCGGCCGTAGCGTGTACTCGAGAAGTTGCCGACACCTTTGCAAATGGTATGGAATATTTTAACACATTTGGAGGAAATCCGGTGTCCTGTGCCATTGGGACGGAGGTTTTGCAAATAATAAAACGAGAACAACTTCAAAAAAATGCATTAACTGTAGGTGAATTTTTAAAGGCAGAACTAAAGGCTTTAGCTGTTAAATATCCTATAATTGGTGATGTAAGAGGACAAGGATTGTTTTTAGGCATAGAACTGGTAGATGCTAATCTGAAACCGCTCGCCAAGCATACCGATTATCTTGCCAACCGCATGAAGGATCATAGTATTTTAATGAGTATTGATGGCCCAGACCATAATGTTTTAAAAATAAAACCGCCTCTTGTTTTTAGTAAAGAACATGCAAAAGAGCTTCTGTTTTATTTAGAACGTATCCTTGCCGAAGATTTTATGAAGCACTATTAATTCATAAAAAAAGGCGTTAGTTTCACACCTCTAACGCCTTTTATACACTTACTATAATCAACTTTTATTTTGAGATTCCAAACGGATCTTCTATGCTATGTGCAGGTTCTGTGAACCATTTTGGGCCATCCTCAGTCATATAAATATGATCTTCTAAACGGATACCAAATTTGTTAGGAATAACCAACATAGGTTCGTTACTAAAACACATTCCCGCTTCTAAGATGGTAGTATCTGTGCGTACCAAATATGGCCATTCATGAATATCTAAACCAATACCATGACCTGTTCTATGTGGCAATCCTGGAACTTTATAGTCCGGACCTAAACCGTTTTCTTCTAAAGTATTTCGAACATCAACATCTATAGATCCGCAGGTGTTACCCAATTGTGCAGCTTTAAATGCTGAAAATTGCGCTTCGCGTTTTAAATTCCAAATTTTACGGTGTTCATCGGTAATGTCACCAAAAACATAGGTTCTTGTTATGTCTGAAATGTAATCGTGAAGCATACAACCGGTATCAACCAATACGACTTCGTTGTCTTCTAAATTTTTAGGAGATTTTACACCATGCGGAAATGAAGAATCTACCCCAAACAACACGATACAGAAATAAGAACCAGTAGGAATACCGTAGCGTTTATGGGCTTCATTTATAAATTCTTCTACTGTTTTAGCTGCAATACCAGGTTTCAAAATTCTAGCAACTGCTTTATGAACTTCCATCGTAATATCCATAGCCGCTTGCATGATGGCTATTTCTGCTTCCGATTTTATCATTCGACAACCGGCAGTTACCGATTTGGCATTCACTAAAGTGTATTCCGATTGACTTTTTAAAATGCCATCGACAATGAAAAACGGCGTGGCTTCATCAATCCCAATGTTTCCAGATGTTATACCGTTTTCCTTTAAAACAGAAACTAGTAACGCAAACGGACTTTCATGTTCTTCCCATCCGTGAATTACGCCTTTAACACCCATAAAGTCTAAAATTGTGCCTTCCTCAAATTGAGGAGCTATATAGTGAACACTTCCGTCTGCTAAAATTAATGCGCCTACCATGCGCTCGCTAGCATGCCATTTTGTGCCTGTAAAATAATACAGATTTGTGCCAGCATGTAAATACATCGCTTTTAAATCGGCTGTTTTCATAAGCTCTAAAGCTTTTGAAATGCGTTTAGGGAATTCCGATTTTTGTATGGGTTGTACCACCTGTGCCTTAGGTGTTATCGCTGCTAATTCGGCTTCAATGGTAGAGCCTCCTATTCCTATTGTTTTCATCTTTTATTTTTTCTGCATTAATGCTTCAATATCTTCAACTTCTATGGGCATCGCAGCTGTCATATTTCTATTTCCATCCTCGGTAATTATATAATCATTCTCTAAACGACAGCCAATACCTTCTTCCGAAATGTAAATTCCAGGTTCGCAAGTTAAAACCATACCAACTTCTAACGGACGAGTATATAAACCAACATCATGAACATCTAAACCAATATAATGCGCCGAGCCATGCATATAATATTTCTTATAAAGTGGTTTGTCTTCATCTTGATTTGCAACATCTTCAGCAGTAAATAATCCTAAATTAATCAATTCAGCTTCTACTAATTTGGCCATTTTTGTTTCGTATTCTGAAGGAATTACACCAGGTTTTAGCAATTTGCTTCCTGCTTTTAAACATCTTAAAACAGCATTATACACTGCTTTTTGACGTTCTGAAAACTTTCCGTTTACGGGAAAACAACGGGTAGTATCGCTATTATAATTGGCATAGCATACCCCAAAATCCATAAGAATCATCTCGCCATCTTTACACATGTCATCATTGGTGTTGTAGTGTAAGGCACAGGCATTTTTTCCGGAAGCCACGATAGGTTTAAACGCATGGCGTAAAGCACCCGATCGGGTTAAATTGTAAATTAATTCGGCTTCGATAACGTACTCTTTTATATTGGGTTTAGCCGCTTGTAAAGCCATTTTAAAACTCTCTACACTAATATCGGCGGCTTGTTGCATTAAAGCCAATTCTTCTGCCGATTTAACCGGACGTAAATCTCTTGTTATTTTTGCCACACGGTGTAAATTGTGTAAAGGATATTTTTCTTTAACCCACAAAATCATGCGGTCTTGTCGGGTTTGTTGATTGT